>JAHEZO010000007.1:3746-38125 GCA_023250995.1 Flavobacteriales bacterium | reverse complement strand
TATAAAAAAAATGTCCGTTTTATTGATCCTGCCACCAAAAAACCAAATCTCTAAATCACTCAAAAATTCTTTAAGAATTTTTTGGCTTTGTTTTCATAAAAAAATTTGACTATAGGATTTTAAAGGGAGGGTAAATTGGAATTATTTTTTTTCAGCTTTTACTCCAATGCCGAGTTGTTGTTTTATCAATTCCATGTCGGCCTTAATCTTTTGATTTTCTTCCTTCAATTTTCCTGATTCAGCTTTAAAAAGCAAATTTTCGGAATTTAATATTTGAATCTGAAGAGATTGAGATTCAATAATTTTTTGTTGATCTGCAGTTCTTTTTTCGAGTTCCTGAATTGCTATGAAAGCAACTCCTGTTGCATCACTGCTGTTAATTAAAGTATCGCAACCAATGGTTCCGAATTTATCATGGCCGAATGCAGAAAAAAATTCCTGGGCCATGGGGCCATAGTGGCGGTATTTTTCGGCCTCCTGGGTTTTATAATTCCATGAGCCCAGGTGCATTTTGCTTATGGATTGCAAAAAGGATTCTCCATCAGGAAAAATAAAATTTGTTTTTTTTGTTGAATCAGAAATAACTGCCCAGGCGTTACCTCCTGCAGGCAATGTTGCACCAACGGTATTATTGTTATTTGTATAAAAGTTATAGCCATTTTGAAAGCGGCAATACATCTTGTTTGGAATTCCTCCGGGTGCCGTAAATGAATTAGAATTCCAATCCCCAAACATTACCACCCCTGCATTTCCATTGGTTAGCATTGGATTTCCGGCAAAAACAAACGTTGCCTGTCCGTCAGAAACATTTCCAATATACCCTCCGGAAAATGAATAAGAAGAGCTTGCTGTCTGGCCTCTTCCAAAGGCAAGAGAATAATCCCCGCTTGCCGTGTTATCTGAACCGAATGCAGCAGAATAAAAACCGATGTTACCTTCATTCCATTGAGTCCCGGAAATTGTACCTGCCCTTAATGCCCCCTTTGCCGGCACCCACATCATTCTGGTTCCTGCGCCAGAAATTGGGGTATTGCCGGTATTGCCGTTGGCCACGAAAGACCCATTTGTTATCTGGAATTTTGCCAATGGCGAAGAAGTTCCCAGTCCAATTTGTCCGGTAGAAAAATCACCGTAAATCAGAGGTGGGTCAGCACTGTTATTAGCAATATAAAGTTTGTTTGAACCTGTCTCATTAAACCCTGCCTGATTTCCCAGAAAAACATTATTGCCTCCATTTATATTATTATAGCCAGCACCATAACCAAGGGCTGTATTATAGCTTCCCGATACATTTGCAAAAAGGGCTTCATACCCAATGGCCGAATTAAAATTTCCATTAAAATTTGAATAAAGAGAAGCCTTACCAACAGAGGAATTGTATAGGCCGTTTACATTTGAGGACAAGGAATTAAATCCAATGCTTGTATTGTACAATCCCTGAATTCCTGCCAAGTCTACCACATTTGAATTTCCAGATCTGTAACCAAAAAAAGTATTTCCACCGTTAATCCCATCAATATCATCATTCTCAACTCTCCCTGCTTTCTCATTATTTACTCTGAAATTTACAGGAACGTCATCGGTTGTTCCAATGAAATTGTTTCCGTCAACGGTTCCTGAATTTCCGGTTATTGTCCATGCAGGGGAAGAAGCATTTAACTGAGTTCCGTTCCAAAAAAGGTTGCCTCCAACATTATAAAGTTTGTCGGTCGAAATCCCCGGGGCACTTAGAGCAGAAATCCTTATTCGCCCTGCAACATCAAGTTTTTCTGAGGGGGAAGAGGTTCCAATTCCAACATTTCCATCTCCTTGCATTCTCATAATTGCCGTTGAAAAAGGGGTTCCGCCTGTAGTTCCGTAAAAATCGAGAGACCACTGCCCTGCAGCATCAAAAATATTTCTTATTCCGGCCACTGCAGCTCCATCTGCAGTACGCGAAAAATCAAATTGCTGGTAGTGCCCAAGAGAAGAATAATCCCCCTCAAGCCGTAAAAGTTTTGAATTGAATATTCCTGACCCTCCTGAAATATGAAATTTTGCAGCGGGTGAGGTAATCCCCACTCCGGTATTTCCACTTTCCAAAATTGTCATTCTTGCTGCTAAGGATGAAGCATCCCTTGTGTAAAACCTCATTATTCCCTGATTGGTGGAACCGGAGGTATTTGACATTTCAATCCTTCCGGTGTTGTAATTTGCCCCATCAGTCGCCCGGGCAACAAAATCAACTTTATTTTGTATTCCATTGGAAGAATTGCTTCCTCCATTTAGTTCAACCGAAACATTATCAGCAGCTCCAGGGGACCCGCTTCCTGAAGAAATGGTTAAATATTTTGCCGAACCGCCAACGAGTCCGGGGGAAGAAGTTCCTATCCCCACATTGGTGCCGTTATCGTAAATAATAGAATTTCCAAGGGATGTTCCTGGGGCATTGTTCCATTTAGAAACATAATTCTGGGTACCACTTCCGCTCACCCCGGAGGAAGGAGTTTGCCAGGTTGCAAGGCCTCCGGCATCAGAGGTAAGAACACGTCCGTTTGCCTGGGTGCCATCAACAATTTTTAAGCTTCCTTTTAATTCTAGCTTTGCAGAAGGGGAAGCGGTACCAATTCCAACATTCCCGGCATCATCTATTGCCATATCCGGGGTAACTAAATTTGAAGCACCCGAAAATCTTAAAGAACCATCATTATATTGACCTATGGTGGCTGGGTTCGGAGTGCCATCAAGATCACTGTTAAAAATTAATTCAACATCATTTCCGGTACCCAGATTTGTATTGGTTGAAATTGAAAGTCCGGTTGAAGCAGAATTATGAAGATGTAATTTGGAAGTGGGAACGGTTGTTCCAATTCCCACATTTACTACGTAGCCTCCGGTACCTCCCAGCACCATTGAATTATCGGCATCCACTTTAGCATGGTACCCGATGGCTGCTGAATTTGTATGCTGGGTGGGTGAACCTGACCCTGCATTGTACCCAATAAAGGTATTGTTGGAACCGGTGGTATTTGTATTTGCCGCATTATCCGTTTGGCCTGCCTGAAAACCAATAAAGGTGTTGGAGCTCCCGCTGGTATTATCGAATCCCGAATAATACCCTTCAAAAAAATTATTGTCGCCATTATTGTTTCTTCCTGCAAGGTACCCCACTGCATGATTATTTACACCAGTAGAATTCAAAAAACCTGCTGCGTAACCCATAAAGAGATTTTGGGAGCCAGAGGTATTTGTATAGCCTGCATCATAGCCAAAAAACTGGTTGTAGTTTGCCGACCCTCCACTGGAACTGAACCCTGCCCGGTATCCGATAAAATTATTCCGGACTCCGGTGGTGGTGCTGAAACCGGCTTTTTCTCCAATAAATACATTTCGGCCACCGGAGGAAATTGTTTGACCCGCCTGGTGGCCAAAAAAAGTATTAAAAAGGGTCGGGTCAATTCTCCCTGCTGTTTCATTATTCACTCTTAAATTAAAAGGAACATTGTCGGTTGTGCCTATAAAATTTGTTCCATCCGTGGTTCCCGAATTTCCTGTAAGGAGCCAGTTGGTTCCCCCTGCAGCAAGCAAAACCCAGTTTGGAATGGTGGTAATACTGGTGTTATAATAAAAGCCCTCCGGTGCATCTGTTTGATAAACCAATAACCCCTGAGCTGCTTCGGGAAGGGGATTCATTGCAGAGATCTGAGCTGCTGTCATTCGGGGAATTAGTACCCCTTTTCCATTTGCACTGATATCAAAAACAGAGGAGGTATTTCCTTTGGCCCCGGTATTATTTACTCCCAAGTTGGTGGAACCAAAGATTCCCACGGATTGGGAATAAACCTTTCCACAGTGGACGGCAAAAAGAATAGGGAAAAAGAAAATCAGGAGATTAGAGAAACGAATCTTCTGATTTCGACATTTTTTTAATGACGGATAAAAAAATTGCATAAAAAACCGTTTGAATAATTAGGCGTGATAAAGGTATTAAATTTAAAGAAAAGAAAAAATTGAATTTCTTTGTTTGTAACAGTAAAGGCTGGAGGGTTTGCAATTTATTGATTCATTTTACATAATAACCTTAATTCATAATACTACTTTTGAAACCTTAATTTTTTAAGGCATGACAATTTTTGAACTAAAAAATATTTTTTTTACCGATGAACGAACGGATCATATTTGCAACACCCTCATGCCAATTGAAGGGAAAGAATTTGAGGAACCGGCAAGAATTCTTATTAAAGGAATTGAAGGCTCGGCAGCTTCTCTTTTGATAAAGGCAGTATCTGAAAAAGTGAAAAACCCCTATATGGTAATTTGTTCAGATAAAGAAGATGCGGCATACCTTTATAATGATTTGGAAGCAGAATTTAATTCCTATTCAACTCCGGGTCAATCACCACTCAATTTACCATCCGGATCATTTTTTTTCTTCCCTTTTTCTTCCCGGATTCCTTACCAAACCGAGAAAACAGACAATGCCAATGTGTTGCATCGTTCGGAGGTTTTAAACACAATTAATACCCGATTTGCAGAGGGAAAAATTTCCGAACTGAGCTTAATAATTGTTACCTATCCCGAAGCGCTTTGTGAAAAAGTGGTAACCAAAAAAAATCTCACACAAAACACACTTTTTTTAAAAACTGGAGAGCGCGTTTCGCTTGATTTTATTTCAGAGCTGCTTATTGAATTTCATTTTGAAAGGGTGGAGTTTGTTACCGATCCCGGCCAGTTTGCAATCAGGGGTGGAATTGCCGATATTTTTTCTTTTTCCAGTGATTTGCCTTACCGCATAGAATTTTTTGGTGAAAGTGTTGAATCAATTAGAAGTTTTGACCCGGCCACCCAATTATCAGTTAAACCTTTTCACCGCATTTCAATTATTCCTAATGTTCAGGGAAAAATATTGAAACAGAGCAGACAAACGTTTTTAGAGTTCCTTCCCAAAAACACCATTGTATGGATAAAAAATGTAAGTATGATTGCCGAAAGAATCGGAAAGGAATATGAAAAGGCCTGCTCTGAATTTCAGAAAATAGATTCCCCGCTCGATCACCTTGCTCCAGAAGAACTCTATTGTTCAAAAGAATTGTTTTTAAACCAAATCCCCGGTTTTTCAACCATAGAGTTCGGTACCGGTTCATTTTTTCAAAACCACAGTAGAGACAAGGCATGCCTTGTCTCTACTGTGGAATACAATCAAACCCCCCAACCGGCCTTCAGGAAACAATTTGATTTGATTTTTGAAAATCTTTTGAAAAATCATAAAGCAGGTTATAAAAATATTATTGCTGGAGGGAGCTCCAAACAACTGGACAGGTTATATGCCATTTTTGATGACCTTCAAAAAAAGGAAACATTATTATTTAAGAAAAAACAAAGCGGGGAGGGTGAAACCTTTCCAAATGAGGATGAAGAAAAAATGGTTAATGGGGATTCTGCTGAAAAAAATAAACTAACTCCACCGGAAATAAATGCATCCTTTTTTTCAACTATTTTATTTCCTATTCATGAAGGTTTTGTAGACCATGATAAAAAAATAACCTGTTATACTGACCACCAGATTTTTGAAAGGTACCACCGTTTTCATCTTAAAGAAGGATACCAAAAGGCCAAACAGGCAATAACATTAAAAGAACTTACCGGTTTGCAAAAAGGCGATTTTGTGACCCATATTGATCACGGGATTGGCATTTTTGACGGACTTGAAATTATTGATGCAGGCGGGAAACCGCAGGAAGCAATACGAATTCGTTATAAAGACAATGACATACTTTATGTAAGTATTCATTCTTTACACCGCATTGCCAAGTATTCGGGTAAAGAAGGGGCCACTCCCAAAATAAATAAGCTTGGAACGGGGGCCTGGCAGGCTTTAAAACAGAAGACAAAAAAGAAAATTAAAGAGCTTGCCTTCGACCTTGTGAAACTCTATGCAAAAAGGAAAGCCGAAAAAGGATTTGAGTTTTCTGCCGACTCCTATCTGCAAAATGAACTGGAGGCATCTTTTATTTATGAAGATACACCCGACCAGATTAAAGCCACAAAAGATGTAAAAAAAGATATGGAACAACCCTCGCCCATGGACCGTCTTATCTGTGGTGATGTGGGTTTTGGCAAAACCGAAATTGCAATAAGAGCCGCTTTTAAAGCTGTTACTGATGGGAAACAAGTTGCGGTTCTCGCTCCAACCACCATCCTTACACTTCAACATTTTAACACTTTTACCGATCGGTTGAAAGATTTCCCTTGTTCGGTAGATTACATCAACCGCTTTAAATCAACAAAACAGCAAAAGGAATCTCTTGAAAAACTCAGGGAAGGGAAAACCGATATTTTTATCGGAACCCACCGGTTGATTGGAAAAGACATACAATTTAAGGAATTGGGGTTGTTGATTATTGATGAAGAACAAAAATTCGGAGTTGGAGCAAAGGAGAAACTTAGAACCTTAAGAGAAAATGTTGACACGCTTACTCTCACAGCTACACCCATTCCAAGAACGCTCCAGTTTTCGCTCATGGGTGCACGCGATCTATCAGTAATAAATACTCCTCCTCCAAACCGCTATCCTGTTAAAACCGAAGTGCATAGTTTTAATGAAGAAACCATCCGGGATGCCGTTGCTTATGAAATCTCAAGGGGAGGGCAAATATTTTTTGTTCACAACAAAATTCAAAATATTCATGAGGTTACGGGGATGATTCAGCGCCTTGTGCCCGATGCCCGGATAGCAGTTGCTCACGGACAAATGGAAGGCCATCAGTTAGAAGAGGTAATGCTCAAATTTATTGAAAATGATTGTGATGTGCTTGTTTCAACCGCAATTATTGAATCGGGACTCGACATAGCCAATGCAAATACGATAATAATAAATGATGCGCATAATTTTGGCCTCAGCGATTTACATCAACTGAGAGGAAGGGTGGGGAGGTCAAACAAAAAAGCTTTTTGCTATTTACTCACCCCTCCCTTTTCCGGAATTTCGGATGACGCAAGAAAACGGCTGAATGCCATTGAAAAATTTTCGGATCTTGGAAGTGGGTTCAACATTTCTCTCAGAGATTTAGACATCAGAGGTGCCGGAAATATGCTGGGAGCCGAGCAGAGCGGTTTTATTACCGAAATTGGTTATGAAATGTATCAGAAAATTTTAAATGAGGCCATGCAAGAATTAAAACTGGAGCATGAACATTCCGTTAACTCCCCGCTTGAAAAAAATAAAAATGAAAAAATGGATTTTGCAGGGGGATTAGAATTAAAATCAGGGCCCGACTGCCTTATTGAAACCGATTTTGAAATTATGCTTCCTTCCGATTACGTAAATAATGTGAGTGAAAGAATGGCTTTATATAAGGAATTATCGGGCCTGGATAATGAAGCGGACCTCACACGTTTTGAAAAAAACCTTATAGACCGTTTCGGAAAAATTCCCCTTCCGGCAGTTGACCTAATCAATACCATTCGGTTGCGATGGATTGCCCGGGACCTGGGTTTTGAAAAATTAGTTTTGAAAAACAGGATGTTAGTAGGGTATATTAATCTTGAAGTAAACGCTTTCGAAAAAATAATCAACTTTGTTAAAGAGCATCCAACCATTTGCCGGCTGAAAGAAAAAGAATTAAAGTCAACATTGATTATTGAAAATATTGAAAGTGTGAATGCGGCTTTGAAAACTTTTTCTTCGGTATTTTCAAATTCAGTAATTATTTAGTTTATCTTTGAACCTTTATTATGAGCCTGCCAATGAGAATGTTGCAATTATTATTGTTTTTTAATTAATAGGAAACATCAAATAATCTAACCGGAGATATTTGTCCGGGTTTTAAAATCCAATTGTAGTCATGTAAATTTTATTTTGAACCAAACTAGGCCCATAAAACACCTAGCAATTCACGTATGAATTTTTTCAATGTTTTTTATCTTTTTGCTTAAAATTCTGTACTTAAATTATCCTGCTTTATGAACAAAAAAATTGTTTTGGTTTTGATTTCTTTCGGACTTTATTTGTTTTCAAAGGGACAATCAGAAAATTGGATTTGGGTAAATTCAGGTGGAGGTTCAGGTGATGATGAAGCTAACGGGATGGCCCTTGATAACAATGGGAACATCCTTGTGGCCGGATATTTTACCAGTCCCACTTTTTCTATAGGAAATGCAACTCTGACCAACACCGGAGGAAAAGATATTTTCATCATTAAATCAGATTCTTCAGGAAATATTCTTTGGGCCCGGACCGCCATTTCATCCGGGAATGATGTGGTAAATGATATTTCCTCAGATCCTGATGGAAATGTGTATATAGCGGGATGGTTTAAAAGCCCATTTCTAATTATTGGAAGCGATTCTTTAAAAAGTACCGATAGCACCCATGCAGATGCTTTTGTAATAAAATTTGATTCCCTTGGAAATGTAAAATGGATGAAAGTGGCCGGAGATACCAATGATGATGTTGCCACAGCGATTTGTGCTGGACCAAGCGGCAATCTTTATGTTACAGGATTTTATAAAAGCTTTACCATTCCTTTTGGAAATTTTTTTCTTACCAACCAGGGAGGGAAAGATATTTTTATTTCAAAATGGGACCCAATGGGAAATGTTATTTGGGCTAAAGGAATTGGAGATACCCAGGATGATGAAGCCTTGGATATTTCAACAGACCAGAGTGAAAATGTTTACATAACGGGAGATTATAAAAGCTTCACCCTTCCAATTGGAAATTCCAATTTAACCAATGCAGGGGGTGCTGATATTGTTACTGCTAAATTTGATTCCTCCGGAAACCCGCTTTGGGGAAAGGGTGAGGGTGGCAGCGGCAATGACCTTGGGAATATTATTAATTCGCTTTCAACCCAAACAATTGAAATTGGAGGATCCTTCGACAGCCCAACCATTACCTCTGATGTAATTGTATTGGTAAACGTTCAGGCCAAAGATATTCATTTTCAGGGGTTGGATGCATCCTCCGGCACAGTGGCTTATGGGTATGGCTATGGGGGGTCATTTGATGAAAGCGTAACGGGGATTACTTCCGGGCCTGACAAAAGTACCTTGCTTACGGGCTTTTTTACATCCCCAACTCTTCCTTTGGGGAAAGACACTTTGCAAAACTCTCATCCCGGGTTAGAAGAAATGTTTATTGTTGAATACGATTCATTAAAAACAATCTCATGGAATATCAAAGTGGGCACGAGCGACAGCAGTCTTACCGGAAAAAACATTGTTGCCGATAAAGACATCATTTATGTAACTGGTACATCAAGCGGTGATGCAACTATTGGAATTACACCTCTTCTGAATAAAGGCAGTAAAGATTTTTTTATCGGAAAAGTGGGCAAAACGAACCCCTCCGGATTACAAAAAAACTTTGAAATTTTTGCCCTTGAGACTTACCCAAATCCGGCAAATGAGTATTTATTTATTTCGGTGAAAAAAAATTTTGGTGGGATGGTTAGTGTTTCGCTTTCAGATGTTTTGGGCCAAAGAGTTTATTTTTCTGAGGACCTTTCTGAAAAAGGAACTTTCCAAAAGCAAGTAGACATAAATAAAATCAGCAAGGGTATTTACTTTATTGAAGTTGTTGCCGGTCAAAAAAAATACTCAGGGAAAATAATAAAATGATAATTTCCGGAAGAGGTTTTCCCCTTGCTCCTGATTATTTTTTTTGCAAAACCATTACCGAACCAATTTTGGTGAAAACTTTGTTGCGGGTTGATTTCATTTTATAATCAACTCTGAAAGGGTAAATTCCATCGGGAACTTTTGCTCCTTTTACCTTGCCATCCCACCCTCCATATTTTCCTTCTGCCATTTTACTCATATCATCTGTTTCGAAAATATTATCGCCCCACCGGTTAAAAATGTACATTTTAAATTCAGAGATGTTATTGCCATAAACATAAAACAAATCGTTTAACCCGTCACCATTTGGGGTAAAGGAATTTGTAAAATAAATGGCCTCAATGTCCACCACAATCACTTTAATTGACATGGTATCTTTACAGTCGTATTCATAGGTAGTGTAAAGCGTTATGATATATTCCCCCGAATCTTTATATACAGCGGTGGCGTTAAAGTTGGTGGAATCAATGGTCCCGTTTCCAAAATCCCAGATCCAGGAAGTATAATTAGAGCTTAGGTTGGTAAGGGCAATATCATTGTCAGGAAAAAGAATTTCAGTGGTGTCGGGTGTAAACAAAGCCTGGGGTTGAGGTTTTACTTCAACCGCATTGTAAATAATTGTATCGTCTTTGCATCCAAGTGCGTTTTGAACTTTTAAAGAAACATTATACCATCCGGGTGTATCGTAAGTTTGTTCACCGGGAGCCTCCACCGAATCAATGTTTCCGTTTCCGAAATCCCAACCCCACTTGGTTACATCAGAGGTAGAGCTATCGGTAAAAAGAATTTTTTCTCCACTGCAGAGGGAACTGTCATTTTGCACAAAAGAGGCAGTGGGGGCAGGAAGAACCTCCATCCCTGCCGTAGCCGTGGCGGTGCAATTATCAATTGAGGTAACTGTTAATGTAACGGTATATGTTCCGGCATTAATATATGTGTGTGCAGGATTTTGCAAAGTGGATGTTGAGGTAAAATCGCCAAAATCCCATTGCCATCCGGCCGCCCCGGATGAAATATCAAAAAACTGAGCCCCAAGAGGCAGGCAAACAGTATCTGTAATATATGAGATTTTTGCTGATGGAACAATCAGAACCGGAACAATGTTGGCAGCAATGTATGTATCTGTGAAAACTCCGTTCCCTGCAGTTAAAGTAACCGAATAATTTCCCGGGGCGGTAAAAGTATGTGATGGGTTTTGCAAAATTGAAGTGCCCTGATCGCCAAAATCCCAGAGCCATGTGTTGGTTGGATTCCCTGGTGGAACTCCAATTGAAGTATCTGTAAACTGGACTGTGGTACTATCGCACACAATCACTGAACTGAAAGTAAAACCGGCATAAACATAAGGGGCAATAATGATATCAACCGTGTTGGTGCATACCCCCGTACAACCGTTTGCATCTGTTACAGAAACAGAATAAGAATAGGTGCCGGTTCCCCCATATAAATGGGTAGGGGAGGCTGCCGTATCAACGCCACCATCTCCAAAATCCCAATTATAGGCATAAGGAGATGTTCCGTTTCCGGGTGTGGCACTAAAGCTGGTGTTTGCTCCCAAAAAAGCACCCGCAGTAGAGCAGGTTGCAGTTGGAAGAGGATAAACAGTAATTGAAAACGGGATGGATGTAACCGGAGAATTTAACGGACAGGGATAAGAACTTGTCATGATGCAGGTAATATTATCCCCATCATTAAAAGTAGAAGAGGAAAAGAAATTTGTTGTAACCCCGGTGCTTGCTCCATTCACGTTCCACAAAAAGGTGGGATTGTTGCCGCCATTTACCGGCACTGCGAAAAATGTGGCGGTTTCACCGCTGCAAACGGCCCCGGCAGAGGCCGAAACAAAAACATCGGCAGTAAGATACGGAACAATATCAACATAAAATGAATCCATTTTTGACCATCCGCAACACTGCGACTGTGTTTGAAGAGTAATTAAATACCTACCAAGGGTGTTAAACAGAGAATAAGAAAAATTTGCCGAATTTCCGGTCTGATCCGGACTTATGGAACCGGGATTATAAATTTTCCAGTCATACCCCGTTACCGGAAAAACTGTGGGGAAGGTTGCGGAAAAATTTCCTGTGGTTCCCGGACAAACAGTGTCGGGTCCGGTAATGGTTGGCAAAAGGGGTGTTCCATCGGCAAAAATCCCTGTAAAATCAGTAAACATATAAGGTACCCCATCAACAACCAAAGTTATAGAATGGCGTCCCTGGCTGGTATATTGAGTTTTTACAGAATCTCCCGTACCGCTCAGGGGAACCGAGCCACCGTCAAAAAACCATTGTATAATTCCGGTGGCGTTTGTGGTGTAATTTATGTCGTGAAAGGTGCAACCGGTATTTTGTAAATAAATGGCCGGTTCAACAGTTGCTCTCATATCTGATTGTGCAATAGAAACAGTTGCAGGATCTTCATAGAGTGGCAAACTAACACCCGCAGCACCATTGCCACCGTTACCCCCTTTACCGCCTTTACCCCCATCACCTCCGGCCCCGCCTGTTCCGATATCGCAACCTATTACTCCTGCAGCACCTCCTGAGCTTCCGCCTCCATTTCCACCGGGGGTTCCCCCCAATCCTCCAATTCCCTGCACACCTGAGGTGGAAAAGCAATCTTTAAGATATGTTCCATTTCCATTGGCATCAATGTAAATTCCGAAAGAACCACCGCCCCCGCTTCCCCCCGTTGCCCCATGGCCGCCTTCTCCGCCTTCTCCTCCTCCGCTTCCACCCGGACCGGCACCGTTGTTATTTCCAAAACAGGTAATTAAACAACCCTGTGAACCACCACCACCACCACCGCCACCCCCGCCACCATGGTCTCCCTGAATACCATCCATTCCATCACCAGGGAGAAAATAAGCTCCAAATACCGGAATTCCATTTGCGCCATCAGCACCATTAGCACCATCGGCTCCATCAGCCCCATCCGCTCCTACGCTGGCAGGAGTTTGATCACAACCTAGTGAAATTCCAATTCCACAATTTCCTTGTCCACCTGTACCACCGGCACCTCCAGTGCCTAAGATTCCCAAACCAGGTTGGCCTGTCGCTCCATCCGGTGCACTATTGCTCCCTCCAAAACATTTCCCTGTTCCGCGGGCACCTCCGTCACCCCCATTTCCCCCGGCATTACTTCCTGGGTAGGAACCGGAACCTCCTGCGCCCCCTCCTGTGCAACAACCCCCATCCTCATCCCCCGGCTGGCCTAACTGACCATTTGCTCCGTTTATTCCATCGGCCCCCGGAACTCCATCCACCCCATCTGTGGCATTTCCTGCTGTAATAGTTAAGCGGGATAGAATATAGGAGGAGTTATTTGAAAGATGAATCCCATAGGTACTGGTGGCAACACCTGAGGCAGCATCAGAAGTAATAATGGTAAGATCGTGAATGCTGAAGTTGCTTATTCCAGAACATTCAACTGCTACAATCCGGTTGGGCGTAGGGTCTAAATTGTTGGCATCTCTGAAAATAATTGTTTGAAGTGAATTCGTTTTTTTCCAATTGTTTGAAGGGTCAAAACCTCCTTCCATGGTAATTCCGCTTATCATTGGCAGCTCATTAGAAATAGTATA
The DNA here is from genome assembly GCA_023250995.1 of Flavobacteriales bacterium. Lineage (GTDB taxonomy): Bacteria > Bacteroidota > Bacteroidia > Flavobacteriales_H > JAHEZO01 > JAHEZO01. Next base: position 24,942 of record JAHEZO010000007.1, on the reverse strand, counting down.
ATTTCCTACTGCAAGCCAAAGTTGGTTATTTGTTGCACTGGCAAGGGTGAAAGCATAGGGGAGAGATGCAGGAACTGCTTTGGTTCCGGCAGCACCGCTGGAGGCTCCGGTCGGGGTAACATAGATGATGTTGCATTGTTGGGCGAATGAAAAAGTCCCAAACCCCAAATCCCAAATTCCAAGTCCAAAGAAAAAAGAAAAAAGAAAAAAGGCGGCTCTGATAACTAAAGGAGAACGAGCCTTTGGAATAGAATAAAGGATGCCAACTGGATTCTTTTTTGCAGGATATTTTAAAATAAAATTCATTTTTTTAATGTGAGTATTCGGTACTTGTCAATATTTTCAGGCACAAAAAAGAAACGGTAAGATGGGATGTTTTTTATTTTTTTGAACAGTAAAAAATACGAATCAGCCGATTCAACAATTTTTTCATCGCAAATAGCCACCACTTTTCCCGATAAGGATTTATTGATGAATATTTCTTCTTGCCAGCTTTTTTTACTTTTTTTCATTCCTGAAAAATCAGTTTTGAATAATTTTTTTTCCCGTTAAAATCAAGTTCGAGAAAATAGACGTTGTCCTGTAGCCGGTAGTTGCCCGTTGGCAAAACAATAATGCCCGAATCAATATTTTTATTTTGTGAAAAAACTGTTTGTCCTAAAACATTTTTCAGGGAGATATTTAAAATACCTTCCGGATTTCCCTCCACGGCAATATTTATTTCATTGTTGAACGGGTTTGGAAAAACATGAAATCCGAAATCTGAAATCTGAATTTCACTTTGCCCTACTGCAATTGTTACAAAGGAGGGCTTAAAGGTTGTATCTGAGCAGCCATACCCGTTGGTTACAATTAACATCACATCATAAGTTCCGTTAGAGGGATAAACATGAACAGGATTTTGAATTGTATCAGTACCTCCATCGCCAAAGCTCCAGAACCACGTCCATGCGTCCACTGAGTTGTCGGCAAAATAAACGGTATCGCCCGTTTGAACAATAATTGCCTGAAAGTTTGCCACCGGCTTGGGGTAAACATAAACCTGGTTAGAAACCGAAGAACTATCGGTTCCGCTTGCCCCAAAAGCCATCAGGGTAACTGTAAATAATCCCGGATTGGTATATAGATGAAAAGGATTGGTTTGAACCGAAGTTGTACCATCTCCAAAATCCCAAAGATAGGTTATGGCATAAACGCTGTTATTGGTAAAATTTACCTGCAAGGGAGCGCAGCCACTGGTAATGTTAGCAGTAAAATCAGCTCTGAGCTTTGTTGCAATTACAAGGGTTCCATTGCAACTTCCGGCACAACCATTTGAATCGGTAACATCTACCTGATAACTATACGTTCCGGCAAGCTGGTAAATATGGGAAACCGAGTTGCCAAAACCAAGAGAGGAATCTCCAAAACTCCAATTGTATGTGAAAGGTGAATTCCCTCCGGTAGTAACACTTGAAGTGAAATTGGTAGGCTCGCCTGAGAAAAAAGAATCGGAAGTACAAGTAACAACGGGTAATGCAACTACGGTAACTGATAGGTAATTTGAAGTGTCCTTTAGTCCAGTTGAGCAGCCAAGGGAAGAGGTTACAATGCAATTTACGCTATCGGCATTTTGGAGGAAGTTAGCCACAAAAATGGGGTAATTGCCACCCGCTGGATTTCCGTTAACCATCCACTGGTAAGTGGGATTAATCCCTACAGTTGAAACCGTTGCACTGAAGGTGAAGGAGCCGCTATCACACACAATATTGGCCGCATCCTCTGACTGAATGGTTATTGAAGGCGGATACAAATCCCCCACATTAACAATAAAAGTATCTGGGAAGGAAGGGCCGCAACAATAATTCACGCTTTTCAAAATCACCATATAGCTACCTGCCGAATCAAAAGTAAAGGTAAGATTTTGCAAGGAGGGACCCGTAAGAGTAGTATCAAGTGTTCCGGTCCTCACCACATTCCATATGTAATCATCGGCCACTGCAGAGCAGGAGTAGGTTCCTGAGTCGGAAAGGCAAAGGCTCGAATCGGCAGAAGAAATAGAGGGAGTCATGCCTGTTCCTGTGCCAAAAATTTCAATAAAATCAGTAAACGTATAAGAAATGCCATTGTTAACCATTGTAAAAGTTTTTCTTCCCTGGGTGATATATTTTGTGGTAGCTGTAACCCCGCTGCCCGAGGCAGGAGAAGCCCCGGCCCCAAAAAACCAAATCACAGTACCAGAAGCATTTGTAGAAAAGGTAACAGGAGAATTGGTGCAGCCGGAATTTTGTACATAAACAAAGGGCTGTTGAAGAGAATAAATGTTTTGCATTGAAACGGGTGTGCCTGTGCCGTCTTCGTAAAGGGAATAGGAAACTCCATCTGAGCCACTACCACCACCTCCACCGGTTCCGCCCTTTCCACCTTTTCCACCATCACCGCCTGCTCCAACATGGGTATTGAATTTCCCACCACCCAATCCCCCGGCCCCGCCATTTCCTCCTGCACCGCCATTTCCACCTGCTCCCCCAATTCCGAAAACCCCTGAGGTTAGTTTGGTATCTTTAATAACACTTCCTGCCCCATTATTGTAAAGGTACAAAGCAAAAGAACTTCCTCCCCCCGAACCTCCAGTTCCTCCGGATGCAAATTGACCTCCTTCTCCTCCCCCACCACCCCCGGCACCGGTGCCATTCCAGTTTGGAGGAAGGCCAAAAAGGCAATCATAGGGAATTCCTCCCAGTGAACCACCGCCACCGCCACCACCGCCACCATGTCCGTTTGTTCCATTGGTTCCGGTGCCCCCATTCCCGGGAATAAAAAATCCACCGGAGAAAGTAGCCGCCCCAATTGAACCTATGAGACCGTCAATACCATCAGCTCCATCTGTTCCCACTCCTCCATCATTTAAAGTGGTCCGCGGAGGGGTTGTGGGATAAGTACAAACTACAATTTTTTGGCCTCCTGCAGCTCCGTAGCCACCTCCTCCGGGAGGAGTTGCCATTCCGTTTTGCCCGGGATATCCATTGGTAGCGTGAATGGGATCACCGCAAAAAGCACATTCGGCAGTTCCTCTGTCGCCACCATCTCCCCCCTTGCCTCCGGCATTACTTCCAGGAAAGGTTCCTGAGGCCCCTGCTCCTCCCTGCCGCGGTCCAAGGTCATCATTTGACCCGTCCTCGCCTGCTGACCCGGCACTTCCTGCCATTCCGCTTGATCCATTGGTCCCAACAGTCCCGTTTCCGGCATTTCCACTTTGAATTTTACATCTTACAATCTGATAATTGGAGCATCCGCTGATGTGCATTGCATAAGTGGAAATACCCCCCCCAGAAGCGTTTGCGGTGCGGATGGTCAAATCCTGAAACCTGAAATTTGAAATATTACTGCAATAAAACCCAACAATCCGGCTGGGATTGGTTTCAAGATTTGAATTATCGCGGTAAATGGTTGTTGCCGTTGAATTGCTTTTTTTCCAGGTGGTTGAATTGTACCCACCTTCAATAGTCAGGTTTCCCTTCATCTGAACGGGGCTTGAAACATTGTAAGTTCCCGAGGACATGAAGATTTTATTATCTGAGGAAGTGGCAAGAGAAAGACCATAAGTAAAAGAGGCAGGAGCAGACCTTGTTCCGGCATTTCCTGAAGAGGCTCCATTAGGGGTAACGTAAATTACGGTGCATTGCTGACTAAAAGCCTCACTCCCTGCACCTGTCCAATGAAAAAGGCCAAGAAAGAAATAGGAAAATAGAAAATAGATGGAAGCCCTTACTGTTTTCATTTATTAATTTATTGCTACTTTTTTAATAATTTCTCTTTCAAATTCTCCCAAACCCTTGTTTAAAACAACCTTAAAAAAATAAATGCCCTTAGGGTGAGAGGATAAATCAATTTCATTTCCCGGATTTGGAATAATTGATTTATACACCGTTTCTCCCAAAACATTTAATACTGAAATCGTATTTTTTTCTGAGGGGGGATGGCTTAATGAAACAAAAAACTTTCCGTTGCTTGGATTGGGAAGAATTTTGACCTTCCACAGGCCAGAGGTATTGTCTGATTCGGAAATTCCTAAAGGATACAACATAACGGTTTCAAATCCTGAAACCATGGTTGAGCAATTGTAATTGAAGGAAGTAAGAGTGATAGTATAGGTTCCCTCATCGGCATAAACGTGGGTTGGGTTTTGTTCTGTTGATGTTTGGCCATCACCAAAATCCCAAAGCCATGAATTTGAATTTGAACTAGTATTATTCAGGGTTACCATTCCCAAACCATTCAGGTAAATGGTATCGTCTGATTGAGTGAAGGCCGCAGTAAGACCAAGAGCAGAACAATCATTTTGAACATTAATAACAGTAGTAATTGTATCAGAACAGGTACCATTGTTAACAATTAAAAAAATGGCGTATTGGCCTGCTTCTGTATAAATATGAATTGGATTTTGAAGGCTTTCATTCAGTGAACCATCACCAAAATTCCAATTCCATGAGGTTGGAGGCGGACTTGAATTATCGGTTACAGAAACAAAAGAACCCACCATGGCAGAGGCGGGAACAGTGAAAGCGGCAATAAGGGCCGGAACCACATTAAGAGTAAGATTATCGGAAGTTGAACATCCGGCAGGACTCGTAACCGTTACTGAATACAAACCTGCTGCGGTGGTTTGAAGGAGTTTTGAGGTTCCGGCTGCCGAGCCATTTAAAGCCCAGGAGTAAGTACAACCGGAATTTCCGCCATCCAAAACCGGCAATGGTTCATTGGAACAAACGGTGATATTATTTCCCAATTCAATTTCGGGATCTTTGATGGTAAGAATAATTGTATCTTTTCCAATACATCCGGTAGGGCTGGTAACCGAAACCATATAAGTTCCGGCACCAATGGTTTGAAGAGTTTGTGAATTCATACCCACGGGATTTGAATTCATTGTCCAGAGGTAAGATTGCATTCCTGTTAAGCCGGCATTTAATACCGGAAGGGTATCACCAGTGCAAAGAAGTATATCCGTTCCAAGATCAATGGGCAACTTATTGTAGATATCAAGATACATGGAATCGCTGTTAAAGCAACTCCCGTAACTAACAATAACGGAATACAAACCCGGTTCGGCAGTTTGTTTCGTATGAGAGGTATCCCCGGTAGGAGATCCATTAAAAAACCACTGGTAGGTGGCTCCCGGATTTCCGGCATCAAGCAATGGAAGAGCATCCGTAAAGCACATTGAAGTATCATTACCAATATCAATAGTGGGAGAAGTTATTACCTCAATATCTTTTGTGGTTACGGAGGTTCCGCAACAGCTCGTAGTAGTTAAGGAAATTGTTTTTATTCCGGGGGATGAAAACGTGACGTTCCCCGGGGTTTGAAGGGATGAAGTGGTTATTGACCCTCCGGGAATGGACCAATTATAGGTGGTGGCCGTTTCGGTGGTAAAAATATTTACCGCATCGCCAACGCAAACCACATTCTTGGATGATTTAATTTTTGGTGGCGTAAAGTCAGTAGGGATATTAATAAAATTAGCCAGAGGGTAAGGCACTCCATCAACCACAAGGGTAATGCTCCTGAACCCGGGAATTCCACTGTCGTATTGTACCGAAACATTGGCTCCGGAGGCGGTAGAAGGATTGGCCCCCACTCCAAATACCCAGTCAATGTTTCCGGTGGCATTGGTAGTGAAGGTTACATCCGAATTTGAGCAACCCGAAAAAGTGGCAGTAACTGTGGGTTCAAAGGGATTATACATATTCGATAGAAGGATGGGTTCCTGACCAGGTTGCTGGTACAGTGCTTTGCTATCACCATCTGAACCTTTACCACCGTCACCCCCTTTACCACCGGTACCTCCGGCACCGCCTTTTCCTCCAACCCCGGTGTTACAACTATGAGTTCCAGTTGAATCATTGTAAAGGTTTCCTCCCTTTCCCCCTGCACCTCCTTGTCCCCCTGCTCCCCCAACTCCCCCATTTCCTCCCTGACCGCCCTGCCCGGGATTTAAAGAGCAGTCTCTTACCACCCCGTTGATTCCGTTTGCCCAAACAAAAATTGAAAAAGATCCACCTGCCCCTGCGCCTCCGCCACCAATAAATCCGCCCTGCCCGCCTTCACCGCCACCCCCGCCACCTGCGCCAGAGCCCGAAACATAGCTGATTGTATCTCCTGTTTCAGGATCTAAAACCGCTGATTCGCATCCCTTAGCCCCACCGCCACCACCACCACCACCACCACCGCCCGGGAGAGCATCGGTGCCTACTGATCCGCTGTCGGGTACATAAAATCCTCCGGAGTAGGAATCAATGCCCTGCAAACCGTTTATCCCATCTTTGCCATCAATTCCGGGATCTCCAACATCACCATCATTTTGAGCGGGATCAGAGTAACATTGTTGTTGATAATACTGCGATTGACAAACGCCCGCGCCACCATTGCCTCCCGGAACTCCACCATAACCCTGACCGAAAAGGCCCGGGAGTCCGGTATTGGTATAATCGCTTAAGGGTTTGTTATAATAGCAAGTATCCCAAGGGCAGCCGATGCCAGTGTAAACATTAACAACAAAACCACCTCTGACTGCGCCAGTTCCTCCTTTACCACCCGAGTAACTTCCGGGAAAGGAACAGCAGCCCCCCAGGCCACCATTCCGGCAACAGTCGCCAATATCTACTCCGGGTTGTCCTACTTTTCCTGTATCCCCATCCATTCCCGGTATGCCTGGGGTTCCGGGGTTACCATCCGACCCATCCCCTGCATTTATTTTGCAGCGTGAAATAACATAATTAGTGCAGTTGTTAACGTAAATTCCATAAACAGTAACCCCATCGCCAATTGCATCTGCAATATTAATGGTAAGGTCGAGGAGGCGGAAACCTGAAACCCCTATGCAGGAAAGACCAACCAAGCGGTTTGGGTTTGAAAGGTTATTTAAACTGTCGCGGTAGATGATGGTGGGGGTAGCATTGCTTTTAACCCAGGTGGACGAATTAAATCCACCCTCAATAATTACATTGGAAGGAATGTTAATGGCATTGCTGAAAGAATAGGTGCCGGCAGCCATGCGGATTATTTTGTTTGTTGTACTTACAAGAGAAAGACCGAATGAAAATTTTGCAGGATTAGCTTTGGTACCTGTTAACCCGCTGGTGGCACCATTGGGGGTAACGTAAATATATCCGCATTCCTGAGCTGAGGCAAAAAAGACAAAATCCAAATTCAAAATTCCAAAACCAAAAAGGGCAAAAATCCAACCTGCCTTTGAAAAAAATATTGAATCCGAAAAAAGCGAACGCACTTTAAAGTATAAAAAATTCATTGGCACCAGAGTTAAAAATATTCTGCAAGCATACAAAAATATAAAAATTAAATTACTATCAACAAGGCCAAAAAAATCTAAAAAAAAATAAATGTTTTTGAGAGAAAGTCAAACCACAGAAAAAAGACGCAAAGGGAGGGAATCGGTTGCCATACCTGGCGGCTGTTAAAATTTCATTTTGTTTTTAGGGATCTTTTTGGTTGAGACCTCTTGGGAAAGAATTAAAGCCCGGGAAAAAGGAAAAATTATTTTTGCATCATGAAAGATGAAAAAATTATTATTTACACGGATGGAGCAGCCAAGGGAAACCCCGGCCCGGGAGGATTTGGCGTAGTAATGATTTCGGGTATGTTTCGAAAGGAAATTTCAAGGGGATTTCGATTTACAACCAATAACCGGATGGAGTTGCTAAGTGTGATAACAGGATTGGAGGCAATTAAAAAAGAGGGGAGGGAAGTAATTATTTACTCCGACTCAAAATACGTGGTGGATTCCATTGAAAAAAAGTGGGTATTCTGGTGGGAGAAAAAAAACTTTCTTAAAAAAATGAACCCGGATTTATGGAAGAGATTTTTGTTGGTTTTCAGAAAACATAAGGTAAAATTCATCTGGGTAAAAGGCCATGCATTAAACAAGGAAAACAACCGGTGTGATTTTCTGGCGGTAAAAGCTTCTGAAGGCCAACAATTATTTACAGACGAAGGGTACGAAAAAAGGGTGGATATTGAGGGGAAGCCCGGTGAAATTTTTTAAACTACTGAAAATATCTCAATGGCAAAGAAAAATTATACGAAAATATAATTACTCCTTTTTTTCAGGAACATCTGAATCAACACCTTTGGATGCATCCTTAAATTCTCTGATTCCTTTTCCCAAACCCTTCATCAATTCGGGAATTTTTTTCCCTCCGAAAAGGAGGAGAACCACCACAAGAATAATAATTATTTCGGGGGCCCCAAGGGACCATAAAAAAATTGATAAGTTCATTTTAAATGAATTTTAAAGCAAAAGTAGCAAATAGATTTTGAAACCATTTGGATTTGTTAACTAAGTTTGCTTCAAATTTTTTAATTCCTTTTTGAAACAAATTAAAAACCTTGCAGGGCAAACAGCCATTTACGGCCTAAGCAGCATCCTTGGCCGGTTTCTCAATTACCTTCTTGTTCCCCTTCACACATCAGTTTTTATTCCCCTTCAGTTTGGTATAATTACAGAGATGTATGCCTATGTGGCTTTTCTGGTGGTTTTTCTGACCTATGGAATGGAAACCGCTTTTTTCAGATATAATTCAAAAGAAGGGTCGGACAAAGCAGCAGTGTTCAGCACCATATTAATTTCATTGTTCATCAGTACCGCTGTTTTTATTTTTCTTACCGTATCGTTCAGGCAGCCAATAGCTCATTGGTTAAGGTATTCAGATTTTCCTCAATATGTAACCTGGTTTGCAATAATTGTTGGCCTGGATGCAATTTCTTCCATTCCACTTGCAAAACTCAGAGCTGAAAACCGGGCATTAAAGTTTGCTTTTGTAAATATTTCTAATGTAGCAGTAAGCATTGGGTTGAATGTTTTTTTTCTCTGGTATTGTTTGCCAATGCATGCCAAGGGGGTTCATAATTTTTTTATTGACACTTTTTATAACCCCGGCATTGGAATAGGATATGTATTTATTTCGAATCTTGCAGCCAGCGTTGTAAAATTCCTTTTGCTTGCACCTGAAATGTTAAAAGCAAAAATAAAAATCATTTCACCCCTTTTGAAGGAAATGGTTTGGTATGGTTTTCCTTTGCTTATTGCCGGCCTGGCGGGTATAGTAAACGAAACTATTGACCGGATAATGATAAAAAGAATGCTGATTGACAATTTAGGTGAATCAGCCACCCTTACCCAACTGGGGATTTACGGTGCCTGTTACAAGATATCCATAATAATTACCTTGTTTATTCAGGCTTTCCGTTATGCAGCCGAACCGTTTTTTTTCTCACAGTCAACGGAGACAAATGCAAAAGAAATTTATGCCCGCGTAATGAATTATTTTACCATTGTTTGTTTTACGGTTTTTTTAGGAACAATGCTTTACCTGGATTTTATCAAGCACTTTATTCGAAATGAAGATTTTTGGGCCGGCCTGGGAGTGGTACCGGTTTTATTGATGGCCAACGTTTGCCTTGGAATTTATTACAACCTTTCCATTTGGTATAAATTAACCGGTAACACCAGGTTTGGAGCTTACATTTCGGTTTTTGGGGCTATATTAACCATTATGATAAATTATTTAACAATACCGGTTTGGGGATATATGGGGGCCGCCTGGGCCACTCTTATTTGTTATGCTTCAATGGTTTTGGTTTCGTATTATTTCGGCCAAAAAAACTACCGGGTTCCATATAATCTGAAAAAATTCTTTCTCTATTTTTTTTCTTCGGTTACCTTATATTTTATCAGCCGGCTTAATCCGGCAAGTTCAAAAATTGCAATGTATGGATTTAACACTTTGCTATTAGGGGTTTTCGGAGCAATTGTTCTTTTTAACGAATTTATTTTAGGTAAGAAAAAAGAAATTATACAAACATGAGTTTTGCATAAAATGAAAGTTGAAAGACGGATTATTGTTTTGAAAACAAAGCCACAAAACAGCTAAAGCACAAAATCCCGCCAGATAATTTAAATTATTCCGATTTGATAATCTTCCGAAGAATTAGGTTTTCACCGGAAGTGAATCGTAAATAATAAATTCCGTTCCCCAATGCAATATTGCGTGTTGAAATAAAATTGTGAAAATCTCCTTTGGGGTGTTTTTGATTGTAAAAAACAGCTGCAAGTTTTCCAATTGCATCGTAAACTGAAACCGTAACAAATTCATTTTCGGGAATTCTGCCCGAAACTTCAAATTCATTTACAAAAGGATTGGGGAAAACTTTTAAGTTCAAATTTCCCGAAGAAGAATCGGAAACAAGTAATGTATCAGGAATAAGATTTGGAATTTCGGGGAGATCCGGGGAGGTGTCTTTTCCTATTTCATTACAATTATATTCAAGGCCAACTGTAATGGACCCAAAAGAAAACATATTGCCGCAGGAATTAACCTGAAGGAATTCCGAAACATATACCTCACCCGTATTTTCACCACTCCCATCCAAAATAATATTTTGAGCACTTAGTTTACCATCGTTAACAAAACCTGCGTTGCAGGAAATTTTAATAGTTTTTAAACCGCAAAGAGAGGCTTCCGGTTCAATTTTTAAAAAACCACCGGGTAAAATTGAAATATCTTCCTCAAAAAAAATTTTATGTGAAATAATAATTGAATCGGAAAATACAGGAATCCGTGCGGGGCTCCAAACGCCAGGATCCGCCCAATTTCCATCTTTAACTGTTGTACTGGAAGAACAATAACTGTGAAGAAATGAAAATAAAGGCCAAAAAATTAATATGACTTTTTTAATTTTCATGAAAAAGACTTTGAAGCAAATATAATAAAATCAGGTTAGCAAATTCAACAACACCAACAAGGTAATATTGCGAAAAGGAACGCTGGTTAGAAAGAAAATTAAGGTGGGCCCGGATTAAAAAAGTTCCAAATTACAAGAACCAAATTCCAAGCCCCAAAGGAAAATTAATCCAACGGATTAAGACCTAAAATACGGGCCAGCGTGGTGCGAAAAATTTAAGGTGAGCAGAAAATTTGCACTTGGGTAGCGTAAAAAAAATTTTTCAACACAGAGTAGCGGAGTACACTGAGAAACACAGAATAATTAATCTTTGTGAAAATCTGTGCCCTCTGTGGTAAAACTTTTTTTAATTTCCAGTAGTGGTTATTTTATTTATCTGCCTTCTGGATTAAACAGTGGCTTTGGTCTTGTCCATTTCGTCAAGCGTCTTCTTGAGTTCTGAGGATTTTATTAAAAACTCCCTGAGGTGTTCTTTTTTCACCGGATCGGAGGAAGGAAATTTTTCTTTCAGGTGGTCTGACTGTTTTCCGTTTTTCCAGAAACGGAAACAAACATGTGGCCCCGTTGCAAGTCCGGTGCTTCCTACAAATCCAATAACCTCACCTTGTTTTACGCGGGCACCTCTTCTGATTCCATTGGCAATTTTACACATGTGGAGGTATTGAGTAGTGTAGGTGCTGTTATGTTTCACCTTAACATAATTGCCATTGAATTGCTTGTAACCCGCTTCCTCAATGGTGCCATCGCCAACCGATAAAATGGGGGTTCCTTTTGGAGCTGCATAATCAGTACCAAGGTGTGCTTTGAAAATTTTTTGAACCGGATGGAATCGTTTCAGGGTGAACCTGGAAGTAATCCGGCTGAATTTAAGCGGGGATTTTAAAAATGCTTTTTTCATTCCTTTTCCCGATTCATCAAAATATCCCTCTTCGGAACCATCAAAATAATTAAAGGCATAATAGGGTTCTCCTTTGTGACTAAATTCTGCCCCCAGGATTTTTCCTGTACCAATAGATTTCCCTTCTACAAACTTCTCCTCGTAAATCAATTTAAACCAATCGCCTTTCTGGATGCGGTAAAAATCAATGGTCCAAGCATAAATTTCAGCCAGCTTGGCTGCTAAGCCCGCATCCAGATCATTTTCCTGCATTGTTTCATAAAGAGAAGAGTTGATGATTCCCCCGGAATTTTTTATAATCGTTTCAACCTCTCGTTCTTCAACATACACATGCAAGGTATCCTTTAAATCAAAAACCACATACTTTACGGGGCTTTCCTCATAAATAAAGTAACATGGAGTTTGCAAATCATCTTTTGAAACAAGCACCGAATATTTTTGACCGCTTCTTAAATTTCTGATATCAAAAACCTCTTTTGCTTTTTTTACGAGTTTATCTATTTGGGGGTATGGTAACTTATAAGAAAGTAAAATATCCGATAGAAACTGATTTGGCCTGAGAATAGATTTTTGTGTAATAAAGGAGTCAACCGAAAACCCGAATTCATCAAATTTCGGCAGCTGATCAACCGAATCTTCTCTTAAAATCTCCTGATCTTCGCTTGCTTCTACGCTGCTTTGGTGAAAATAGAAATTAACCAATACAATTATTACCAGAGAGCCAAAAAGAAAATATTTTATTAATTTGAGCATGATGAAATATGTGCAATAATATTTCAAAACGGAGAGAGTAATTTATTGAACGATAAAAATTTCGAACAATGGAATGTGGAAAAAACCGAAGGGATCGGTTAATTTACTTTTGAAATCGGATAGGCAAGCCCGGAATAACTCTGCAGTTCCATTTTTACCGATCCAACAAGAATTTTTGCCTCGGCCAGTATAGGGATTTTGTTTTTATCATTGGTAATGAAAAGAGTTAAATCTTCCTCCTTTTTAAAAATTCTTCCTTTTTGAACAATGGGTGCAAATTTCAAACAGCTGAATTTTCCAAGATCTATTTCAACAGTATCTGTTCCCAGAAATTTTAGTTTACCGGTCCAAACGGAATCATCAATGAAAGCTTCCAGCGAAAAAATATCACCTGCTTTGGCATCATTTAATTCCATATTGCGTGCAAAGTAAAAGGAGGAAAGCATATCCTGAGTGCCGTGGGGGATGGCAAACCTTTTTCCAGCACCATTGTCAACGGTATCTTTATTTTGAAAAAAAGCATAGTCCTGCTTGATATGGTACCCCCCTTCATCCACTCGCCTTACAAACAACCAGGGAAATAATCCTTCCTCATCCATATAAGTTTCATACTTATCTCTCACCTTAAAAAACCAGTCGAAAGTCCAATGGCTTTTTCCTGTACCTATGGCGTGAAGTACATTTCTACCGGCAATTTTTTTGTCTTCTTCCTTAATTTCAATTTTGGCGGTTCCTGCATCTACAAATCCGTAATGCACTCTGTATTCTAGAACCTCGCCTTTCTTAAAAGCTTTGTTTTTAGAATTAACCGAACCTTGTTCAGGCCCGGTTTGGGAGTAGGAATTATAATAAATGGCAAAAAAAATTAGGAAAATCAGGACTATATTTTTATTTTTGATATGCAAGGAAACCAATGGGGGAAAGTTTTTACAGGATAACGATATTATTTTCAATTTGTTTTGGCGGAATTCAAAAAATTTCAGCACAATGGAATCATGCCCAAATTTACGAAAATATTGACAAGAGCATTGGATCAATAAACCGGCTTTTGGGAAGCGATTGCAAAATGGAGTACAAGGAGGAACTCATTATTACTTTTTATGATAATGGAGTTCCTTATAGAGTGGACAGGGTATTTATTGATGCCCTTGACCGGAACAATGTTCATTATGTTGCCGAAGAAAAATCGGTTGCAGTTCATTGCATTGAATTTAAAGGATTGGAAGGTGGGTGGAAAAAAAGATACGGAAAAGGATGCATTGGGAGAGAGCTGTCAAGGGAGAAAAAAAAGGCCACTTATTCAAGAATTGCCTTTCCGGTGAAGGATGAAGAAACAGCAAAAAATTTGCAAATGGAATTGGAAAACTTAATAATGTTTGGCAATGAACTTACATTTAAATAATACCATTTAGAAATATAAAACAATCTTTTCCTACCCTCACCCTTTTTTTCCCTGAAAGGATCAGCTCAATAGAAAGTGGGCTGGTTTCTTTAGGGATCATGGGTGCGGGAAGGAAGAAATGAAAATAAATGTCTAAATGGTATAGGTTCTTAAGAGGTGAAGAAATGGGAAAATTATTTTTCATATTTTATTTAACAAGTTTTTCAATTTGCCTTGCCCAGCAAATTGACAGCACCATTTATTTTCAGATAAAAAACGACAAAAGAATTTTAGGAATTCACTATGCTCAGGTATTATATAAAAATGAAAATGTGAAGGAAGAGGGTTGGGAATATAAAAAAGAAAATAACCGTACGGATGGAAAATACTGGGGAAAGCAATATGACAAATTTCCGGTTTTGCTTTACCGTGTTGGGGAATGGAAACATTATTACAAAAACGGAAAGCTAAAACTTTTGGATAATATTCCCATGGAAGACGACAGCCTGAGAAAGGAAAAGCATTATAACAAAAAGGGAGAGCTCAAATATGAGTTTAGTTTTACAGCCATGGATGAATTAAGTTATCGGCTTACGGAAAAGGGGAAAAGGAGAAAACTTAAAAATTTCAGCAAAAAAGAATACAGAAACGGTAAACTTTGGCTTGTTGAAAGTTATGCGAATGGCCGGAAAAACGGGGTTTGGAAAGAATACGACAAGAACCAGGAATTTGAAACAACCATTGAATACAGAGACGGAAAAAAAATAAAAAGGATAAAAGAAAGGGCGAAATATTAGATTGGAAATAATTTAGGATGATAAAGTGCATGAATTTAACTAGTTTGAAGTAAAAAAAAACCGGCTTTTGGCCGGTTTTTTTTTACTCATTATAGGTAGGAAGAAAGGAATGCTCCCTTGCATAATAAAGCATTTCCTCACTAAAACTCATAGGGTATTCGATCTCAACATCAATGATTTTATCATATTCATTTTTTACGGCTTTCAATTGAGGGTTGATAAATCCTTTATAAGGGGGAATGTTTAATTTGGTGTATCGGTCCAAAACTTCTTTATGAAGGTCTTTATCCACTTTAACACCGTAATTTTCTACTAAATTTTTCCCGGCATTGTAGTCTCCTTCTGATTTAATGCGTTGAATTTCTTTAAGAAGTTCGCCAAACAAGGTTCTTAATTTAAGGTAGTCATTCACCACGAAAAATGTTTTTCCATCTCTTTGTTTTTTCTCCACCACATTTTCGGTTTTGCCTTTTTCATAAACCCAGGAAGCAACGAGCTGCCTGTTTCTCATGTGTGCTTCTTCGAGCTGGTCGCCAAGTTTAAGCCTGGTAAGCTGAATCATCATTCCATTGCGGATATAATCATCGTACCCTGCTTTTCCAATTTCCAGCGATTTCATCACTCCGAGTTTTATCAGCTTTTCATCCATCAGGTAATAGAGTGCAACCAAATCTGCCCTTGCCTCCTCAAGTGTGGAAGCATAATTTTTCAATGTTTCGTCAGGGTTTCCAACTCCATCATTAATTTTTCCTGACGCATGCCCGATTACTTCATGCATATCAGTGTGCAGTACATCCGCATAAGAATCAAATTTTTCGGAGCGCTCCAATTCTTCTTTTGAAAAAGCAAATTCCTGAATAAGGGGAGCTCCTTTTGAAGCCATCTGGTAGGCATAAACAATATTTCCAAGCTGAACTGACTTTGAGCCGTGTTCTGCCCTTATCCAGTCGGCATTGGGCAAATTGATACCAATAGCCGTAGAGGGCGAAGCATCTCCCGATTCGGATACCACATTAATTACTTTGGCTGAAATTCCGGTTACATTTTTCTTTTTATGTTCTTCCATCAGCGGGGAATTATCTTCAAACCATTGAGCAGATTTGCCAATGGTTGAAATTCTTTTGGATGCCTCAAAATCTTTTATTGAAACCACCGATTCATAACTTCCTTTTTTCCCCATTGGATCGTCATAAACTTCAACAAAACCATTTACAACATCTACCACCGAGCCGGTATCGTGTAACCATAAAATGCTATAATCATCAAAAGCCTTCAAATCCCCGGTTTTGTAATATTCAATCAACTTATCCAGGGCAGCTTTCTGGGCATCGTTTTCGGCCACTTTGCTTGCTTTTTCAAGCCAAAAAACAATTTTTTCGATGGCTGCAGAATATAATCCCCCCACCTTCCAAATTTTTTCGGCAATCTTTCCCTTTTCTTTTACCACCTTTGAATTTAGTCCGAAAGAAACTGGCCTTTTTTCATCCTGACTTTTCATGGCACCATAAAATTCCTCCACCTCTTTTTGAGTAACCCCTTCATAAAAATTAACAGCCGAAGTTTTAACCAAATCAGCATTTGGATCCAGATTTACTTTTTTTGCATCTACGGCAGGATCAAAAATTATGGGAGTAAGTTTTGAAATCAGCTTATCAACATTTTCATCTTTTTTCAGAGGAAATCCTTTCTGGTCAGAATTTTTTACCAGCTCTTTAAAATATTCTTTCGAAAAGGCCGGCTCGAATTTCTGATTGGAATAGTGGTGGTGAATTCCGTTTGCAAACCATACCTGTTTTACATACACCACAAAGTTTTTGTAATCCTCTGTATTTCTATCTCCCTTAAAGGTGCTGAAAATATTTTCGAGCGTTCTGCGGATGCAGAGGTTGTGTTTATAATTCTGGTCCCATTCAATGTCTCTTCCGGCAAGGGCGGCTTCTGAAAGATAATAAACCAACTCTTTTTGTTCCCCGGTAAGCTCATCAAATCCGGGCACTTTATATCTAAGAATTTTAATATCGGCAAACTGCTCCGTTTGATAAACAAAGTCATCGGGTTCAATTCCTGCCGTGTCAGAAGCAATTGCTGCCTGTTCTTCCGTTTTGTTCCCTCCGCAAGCACAAAGGAAAATAATAATGGAAGCAGAAAAAAGTTTTAAAAAAGTTTTTTTCATAAAATTTTTATTTGAGTTTTATGGGGAGTGCAAAGGTAAAAAAATTATTATCTTGTAAATAAATTATTTACAAGTGTGTTTATTGTTTCACACTTAGCCGGAAACCATGGCCGTGAACATTGATGATTTCAACGGAGGGATCGCTTTTAAAATACTTCCTGAGTTTGGTAATGAAAACATCCATGCTTCGGGAATTAAAATAGCTATCATCACCCCATAGGGTTTTTAGTGCATAATTTCTATCCAATACATCTTCGTTTACACATAAAAGTTTCAATAATTCGCTTTCTCTGGAAGTAAGTTTTATTGAAATACCATCTCCTGTTATCACATTCCTTTTATGGTCAAACTGATATTTCCCAATCTGAAAAAAATCGGTGCCTGTTTTTGATTTTTGAGATCTGCGGAGTACGGCTTGAATCCTCATGAGCAAAACTTCCATGCTGAAAGGTTTGGTGACAAAATCATCGGCACCCAGGTGAAAACCCTCCAGGGCATCTTCCTTCATGGATTTGGCAGTGATAAAAATAATAGGCAGTTCTTTATTTCTGTGCCGGATTTCACGGGCAAGAGAAAAGCCATCCTTTTTTGGCATCATAATATCCAGAAGGCAAAGGTCAAATTGCTCTCTGGAAAAAGCTTCAAATCCTTCCTCTCCGTTTCGGCACAATGTGGTTTTATACCCTTTGGTATCTAAATATTCTCCTAAAATTGCCCCAAGGTTTATGTCGTCTTCAACCAGTAACACTTTATGGTTGCCAACCGGATTATTTTCATTTTTCGCTTTCATTTTTTTTCTTTTTTTTTTTCCTTAAATAAGGTTTTTTTACGAAACCGGAATTTTTACATAGAAACAGCTTCCTTTCCCAAATTCGCTTTCCACTCCAACCGTTCCATTGTGCTTTTCTACAATGGTTTTTACATAATTAAGACCCAGGCCAAATCCCTTTACATTATGGATATTTCCTGTAGGCACACGGTACAGTTTTTCAAAAACTCTTTTTTGATCCTCCTTTCTAAGTCCTATTCCATTATCTTTAATTTTAATAATTATTTCTCCTTTTGCATTAATTCGGGAGGGGGGATTGAACATTGTACTAATAGAAATTTGAGGATTTTCGGGAGTGTATTTTATCGCGTTGTCCAATAAATTAAAAAGCACATTGGTAATATGAATTTTATCCGCAATCACCATAGAGTGGTCATTATTCAAATCCAAAATTATCCGACCTTGTTTTTCTTTAACATAAATTTCGGTTTTTTCTGCCACAGATTTAATCAGGGCATTAATATTAAGCGATTCTTTTTTTAATTCAAATTCACCTTTATCCCAAACCGCACTCTGTAAAACGTTCTGCACCATGTTTCCAAGCCGTTTATTCTCATCCTCAATCATGTTGATATACCTTTTCAAAAGATTTTTGTTCCGGTTCATTTCTTCATCTTTTAGAGCTTCGCAGGCAAGTGAGATGGTAGAGATTGGGGTTTTTAATTCATGCGTCATATTATTAATAAAATCATTTTTTATTTCAGCTATTTTTTTTTGCCGTATAATGGCAATAACAGTATAGGAAAAAACAAAAATTATTATCGCAATCAGGAGGGCAGATATTAGTAACATAGTCCAAAGTGTTTTCAAAAGATATGATTTTTGCCTTGGAAAGGAAACTCTCAGGAAGTGGGCATCATCAATGATATCATTTGGAAACAACCTGATTTGTAAATTTGAATTGACCAAATTTTCATCCTTGTTTCTTTGGCGCGAAAAAATTAGTTTTTCCTTAAAATCAAAAACCCCGAAATCATAACCGGTGGTAATCCCAACATTTAAAAATTCTTCATTCAGGAGGGAGTCAATCATTTCTTTGTTTATCCGGTCGTCCATCTTTTCGAAAAGATTCACCTGAATTAAACTTTTAACTATGTCGCCAACGAATGCGGTTTTATTGGCCAGCCGGGATCTCATTTTCATTTCAACGGCTTTTCCTTCACCGGATGTATCGGGAACAAATCTTAACCCCGGTTCATAAAGTTCCTGACTGGTGATGGTATCTCCTTTTGAAAGGTTTTTTGTGATTGTTTTTGAAAATCGTTTTCCATTTTGCTCTTCGGTAATTTTGATGTCTATCTTATCCCCGCTTTTTTGAACATCTTTCATTACAAAATACTGAAATGAAGTATCAGCCAGATTCTCCCACGAGCCGCGAACAGAATCGTTTTCAAAAAACAAAAACCTGCCCGCCTGATGGGATTGAAGTTTTTTCATGGCCTCCTCCTTTTCCAATTTTTCAACAACACGCTGAAGGGCCTGGTTTACCTCTTTTAAAAATTGTGTTTCTCTTAAGTTAATAGCTGTTGACACCCAAAATAACTGAATAACAATCAAACCAACCAGAGATATGGTCATGGTGGCGATAAGTGATTTTATAAATAATTTATTCAATTTTAAAACTGGATTTTTTTTGGAGGGATGACGATAATACCATTAAGGTTATCAAATTCAAAATGAATAATCCTATTATGAATTATTCTTAAATGGCAATGAAGAGTTGAGTTTTAATACTGCAAAATTACTCTAATGCATCAAATAATATTCTTATTAACAATATTTAACAGCACACTATTATTATTTTTACCCAATGGAAAAGACCAAAACCCTTGCCCGGTCACTCACTCCTCTAATGTTGTGGGGACTTGGTGTTGGATATGTAATATCCGGAATGTACTTCGGCTGGAATCTGGGCCTTGCAGAAGGGGGAACGCTGGGCCTCGGTATAGCTACTTTTTTTATCACCATAATGTATGTAACTTTCACTTTCAGCTATACAGAGCTTGCCTGTGCCATTCCCAAAGCAGGAGGTGTTTTTGATTATGCCGAAAAAGCCTTAGGCAAAAACTGGGGTTTTGTGGCCGGAATTGCCCAGTTGGTTGAATTTATTTTTGCTCCCCCTGCCATTGCTGCTGCAATAGGTGCATATTTTCACATCTTTTTTCCCAAAATACCTGTTGTAGCGATTGCCATTTCGGCATATTTCCTTTTTACGATAATAAATATTCTGGGTGTAAAAATTGCCGCCTCCTTTGAGCTGGTAATAACAATTCTTGCCGTGATTGAATTGTTAATTTTTTCGGGAGTAACGCTTCCGCATTTTGAATTTTCGAACCTTCAGCAAAATGCCTTTCCCTTTGGAATAAAAGGCATATTTGCCTCCATTCCTTTTGCCATTTGGTTTTTTCTTGCAATTGAAGGAGTAGCCAATGTTGCCGAGGAAACAATTAATCCTCAAAAAAATGTTTTGATCGGATTTGGTTCAGCCATTCTTACCTTGGTTTTTTTATGTGCACTTACTTTTATTTCTTCGGTGGGAGTGGCCGGATGGGAAGCCATTGTTTACTCCATACCCGCAAATGGTGGGAATCCGGTGCTCTCGGATTCACCGCTGCCGCTGGCTCTGGGTAGAATAGTTGGAGAAGGAAATTTTTTATACCATCTTTTAATTTCCATTGGTCTTCTAGGTCTTATTGCATCCTTTCATGGAATTATTTTGGCCGGTGGAAGGGCAACTTATGAGTTTGGAAGAAAAGGGTTGGCACCGGAATGGATTGGAAAAGTTAACCCCCGGTTTGAAACCCCTGCCAGTGCCCTGGTATTTAATATGGTTATTGGAATCATTGCTCTGCTTTCAGGAAAAACCGGAGAAATAATTACCATTGCCTGCTTTGGTGCACTTGCGCTTTATATTATTTCGATGATTTCATTCTTTTACCTTCGAAAAAATTATCCCTTAATTCCAAAAAATAATCACAAAGGCGAAAAACTGGAAAGGCCTTTTCTGGTACCCATGTATCCGTTTTTTCCCGGGATAGCTTTAATTATTGCACTTATTTCTATTGTGTCAATGGCGATTTTTAATTCATTCCTTGCACTTATTTTTTTTGGTATTTTAGCAATAAGTTTTGCCGGGTACAAAGTTTTTTTCAAGGAATAATATTTTTAATAAAAAATAAAAAATCCTAAAGGGAATGGTTGATGAAATTTTTAAATCAAAGAATTCGGCAAAGGTAAAACTGGCCATTGCTGATATTGATGGAATATTAAGAGGAAAAGTAATTTCAATTGAAAAATTCAAATCCGCAGTTGAGAATGGCTTTGGTTTTTGCGATGTAACCTATGGGTGGGATTCATCTGATGTTTGTTACGAAAATTCAAAAATTACAGGATGGCATACAGGGTACCCTGATTCAGTTGCAAAAATAGATTTGAATACTTTCAGGAAAATTCCTTGGGATAGTGATATTCCATTTTTTCTTGCTGATTTTCCATCGCTGCCTGCCTGCCCCAGAAACTTACTAAAAAAAATTAGAACTCAGGCAATTGAGCTTGGCTTTTTTCCGTTTTTTTCTCAGGAATTTGAATGGTTTAATTTTTATGAAACACCCCATTCGCTAAA
>JAHEZO010000007.1:0-3676 GCA_023250995.1 Flavobacteriales bacterium | reverse complement strand
TTTTCAAAACTAAAACCACTTACTCCCGGAATGTTTGGGTACTCAATTCTCCGGTCATCCTATCATTCACAAAAAAAATCAACTGAGGAGGCATCAAGCAAACCGGGAACTAATTTTTTTAATGATTTGTTTGACCTTTTAACTGCATTTAAGATTCCCATTGAAGGAATTCATACTGAAACAGGCCCGGGTGTTTATGAGGCAGCCATAACTTATTCGGAGATTCTTGAAGCTGCCGACAGGGCGGTTCTTTTTAAAACAGCTGTTAAAGAAATCGCTTACCGGAATAATTTTGTTGCAAGCTTTATGGCAAAGTGGGACGAAAATCTTCCTGGCTGCGGGGGGCATGTTCATCAAAGCTTATGGGATTTAGAAAAGAAAAAAAATCTTTTTTCAAATGCGGGTAAATCTATTAACCCGGGAAACAAAGAATCAGAGATGAGTGAGTTGATGAAACATTACATAGCAGGCCAGATTTTTTGCCTGCCTCATATATTGCCAATGTTTGCCCCAACCATAAATAGTTTTAAAAGATTAGTGGTTGGAATGTGGGCTCCTACCACACTTACATGGGCAGTGGATAACAGAACTGTTGCATTCAGGGTTTTGCCTGCAGGATTAAAATCAACCCGGCTCGAAACCAGAGTTATTGGCTCTGATACCAACCCTTATCTCGTAATGGCCGCCTGCCTTGCGAGCGGGCTGTATGGAATAAAACATAAACTAAAATTGCAGCCGGCTTCGGTTGGGAATGGATATCGCGATTACAAATATGGTGTTTTGCCTGGCAACTTAAATGATGCTGTAAAAGCCATGAAAAAGTCGAAAATTGCCTCTGAATTATTCGGGAAAGATTTTAGTGATCATTTTATTATGACAAGGGAATGGGAATGGAAACAATTTAAAAAAGAGGGGATAAAATTTGATCCTAAAAAAGTTTCCAACTGGGAATTAAAACGGTATTTTGAAATTATATGAGAACCTCACAATTTTTATTCAGCCTTCATCTTCGGTTTTCACAAAAGTGAATGGAAGTTTAATTTCATCCACTAAATCTTTGGCATCCTCCAGTTCTTCTTCATTTTCATAATGCCAGTGTACCGAAAACCCTTCCTGACCGGAATAATTAGACTCGAGGGTTTTGAGAATTTTATGTATCACCCTTGCCGAGGGAGAATTGAAATAGAATAAATTAATTGTCACTTTATAATTTTCGGCAATTAAAATTCCGGCATGTTTATCCACCCACTCTAAAACCGATTTGTAAACATCCATTACCTCCTCTGGCAAAGATCTTCCCGAAATTTCAAAAATTTTTTTTTCGGAATCAATAATAATTTCAGGAGTGTAATCTGTTTTTTTTATAAAAATGGAATCAGGGGTCATGTTTTTTTTAGTGGTAAGCAAAAGTACTAATAATTAACTGTTTAATTTTGAGGGGTCAATATTTCTATGGCACGCTGAATAAACCGGTCGTTTTCCTGCATAATAACATAAAAGCCTTCGTAATTCCACCCATATCTTGCAATGTTGGCTTTCAATCTTTGTTTTATCTGCTTCTCTTCCCTTGGAGTAATTCCTTTAGTATCTTTTTTTATAGAATTTTTTCCCACATAATCAATAAATTCAGAATAAAGTTTTGAATCCACGTTAAAATTTTTCACAAATGATTCAAGTGAAATAAATGATTTCAGGTAATCGCGTTTTTTGTCGGCATATTCAAAAGAAAACTGATTAAATAATCCGGCATAGCTAATTTGTGCAATAAAAACAGACCGGTCTGCCGTATCAATAGGAATTACAATATCAGGCAATATTCCACCCCCACCGTAAAGAACTTTTCCCTTTGGCGTGAGATATTTTATAGAATCATTGGCAGGCAAGGTATCCGGAATTCCCAGCGAATCCTCTTTTGCCAATGACTCATAATAATCTTCGTAATATTTTTTGGTTCCTTCTTCATAAGGTTTTTGAATGCACCTGCCCGTTGGAGTATAATATCGTGCAATGGTAAGGCGGATGGCAGATCCATCGGGCCAACCAGATTGTTCCTGAACCAGTCCTTTACCAAATGAACGTCTGCCGATGATCGTTCCCCTGTCGTTATCCTGAACCGCCCCTGTAATAATTTCACTTGCTGAGGCTGAACCCTCATCAATTAAAATTGCCAGTTCAGTATCTGTAAGTTTTCCTCTTGAAGTTGCAAAATAAGTTTCTTTAGGTCTTGCTCTTCCCTGTGTATATACAATCAATTTATCCTTGCCAAGAAACTCGTCTGCAAGTTTTGTTGCTGCATCAAGATAACCCCCGCCATTGCCTCTCAAATCCAGTATTAGTTTTTTCATTCCCTTTTCCAAAAGCTTTTTTTCAGCCGAAAGAAATTCCTCATGGGTACTTTTCGAAAAACGACTTATTTTAATATACCCAATTTCATTGTTGAGCATGTTTGCCACATCAATACTAAAAATTGGTATTGCATCACGGGTAATAATAAAATCAATATTCTTATTGGCCGAATGTCTGAAAATGGAAACTTTTACCTTTGTGCCGCCTTGCCCCCTCAAAAGGCCCATAACTTCTTTGTTGGATATTTTAATTCCGGCAACATTTTTTCCCTCCACTTTTACAATGCGGTCTCCCGCTTGTATTCCAAGGATTTCAGAAGGCCCTCCGGTTATGGGATTTATTACAACAATGGTATCTTTCTGAATGCTGAATTCAATGCCAATCCCCTCAAAATTCCCTTCCAGCGGTTCATTCATTGATTGCAATTCCTCTGCTGAAATATAATAAGAATGCGGATCCAGTTCCTGAAGAAGATCCCGGATTGCTTTATCAATTAACTGGTCCTTGTTCACCGAATCAACATATTCCTGATCAACATAATTGATAATTTCGTTCAGCTTATTCGACCTTTTCTGGGGGATGGAAAAAACTTTTCCGCTTTCCGACTTAACTGAAAAGTCGAGCTTGGTCCCAATGTAAATTCCAAAAATCAATACCAATGCGAAAAGGATTGGGAAATAAATAAAAGGCCGGTTGTTTCTGATCATAGAAATATTTTTTCCCTGAATTTTATGGGTTGGCTTTTTCTTCCACCGAAAATTTTGAAACTTTCACTCCGAACTTTTTCAGAAATTCAACTCCCTCATCCAATTGAAACCCTTTGTAATCACTATATGAATTTTGATAAATAACTTTTTTAATTCCGGTGGTATAAATCATCCTTGCACAGGGAAGGCAGGGGGATAAAGTAAGATACAAAGTGGCCCCTTCAAGGTCTACCTTGTTTTTTGCCGCATATAAAATTGCATTTTCCTCGGCATGCAAGGCCAGGGAGCAACCTCCTTTTTCGCTTCTGGGGCAACCTGTTTCCGGCCATTCTTCATCGCAGTTATGAGTGCCTGCAGGAGGGCCATTATACCCCAGGGATACAATTCGGGTATCTTTCGCAATTACGGCACCAACCTGCATTTTTACACAATGAGAACGCAAAGCAAGTTGAGAAGCCAGATTTAGGTAAATTGAATCGTAACCGGGGCGGGCTTTTTTCATTTTAATACCCGAAATGGGTAAACAATTTTCAGGGCGGTTTCGAAAAGAAAATTTTAAGCCATTTGTGCGGGCGGAGGGACTCGAACCCCCATGCCGTGAAGCGCCAGATCCTAAGTCTGGT
>JAHEZO010000097.1 GCA_023250995.1 Flavobacteriales bacterium | reverse complement strand
CATTATTATTAAATTTATCCTTACCCCAATTTGCAGGGTTGTTTAAAATATAATTCGAAATTCTTACAAAGGCCTCTTCTGACCTAATAATGTGATCATGAAAACGGGTTTGCCAATTAAATTCATTGTCAATTTTTTTTACCAATCGGGTTGTGGCGGATTTAAACGAACCGACAATGGCCGAAATTGTATTTTTTCCCTGATCGCGAAATCGGAAATGGGGGGATGGGTCGTGCGGGGATGGTTGGGATGGGTTGTGCGGGGATGGGTTGTGCGGGGATGGGTTGTGCGGGGATGGGTTGTGCGGGGATGGTAGAGACAGGGCATGCCCTGTCTCTACGGATAAAACCGGTTTGGGATTATTTAAAATAATAATTCCATGAATATGATTGGGCATTACAATATGTTCGCCTAATTCAACAAATTTGAAATGGTTTGGAATATCAATCCAGCATTGGTTTGCGATTTTTCCTGTTTCATTCAACAACATTTTCATATTTAATATTTCACCAAAAAAAGATTTCCTGTCTTTGGTACAAATAGTAATAAAATACCTGCCGGTTGAACCATAATCCCATGTTTTTAGGCGGGCTGATGGAATTCTGTATTTATTATCGAATTTTTCCATTCACAATATTAATTCATCATATAAACCTTGCCTGGAAGGGATTTTACCATTCCTTTAAATTCAAGATTAAGGAGGAGGGATGAAATTTTGCTCATGGGCATTTTTGCTTCTACCGAAAGATTGTCAATGTCAATTTTTTCTTTTGCCTCCAATATGCCAACAATAATTTTTTCGTTTTCATCCAGCTCGGTAAATAATTCTTTTTGAACATTCTTTTTCTTTTTTTCCTTAATTTCCCATCCAAGCACCTGCTCAATATCCTTAGCTGATTCAACAAGCATTGCCCTGTTTGTTTTTATAAGCCAGTTGCAGCCCGAAGAATATTCATCTCCCGTTTTTCCGGGTACAGCAAAAACATCGCGGTTGTAACCATTGGCAATATCAGCAGTAATAAGTGACCCCCCGGAAAGGGCCGATTCAATAACAAGAACAGCATCTGCCATACCCGCAACAATCCGGTTTCGCTTCGGAAAATTTTCTTTATCAGGGTTGGTACCGCTGATAAAATCAGTAACAATCCCTCCATTTAACATCATTTTTTGTGACACGCCCTGATGCACGGAAGGGTAAATCCTGTCGAGTCCGTGGGCAACCACCCCAACAGTTGGTAAATTATTTTTTAGGGCCGCCCTATGTGCACAAATATCAATTCCATAGGCCAGGCCGCTAACTATTAAAACATTTTGCAAAGCGAGATCTTCAATAATTTTTTCGCAAACACGCTGGCCATAGACAGTGGCATTCCGGGTTCCCACAACACTTAAAATTTTGTGGTTATTTAAATTCAAATTGCCTTTTGAGTAAAGCATTACAGGTGAATCTTCGCAGTGTTTAAGCCGTTTTGGATATTCTTTATCAAGGTAAAAAAATGTGTTGATTCCGTTTTTCGAAATAAAATCCATCTCTTCCTCTGCCCTTGGCAATACATTGTTTTCTAATATTGGTTTAACATTTATAGCCCCCACTCCGGGAATTTTCATCAGCCTGCTTTTTTTTTCTTTAAAAACTCCTTCAGCACTTCCGCAATAAGCAATCAGGCGTTTTGCAATAACATCCCCCACCCCATCCATCAGGGTAATTCCAATTTTATATTTTAGCCCCTCGTCTATCATTTTTGATTATTAGAAAAATAATTTTGTATTTTGCGCCACTATTTGGCAAATATAAATCAAACCCCATTATTTATGCGACAAATTTTATTCTCCATTTTTCTGGCTGCAATTATTTTTCCGGTTACTGTTTTCGGACAGGATGCAATAATAAAAGGAAAAATTACTGATTCGAAAACAAAAGAAACACTTATAGGTGTTAACGTGGTGCTCTCGGACAATACCGGAGTGGCCTCTGATATTGATGGAAACTATGAGCTTAAACTAGCTGCCGGGGAGCATAACATTACCTTCCGCTTTATTGGTTATACCTCGCAAACCAAAGTTGTAACCGCAAAAGCCGGAGAAACAACCACTCTTAATATACCTCTTGAGCCTGCCATTACCCAACTTGATATGGTGGTTGTGTCGGCTGGAAAGTTTGAACAGAAAATTGAGGACATCACAGTTTCGATGGAGGTTATTAAGCCCAGCCTGGTGGAAAATAAAGCAACTACCAGCATGGAAAAAATTGTACAGCAATCTCCCGGTGTGCAGGTGGTGGATAACGAGGTGCAAATCCGGGGAGGCAGCGGATATAGTTTTGGGGCAGGAAGCCGGGTAATGATCCTGGTGGATGATTTGCCGATGCTTTCGGGAGATGCGGGTAGACCCTCCTGGAATTATTTGCCCATAGAAAATTTGGAACAGATTGAAGTAATAAAAGGAGCTTCTTCTGTTTTATATGGCTCCTCTGCACTTAGCGGGGTAATAAATATCCGCACCGCATACCCTAAAGATGTGCCGAAAACAAAAATTAATATTTACAGCGGGGTTTATGATAATCCACAGCGGGGTTATGCGGCCTGGTGGGATAAGAATTCTAACCCAATAATTACAGGGATGAATTTTTTCCATTCAAGAAAAATTAAAAATCTTGATTTGGTAATTGGAGGCAATGCCCTTTTTGATGATGGTTTTGTTGGACCTGAGCCTCAGCCGGGAGACACATTATATGTTGGAAAATACAGGGGATCAAATATTACCAGGGATACTATTTATATTAATGGAGTTGCTTACCTGGCTAAAGTGAACAACGACTCCTTATTTACATATCTAGTAAATCCAAAGCCCATCCCGACATTGAGTAAGTTTGAAAACAGAATCCGTTTTAATTCTAATTTAAGATACCGGTCAAAAAAAATTGAGGGATTAAGTTTTGGATTAAATATGAATTCGATGTATTCACGTTATGGCAATCCGCTCCTGCTTCTTAATTGCGACTCGGGGTTGTATCGTTCATTTCCGGGAGCCATCACTCTTACCATTTTTACAGGGTTTAATTTTGACCCTTATATTACCTATTTCGACAACAGCGGGAACCGCCACAGTTTCAAAAGCAGGTACTCTTATTTAGATAATAACAACAATAACAATCAAGCCAACAAATCATCTTTTGGTTATGGGGAATATCAGTATCAAAAACAATTTGAAAATATTAAAAATTTTACCATAACTGCTGGAATAATGGGAATGTACAGCAAATCTATTGCTCCGCTTTATGCAGCCAATGAAGACAGCAGCGGAAGAAGCAGTTCCGCCAATGTAGCCGCCTATGCCCAAATAGACAAAAAGCTTTGGGAAAGGGTAACCTTTAATGCCGGAATGAGAGGAGAATATTTTAAAATCAATAAGACAACAACTGAGACTGACATAAAAATTGGTGGAAAAACCGTGGTGAACAAACTGCCTCTGAAACCTGTCTTTCGTTCAGGAGTAACTGTAAAGGTTTTGCGGGAAACTTACGTAAGAACCTCCTTTGGCCAGGGTTACCGGTTTCCAACCATTGCCGAAAAATACATTAGAACAGGAGTGGGAACCATAAATATTTTCCCCAATACCGCTTTAAAGCCCGAGGACAGCTGGAATGCTGAATTAGGAATAAAACAGGGATTTAAAATCGGTGGGTTTATGGGGTACCTGGATTTAGCATTCTTCCGACAGGAATTTCATGATAATGTGGAATTTAATTTTGGCTATTGGGGAAATTCAGCGGATGTGGCGAGCAATTTGGGTTTCCGTTCAATAAACGTGGGAAGAACTCGTGTGGATGGATATGAAATTACCCTTTTAGGTCAGGGGAAAATCGGACCCGTAACATTCACCACTCTTTGCGGATATAATTATATAAATCCCATTGCTCTTGAGCCGGGCCTTGCATATTTTAAAGGGGACTCTGCTTCTATTTTAAATCTTTTTACCGGGGATTCATTAAACAATCCAACCCCATCCATCTCTTACCTGAATTCCAGTTCTGATCCCGCAAACAATGTATTAAAGTACCGTTTTCAGCATTTAATAAAGGGCGATATTGAAGGAACTTATAAAGGGTTTTCCCTCGGAATAAGTTACCGTTACAATAGTTTTATGCAAAATGTGGATAAAATTTTTATTTCACTTGATTCAGATACTAACATTACCAAATTTACCGGAAGGCTATTACCCACCGACATCACCAAATACCGGCAGGAAAGATACGGCAAGGGAGATGGAGTTTATGATTTAAGGGCTTCTTATAAAATGAATCCAACCTCAAAGGTGGCCATCATTATCAATAACTTATTAAACAGGGAATATATGATCCGGCCACTTTCCACGGAATCCCCGCGCACTTACCAAATTCAGTATACCATGGATTTTTAATTCTTTTTCCGTAAAACCTGAACTCAAATTAATTGGGACACAGATTTCCCCGAAATTGCGGATTACCGCAGAAAAATAAACTGGGGGAAAATTTGTTGGGATTTTTATCCCTTTAACAACCTTGCCGCTTTCAGGGAGAGGTCGAGGAATAAGGTGCGGGCATTTACATTTCTTTCGATATCAGTTATTGCCGAATTAAACTCATCGGTGAGTTGAAGAATGTTTTCTTCATTTACAAAACGGGAAAATTTTTTTATTTCTTCCAGAGGTTGTCCGCTCATTTTTATTAATGCTCCTCCTGAATATTGCAGCATGATGCATTCCCTGAAAACATAAAGAGAATAGGAAAGAAAATTTTTTTGCCGCTCCCGACCGGCTTTAGGGAACTCCTCCACTTTTTCAACCAGCTTAATCATGTTTTCTTTATCGAAAGCACCAAAACATAAACGCATCCAGGGTAAAAAATTTTTCTGATTGTATGATTCATCCTTTGAATCACCTGCTAAACGGCCGGCCTCTAAAAAATTTCCATCAGCTAGGTGAGAAATGGTGTTTGCGTTTTCCTCTTCCAAATGGTATTTTTCAGTCAAAGCCCTTTTTATGGCTTTATCATTTACTTTTGGAAATTTAATCAACTGTGTTCTCGATAATATGGTTGGTAAAATCTGCTCATAGCTCTCGGCCACAAGAATAAACAGAGTTTTTTCTGTTGGCTCCTCCAGAATTTTCAAAAGCTTGGGAGCAGCCGAATGAAATAGTTTTTCGGGCATCCAAATTATCATCACTTTATATTCCGACTCGTAAGGTTTGAGCGAAAGTTTTTTTACTATTTCATCGCATTCCCTGGCATTAATTATTAACTGTTTATTTTCCACATCAAGTGCTTCCATCCATTGAAATAAATTCAGGTAAGGATTTTCGAGCACCGCTTCCCGCCATTGGCCAAGGAAGTTTTCGGTAACAACCGCTTTATCCTCATCCTTTTTTTTTGCCACCGGCACGGCAAAATGTAAATCGGGATGAGCAAGCTTGCTGTACTTTATGCACGAAAGGCATTTGCCGCATGAATCATTTGCTGATTTATTTGTGCATGAAATATATTGTGCATACGCAATGGCCATGGCCAGATTTCCGCTTCCTTCGCTACCCAGAAACAACTGGGCATGGCTTACCCGCTGTTCTCTTACGGTTTGAATGAGAACGGATTTTATTTCACTTTGGCCTATTACGTCATTAAATTGCATAAAAAGAATTCAAATATAAAAATACCTGCTGAATTACATTGGTAATACAAAAGGATTTTATAAAATTTGCATGCGGATAAAATGTTAAAAAACAAAATAAGTTTTACCAATGACAAAAACAGTTGATCAGTACAATTTTAAGGGGAAGCGCGCACTTGTAAGAGTGGATTTTAATGTTCCTCTGGACGAAAATTATTCAGTTACAGATGATACAAGGATACGGGCCTCCATCCCTACCATAAATAAAATTCTGCATGATGGTGGCTCGGCCGTTTTAATGTCGCACCTGGGCCGGCCCAAAGGAGGTCCGGAAGATAAGTATTCACTCCGGCATATTGTAAAATGTTTTTCGGAATTGCTTGGAAGAAATGTAAAATTCGGCAACGATTGCATAGGGGAGGAAGCAAAATTATTGGCCTCTGCTCTAAAACCGGGAGAAGTGCTCTTGCTGGAAAACCTGCGTTTTTACAAAGAGGAAGAAAAAGGGGATGAGGAATTTTCAAAAAAACTTTCCGGACTTGGAAATGTTTATGTTAATGATGCCTTTGGGACTGCCCACCGGGCTCATGCATCCACAACCATTGTTGCAAAATTTTTTCCTCAAGATAAACTATTTGGTTTCCTGATGGCGGGAGAAATTGAAAGCATACATAAAGTATTACATGAAGCAAAAAAACCACTCACTGCCATTATCGGAGGGGCAAAGGTTTCCTCTAAAATTCCGATCATTGAGTTTTTACTGGATAAAACGGATAACCTGATTATAGGAGGTGGTATGGCTTATACTTTTGCCAAAGCCATGGGTGGAAAAATAGGAAAATCTCTGGTTGAAGATGAATTTTTGAAAACGGCCCAACAGATAATTCTTAAAGCAGAAGAAAAAAAAGTGAATTTGTTTCTTCCCTCGGACACTGTTATTTCAGATGATTTTAATAATAATGCAAGACGGGATATTTGTAAGATGGAGGCAGTGCCCGATGGTTGGATTGGAATGGACATTGGACCAATGACTCGGGAAAAATATGCCGGAATCATTGGCAATTCAAAAACGATATTGTGGAACGGCCCGATGGGTGTTTTTGAAATGAGCAATTTTGAGGAAGGTACAAAAGCAGTAGCCCTGGCTGTTGCTCAAGCCACCGAAGGGGGGGCTTACTCATTAATTGGAGGTGGTGATTCTGTTGCTGCAATAAACAAATACGGCCTTGGGGATAAGGTCAGCTATGTTTCTACGGGGGGGGGAGCCATGCTCGAATGTTTGGAAGGAAAAGTTTTACCGGGGGTAAAGGCGATTCTGGAATGAGGTTTTGCGGGGGTTGTAATCGTTATTCATACATGTCCGGAGTTACTGAAAGTTTCAAAACGAAAACTCCGTTCTTGTCTCTATAATTATAAATCATTGTTGTTTTATTATCACGATAAACTTTTAAGTCATTGCTTGTTTTTACATTGTTGATTATGCCTGGCTCAATATATTTTTTTACTGTGTATCCACACGTTGAACAATACTTTGCTTTAGCAATATTGTCTTCTCCGCATTTGGCACATTTTACATTATTCATGTCGTGAAATAAAAAATTTAGATGTGGTCAAAATTAGTTTTTTGTCTGCTTGTTTAACCAGAATCTCCGGCTTTCTATCTCTGCCATTAATTTGGCTCAGGTTGAAACTTATTGTTTAGATATTGTGTACATCTGCCATTGAACGCACTTTTTATTTTAACCTCTTTACAAGTTTTATAAATCCCGCTACAACTTTGTTTTCTTCCGGAACAGGAGAGAAAGCCAGTGCTGAAAGTTCTGATTTGTATTTGTTTTTCAGCTGCTTCCAAATGTTTTCGAAGTCATTGACTAAGGGCGAATCGGCAACAGATTTTTCCTGCCAGCCTTCGGGTTCGCCAAACAATTCTCTATCGTGTTCAAGAATTTCATTAAACTTTTTTTTAAATTTTTCTGATTGAATAAATGCAGCACACTCTTTATCCTTCATCAGAAAATACAAATCATAAAAGTGTCTGATTTTTTGAGAAATATTTTCAACAGCATTTCCAGCAAACGAAAAACGAATCAGCGAAACCAGTTTTTCCACCAGCGTTTGTTCCTTGTTCAGGACATTTATTTTAAAAGGCTGAAGACAGAACATCTCAATAAATTTTCCATTTCCAGTGGCTGAATAAAAATCATGAATGAAACTTTTGATTGTCATTTCCTGAAAAGGAAAAGGATTGGCGAAAGAGTTTACTTCTACCATCAGTTTATTGTTTTTGCTTTTGCTTTCGTATTCAAATACAGATTTGCGGAACCTTGAACCCTTGCTTGTAACCCCTTCAACTTCCAGTTCTTTCAGCTGCTGCGTCATTTCCTTTTCCACATTTCTAATAATTGTTTTTATTTTATTGCCCGATTTGTTGTTGTGGTTTATGATAGCAATGTCAACATCTTCCGAAAAGCGGTTGATTAATCCGTAACCCTTGGACAAGGAAGTGCCGCCTTTGAAAACTGCTTGTCCTGCATATTTACTTTTTGAAAGCTGATGAAGCACCAGTGTAATCCAGTAATCCTTTTCAACAAACTCATCCTTAATGCCGGTACGATGCGAAGCAGCACGAATGGTTTCGTTAAATAGTTTTATGTCGGTGTGCAGGTTCATCTGATGTTCCATTTTTCTGCACCCGGTAAAATTTTATTTACCCCTGAAAATTTATAGGTGCTGAAATGATTTAATGATTTGTAAAGTGGTCCGGTCAAAGATTTTTTTCCGCTTGCTTTCAGCATGGCACCCAGCAAGGCCCTTGCAGCCGGAGGGTATTTTAATGCAAGCCGTACCAGTGTAGTTTTATCTTTATCCGACAACCCTTTGATGATTATCAAAAACCTTTTACATGCAGAAGAAGGGTTGCAGTCCGGAATTTTTTTGATGTACCGGATTGCATCTAAAATCTGCAACAACGGAATATTGTCCTTAGTGATGATGTTCTTTTGCTTTACAAACGAAATCGTATAGCGGTCTCTTTTGAAAGAAGGCCGCACTTCGTTTTTCCCAATCTGAATACTGTTGCTTATTTGTGTCGTTAATCCCAGCTGATTGTAAACGCTGTAACCCGTGAGGTAACCGTTGAGTTTGCCATTGCTTTCCAGCAGGTCTTTCACCATTTGCTGCTGACTGGGCGGCAGTGTTCCGAATGAAGTGTTTTCAGGTTTATAAAATTTTCCTTTGGAGAGCTTCGAAATTTTTCCGGATGCAGCCATACGATTCAACGCTTTGATAATCGCTTCCTTTCTGCTGGCATCCTTAACAAAATCAGCATAGGTGAACACATAGCCTTTCGGCAACCTGCCGATAGTTTCAGCTATATACTTTGTGATATTCATGCGACAAAGATAGAATAAATGTCCATTTTATTACTAAAAAAAATGGACAAAAATAGATTTTCTCAGCTTTCCTGTGTTGATTTTATTTTATCTGGCAGCCAGTTCTATTATTTGCGCGCACTTCATATACTTACGCCCCTCTTCCTTATACAATTGCAGTTAATCTTCGTGTTAGCTGCATGTGGCACTGTTCCTGCGAAGCGGTGGCGGTCGGATTAAGCTGTAACTATCTTTCTTACACTAAGCGTTCTTAAGTTTCGCTTTGCTTTCAATCTTGATTTGCGGTCTTTGAGAAAGTCGCTGAATTCTTTTTCCTCCTTTGCTGTCAAAGGTTTGTTTAGGAAGACGAAATCTTGGTCGTCAATTTTTTTAAAGTTTACCATGATTGAAATCTTTGAAGTATTGTTTTACTAAAATGTATGATTCATTGGTGTCAATAAACATCCGGCTACCTCCGCCAAAGGCGGATTGTTAAATGCACCACTGTTCGTTTAACGGTAAATGCCCCCCTTTTTAAAATTTCTTTTAATCTTATGTTAGCGGCATTGCTGTCGTTCATTCGGATCACAAAAGGTTGAGTTACGCAATCACTTTTTTTCTTAAAATCAACTCACGAACTTTTCGTTTAGTGTTCTTTGCTTTTAGTTCGAACATTAACTTTCTGAAGTCCCGAAGTTCAACTTCTGTCCAAGGTTTTGATTCAACGGTGAAGTCAACATTTTTAGGCTCTCTGATTAGTCCCATTTTGTTTATTTTTTAAAATACTAATTAATCTGTTTGCTTCAGGTTAGCGGTTCATCCAAATCGATACTGTTTGAAGCTCGCACCAAGGTAATTAAAAGGTATTTACAATCGGGGCGATGTCTGGCCGATTAAAGTGAAGTCGGAAACTTGTCAAGTTGTTTTTCAATTTCTGTTTTTGGTTGGTCTTTTCCGTTTGGATATTCCTTTTCTCTTGCTTCCCTAATTGACATTGTTTCACGATACTCTTTTGCTTCGGCAATTTTTGTGAGTTCAACAGTCAGTCCGTATTCTTTTACAATTTGCTCAATCTCATCAAGCGAAGTTTTAAAAAACTCTGCTCGGTAGTTTACTAAGTTAAGTCGGTGCTTCTCTAACTTTTTATGCAAGTTGTTTTCAAGTGCAGGAGCGTTCTCCGAATAAATCATTGCATGAACATCAAAGTCAAACGGAACGGAAGCGTCACCCAATTCATAAACTCTGTCAAGCGGTTCTAAACGCCTTGTCATACCAACTTTGAAAATGTCATCTCCGAATGAGCCAATATTTGAAATAATGTAAACATGTCCTGACTTAGTGAGTTGTGCTTGAGAAATTGCACGCTCTTTTACTTCGTGCGCTTTCTGTAAATTTTCTTCAAGTTGTTTTATTTTTTCATTAAGTGCATCAACCTCAGCT
The DNA here is from genome assembly GCA_023250995.1 of Flavobacteriales bacterium. Taxonomy (GTDB): domain Bacteria; phylum Bacteroidota; class Bacteroidia; order Flavobacteriales_H; family JAHEZO01; genus JAHEZO01. The sequence goes on along the minus strand of JAHEZO010000097.1, from coordinate 2,758 downwards.
CCATTAGCTTTTTGAACTTCTGCTTTTGCTTTGTCCAATGCTTTCTGGTATCGTTCTTCTTCTGCCTCTGCATCTCGTTGAACTTTCTCCATTTCTTTCAACGCTTTTTCTTCCTCACGCATTTGCTCTCTAATTCGTCTTTGTTCTTCTTTCTCCTCCTGCTTCTTTTCTTCTAACTCAAATTCCAAATACAGTTCTTCCAATTTAAGCTTTAAATACTCGTCCGTAATTGAAATTTGGTTTGTGGCTCCAAGTTTATTTACTGCTTCAAAAGCTTTTTGCATTCTCGCTTCCATTGTTGAGATATTTCCCCAATTTACTTTAGCAACACAAGCATCACATTCACCATTGAAAGCACGAAGCATTAGTTTAGATGCTTCCTTAACCATTTTCTTTCCTTTAGCTTCGCTTCCCTCTACCGTCCATTTGGTGTTGCAGTAGGTTGCTCTTTCGTTTTTGATAATTACCTTTTGCTTTTCTCGGATTTTGTCAAGGTTCGTTTTGTATTCTTCGGTTGATTGATAGTCGTAGTGGGTCTTATACATACCGTAAGAAATGTTCTCCAAGTTTTCTTCAAGGATTGTAATTTCTCCAAGCAAACTTTCATAAATGCTTCGCTTGCTTTGAAAGTCCGCATTGAGCTGGTCCTTCTGTTTGTTGAAGTCAGATGTCAAACTGTCAAGTTGCTGTTTGAGATTGGTAAGGTCTTTCTTGCGGTTAGCAAGTTCCTTGTCAACATCAATGATGTCTTTGTATTGTGCTTTGAAACTACTTAAGTCAGTCCGTGACTGAATTATTTCTTCTTCCGTTTGCTTCTGTGTCTGTCCTTTTTTGATTAACAGAAAAGTCAGGATGGCTGAGATTACTGCAAGTCCGATAATTGCTGGTATCATTTCTTGTTGTTTAGTTTTTAAATGTTCATTAAATGCTCGTTAGTTTGAAGTTAGCACTGTCCCCAAAAGTTGCGGCCAACGCAACAGGGATTAAAAAAAAGAAGGGAGTAGATTGCACCCTCTCTCTCCAGATGCATACTTTATTACTTGCACACTCTTTCACCATACTTTACCGCCTTTTTTTTATTTCTTTTAATCTTTTTGTTATTTGCAGTTATTCTTTATTGTCCCAAAATTCCTTCCATTATATGTTCGCGCATCACTTGTGCGTCCTTTGCGTTTGGATTTAGCTCCAAAACTTTCAGGATATTTATGTTCGCATTTTTAAAATCCTTGAGGTTCGCATACGCAGCAGCTAAATTATAGTAACCATTTTCAAAGGTTGTGTCGCGTGCAACGGATTGATGGTAATTCGAAATAGCCGCTTGCCAATTTCCTCGACCTTCTTCAATTACTCCCAAACCATAGGGAGGGAATGGGCTTGATGGGTCAAGCGAGTCCGCCTTCTTATAACTTTCCTCGGCTTTCTGGACGTCACCTTTTCCGAGGTATCCGTTGCCGAGGTTGACATAGCCCATAGAAAACTTTGGATTAATTTTAATTGCTTTTTGTGCCCAAGTTATTTCGTCCACAAACTTTCCAAGTTGTCCGTAAAGTCCCGCAATTGAATTCGCTTCTTGATAACTTCCAGGATTAATGTGAATAATTTTCTTGCCGGTTTTTATTGCGTTGTTAATGTCGCCTTTTTGCTCGTAGTCTAAAGCTTGTTGTATTAGCTCTTCTTCTTTGGATGCATTCTGTCCGAAGCTAAAGTGGAAAGCAAAAAGTAGCAAATACAGAAGACGTTTCATCGAAGCTATATAATTGCGCATAACGAAAGTCCTTTTTTTTGGTTTATGTTTGCTTGACTTAACTGGTGCGTGCTTGTCCCACCTATAAAAATAATTAAAAAGTTAATCCGCTTGAACACATTTCCCCATCAAGCAAAAATAAATTGAAAAAGGCACATGTTGGCGGTAGTTTTTCTATTCAAATTTTCCATAATTATTATTCCAATATTTTTCAATAAAATCCCACTTGTCACAAGAGTCGGTAATATGTGTTAAATACGGCAGCTTTTCAATTAGCGTTCCTTTTTCTTCATCATTTTCAACCACTTTGGTGATTTCAATTGTTTGCGGATTTTCATTCACTTTAAAGTCGCAACCTTGTCCATAAATATGTCCTACTTGATTTACTTTGAAGTTTTAAATTTTAAAAAGGTCGCTTACCCAGTTCATGTCTGCACAACCAGCCCGATGATAGGAATAATAATATTTTGAATTTGATTTTAAAGGAACAGCATTTGGAAAATTTTCAAAACCCTCAACGCTTTTAAAGTTATTAGTTAAAGTGTCAAATAGATAAAGGAAAATGGTTGGATTGTTTCCAAAATAATCATAAATAAAGTCAGCATTTCCGTCATTGTTAATGTCCGGAAATTCCCAATAGGCAAGAGCATTACTATTAATGGTATCGTTTAAGGCAGTTAAAGTTTTATTACTTGCAGTAAGCAAAATAGAGTCATCGTTTATTTTTTTGATTTTAAAATTAAAAGTTTGTTTGTTTAAAACTAAAGTTGTGTCAAAGGAATATTTTGGCTCTAGGGATTTCTTGGTTAAACTGTCTGGGCTTGTGTCCTCTGTAATTTCAGAATGATTGTCCTTGACCATACTCTTGTTGCTACAACTGAAGGTCAGAAAAAAAGTCGATAATATGATTAGGTGTCGTGTCGTCATAAAATGACCGCTAACAAAAAACCATTCCACCTGAAAAATAATAATCCGAAAACTAAAATTACCCGGCTGGGCGGCAAACATTTCAAT
>JAHEZO010000096.1 GCA_023250995.1 Flavobacteriales bacterium | reverse complement strand
TTATGCTTACCAAAAGTCGCAATGCAACTATTGGAAGCAATACTCTTGTTTTGGATGATGATATTACAGGTAACGTTGGTGGTTGGGGTAATGATGGGTCAACTTATTGGCCTACCGGTTTAATAAAATTCGAAGTTGATGGTGTCCCCGGAGCCAATGATATGCCGGGAAGAATTACATTAAGTACTACTGCCGATGGGGCACTTGCAGTTACTGAAAGAATGCGGATAACAAGCGCAGGGAACGTTGGAATTGGCACAACGATTCCAATAGGAAAGTTAGATATACGGGCGGCAAATGTGGTAACCGCGAATGCAACAGTCGGGAATATTCATATTATGGCAACAGACGCTCAAGCGATTGATGTTGGTGGTTCTATTTCCCTTGGAGGTTTCAATAATGATGTAGCTTCTGCCTTAAGGGTATTTGGAAGTGTTGAGGGGCGCAAAATTAATGGTACAACAGGAAGCAGTTCCGGTTATTTATCCTTTAAAACAAATAACGGTGGTGTTTTGGGTGAACGATTACGTATTGATAACAGTGGCAATGTTGGTATAGGAACTACCTCCCCAACTGAATTATTGTATTTAAGGAGTTCAGATGCAGATGTTGATGCAGAATCAAATGATGCTGCACAATCTTCTAGTTTACATTTGTTGCGGTCGAGGGGAACACCCGGATCGCCCGCAATCATTTCAAACGGAGATTACTTTGGCCAGGTTGAATTTAAAGGATTTGACGGTAGTGCATATCAAATGGGGGCCATGGTGGAAGGAATTGTGGATGGTACTCCAGGCCTAAATGATATGCCTGGGAAATTATCTCTTTTTACCACCCCGGACGGGAGCATAACTGCTTTGGAAAGAATGACAATAAAAAATTCCGGAAATGTTGGAATTGGAACAGTCACACCCCTTTCATTGTTACATGTTGAAGGAGATGTTACTATTCCAGCTTTAAATGATTATTCCTACTCAACCTCTAAAACAAACTATTATTCAGTAAGTGCTGCAAGTTTTACAAGTGATGGAAGCGCAACATACAACACAGGAAAAACCGGTTCAACCTCTAATTTTTGTTATATTAATAACGGCACCCTTGGGAGTTTGGGATACAGTTCTGTAAATATTAATTTACCAAATGGGGCAATAGTTAAAGACATCACCGCACATATTTATGATAATGATGCCACCTATGATTCCAGGATTCGGCTTTACAGATTAGATCCCGGTTCTGCTTTAGCCGCGGCTTCAACAGCCTATACCACTGGTTCAAGTGCTTCAATTCAACCTGTCTCAACAGGGGCCATTTCAGTGGCTATTGATAATCAAAATTATTATTATCAGCTTACTTGGGAAACCAGGCAGGGATTGGGCAACGTAATGAGATTATATGGAATTTACATTACCTATTCTGTTGATAAAACCGATTAATAAATAAATATTTTAATAAAATCAATTTTCTAAAAGGAAACGAAAAAATTGTTTTTCCCCTAGGAAACCAATTCGTTTTTGAAAAAGCAAATGAGATTATTCAACCGGAAGGAATAATATTCCAATACGCTTATTAAATTTACAATTTGGTAGGAAAATGAAAAAAGAAAGGCTTCAAAAAAAATGTTTGCGAAAAGATAATTTTTTGACGGCAATTTATTTTAATCATTAATTTCAAGAAATAAAACCAAAAAAAAAAAATTTTATTTCTTTATTATTTATCTTTGTTCCTGCTATTGAGGAAAATATAAATTATTTCATATGAAAATTTTCACTTTTTTTTCTTCCGGGATTCCATTTCAAAAGCGAACCAAAAGAATTGTATTCTCCTTCTTTTTGTTCTCCTTCAGTTTTCTTTTTTTTTCCGAACAATATTTTGCTCAAAATAAAAATGTGGGGATTGGTACCTTAAACCCTCATCCCAGTGCTCAACTTGAATTGCAGTCAACAGATAAAGGAATATTAATTCCACGTATTGCAGACACATTAAATGTAACTACCCCTGTTGCTACGGGCTTGTTAATTTATCTCACCACAAACAATACCTTTTATTATTTTGACGGGGTTTATTGGAGAGCTGTTGTAGCCGGAATTGGTCCTACCGGCCCAACTGGTCCGCAAGGGGTGGTCGGATTGCAAGGGGTAACCGGCCCAACCGGGTTGCAGGGAATTACTGGGATTGATGGGGTTACCGGAGTAACAGGAAATCAGGGTGCAACAGGAGCAGACGGTGCAACAGGACAAACTGGTGTTCAGGGTGCAACAGGAAATGACGGAGGCATCGGACAAACAGGTGCTCAGGGTACCACTGGAATTGACGGAGCCACAGGGTTAACAGGGGCTCAGGGGCCAACCGGAAACGATGGTGCCGTTGGGCCAACAGGGGCTCAGGGAGCCACGGGAAATGATGGTCCCGTTGGATCCACGGGTGCTCAGGGAAATACCGGTATTGATGGAGCTACCGGAGCTCAGGGTTCAACAGGAAATACCGGTTCTACCGGAGCCCAGGGAATTCCCGGCAATGATGGCTCAACAGGGGCCACAGGAGTTCAGGGACCAACAGGAATTAATGGAGCTACAGGCTCTACCGGAGCAAACGGAACAACCCTTTTAGCAGGGACAGGAACTTTTCAGCCGCTGCTGATAATTAATAACGGTGGTATTCAATATAAAAATCTTCCCAGCGAGGGAGTAGTTTTAATTTCCCCTAATGGAAGTTGCTTTAAACTAACAGTAGATAACAGCGGAAATGTAGTAACTCAGTCCGTAACCTGTCCATAAAAATTCAATTATGAAAAAATCAATTGGCTTTACCCCCCCAACCTTCCTGATTGCATCGGGTTTCAATTTACAAAAATCAATTTTGTTTGTTTTTATTTTTCAGGTCATACTATTTTTAGGAGGAGAAAACTTAATTAAGGCTCAAAATATTGGGATTAATACCACCGGCAATGCCCCCACCTCCACTTATATGTTAGAAGTGCTTACCCCTTCAACGCTTACTTCAAACAACAGTACCGGAATTTATGTAAGTAATCCGGCCGCAGTTACAGGAGCCGGAAATTATGGTTATGCATTTCAGGCCATTAAAACCGGAGCAGGATTAAACAATGTTGCTGCTTATTTTAGTGCTTCAGCAGGAACAAATAATTACGCAATTATTGTTCCCTCCACGGGTGGAAGTGTTGGTATTGGCACCACTGCGCCTGGAGGTAAATTACATGTGGTAGGCCAAACTAGAATATCTGGAAGCAGCTTGGCCCGGCTTACCATTGAACCAGAAGGGGGAACAAATAATTTATGGAACTTTGATAACCAGGCCGGGTTGTTGAGAATTTTTCGTGAAGATTATGTAACTTCTGGAGGAGGCGGAAACGGTGCCGTAAGAATGGTTATTAAAGATGATGGAAATGTGGGTATCGGGCAAACCGCTCCATCTTCTTTGCTTAATATTAAAGGTGCCTCTCCAATTATCAGAATGGAAAATTCTGCCGGGGTTAGTGCTGCAGGTAATATGTTAGCTCAATTAGATTTCACTGATAATTATCAGAGCACAGGTGCTGAGGCAAGAATCCAATCTCTCAGAAGCTCTATTGGAGGTTCGGGTGGCTTTAACCCTGCCGACCTCACTTTCTGGACCATGAATAATGGAACCACTTTGTCCGAGCGGGTTCGCATTGATTATATGGGAAATGTTGGTATCGGAACCACCGGACCGGCTTCAATTCTTAGTGTTGTTGGAACTGCTGTTTCAAGCACAGTGCATTCCTCCCTCGGGTCTACGCAATTAAGGATGAAACTTACTTCGGGAGATGAAACCAATTCCGGAACGCTGGATTATAGGGGATTTGATGCAAATGCCCTTTCTATGGTTGGTGCAGGAACTGCCGGAACAAACCGCCTGATAAGGATGTACGAATTTGTTGGGATTAATTCCGCTCCCTCAACAACCCAGGCATTGAATGTTTCCGGAACAAATGCCACTTATGCCGCATTGTTTCAAAATGGAAATGTTGGTATTGGGACTTCCACTCCTTCCCAAACACTTGATGTTCTTGGCCGGGTAACGGTGCATCCGAGCGGAACGGCAGCAGATAATGGATACAACGGAAATATTGTAATAACGAAACCAACAGCGAGTGGTCAATATATTAACCTTATTCGATCAGGTAGTTTTCCATGGTCCATCGGAACCGTATATAATACCAACACATTTTCCATTGGTGAAGGACAGGCAACTGACGCTAATTTTATAAACACGAAAACTTTTTTTAATATCACCTCTGCAGGAAATGTTGGAATCGGAAGCACAGTTCCTGCCACATTATTAGATGTTAACGGCAGTTTGGCTTACCGCGAAGGAACTGCACTCTCGCTGGTAAATGGAACCAATGATAATATCGCCACCGGGGCGTATAGTTTTTTCAGGATAACAGGCCCTACAGCCGCTTTTACAATTACAGGTTTGGCAGGAGGGGTTGACGGGAGAATAATAACACTTTATAATACTACAGCCCAAAACATGACCATTGCAAATAATTCTACCTCTACCGCGGCAAATCAAATTTTAACCATTACCGGAGGAAATTTTACAACACCTATTGGGCCAAACGTTATTAATTTACAATATAATGCCACTGCAGGAAGGTGGCTTGTTATAGGAGGGCAAAATATTAATAATGCCTCAACGGGAAGCATACCCGGTTGGTTGGTTTATACTACTGCGGGGTTTTAAAACTTTTTTTGTTTGTTAATTTGGAAAGGCCATTCATGAAATCTATTCTAATAAAAATAACTTTTCTCTCTGCAATTTTTTTCTTTTCAAAAATTGCTTTTCCTCAATGCAAACCTTTTATTTTAATTGATGGCAATGCAATTATTGCAGATGAAAACGATCCGGATGGTTTACGATTGCCAACTTGGTTAAAAGCAGCTCAGACCCTTAATGTAGGCCAATATGTTTACTCTATTTCGGTTATTGAATTTACCATAAATGGAACTGCACTTGATTACAGTGCTAATTTAAAAATTCCCACTGACGGAACTACTGTTCCCTCAGGTAAAGTTTGGAAAATTGAGGCGGTTCATAAGAATATTGCCTTGCCCAGTTTTTCAGGAGCATACACTTATTCCATTCCGGGAGCATTTACCTTTGTTTCTCCCGCTTGTTCACTAATGGCAAAGGTTCAGGTTTGGGGAGCAGGAGGAGGAGGGCAGGCTGAAAATTCCTGCGGCAGGGGTGGAAGCGGTGGCGGTGGTGGTGGTTATTCCGAAGGATTTTACCTAATGCCTCCAAATACAAGTTATACTGTAACCGTAGGTACTGGAGGAACCGGGGGATCCGTTTGGGGCGGAGCGGGAACGGCAGGTGGAAGCAGTAGTGTTTCGGTCGTTGGAATTAGCTCCACCGGAGGTGGGGGCGGAGGAGGCGGAAATTGTGTTTACACCCTTGGGGCCGGGGGAACCGGTTCGGGCCAATTAAATTTCACAGGCCAGTCAGGTGCCACTACTGGTGCTGCCGCGGGTGGTAAAGGAGGAGATGGAGCAAATGATAACACAGCAGGGGCAGGGGGAAGCGGTGGAAGTTACGGTGCCGGAACAAATAATGGCCTGGCTGGTTCCGATGGAAGAGTGGTAATTACCATTGGAGCTTCCTCAACATCAGCAACCACTTCAATTATCAGCAGTGGAGGAAGAGACCGGCTTCAGTTTAATCAAGGGATAAACACAGGAGTCACTTCATCTTGCGGATATGTGGTTCCTGCCGGAAAGGAGTTCAGATTAGATGCGGTATTTTATAGTGGTGGAGCATCCTATGTATATTTTGGACCCACCTGCGGAAGCAATACTTATGGTAGCATTAACTCACAAGTTCCAAGTTCATTGTGGTTTAAAGCCGGTACATATTTTTATACAGGCAGCGGAACTGTTTATTTAAATGGATTAGAGTTTAACATCGAGCCATAATTTATGAAATCTATCTTTACACTATTTATTATTTTTTTAGGATTTTACCCTCTCCCCTTCAAATGTTATTCTCAATGCAAGCCTTTTATTTTAATTGACGGCAACGCAATTATTGCAGATGAAAATGATCCGGATGGGCTACGTTTGCCTACCTGGCTAAAAGCGGCCCAAACTCTAAATGTGGGGCAGTATGTTTATTCCATTTCAGTAATTGAATTTACCATAAATGGAACTGCACTTGATTACAGTGCTAATTTAAAAATTCCCACTGACGGAACTACTGTTCCCTCAGGTAAAGTTTGGAAAATTGAAGCGATCCATAAAAATGTTGCTATTCCGAGTTTTGCCGGGAGGTATTCCTATACCGTTGCCGGCACATTTACTTTTGTTTCCCCGCCCTGTTCTTTAATGGCAAATATTAGGGTATATGGAGCTGGAGGAGGGGGATCAGGGGGCTGGAGTGGTTGCTGCACTTACCCGGCTGGAGGCGGTGGTGGAGGCGGTGGTTATGCCGAAGGGTTTTACCTCCTTCCTCCAAGCACATCCTATACAGTGGTAGTTGGGAACGGAGGAAATGCAGGCACAGTGAATGGAAATGGAACTGATGGAACCTCAAGCAGTGTAAGTGTTGTTTCAATCAGTGCTTCCGGTGGAATAAAAGGAACTATTTCTTCCGGGTCGGGAAGCGGAGGTGCTGCAGGAACAGGATCAGGCCAATTAAATTTTACTGGTCAAGCGGGTTTTGGAAACTCCGGAACAACAGGTGGAAAAGGTGGGTCCGCTGCAAACGATGGAGCTGCGGGAGGTGGGGGTGCCGGGGGAAAGGGGGGTTCAGGGACAGCCGCTGCCGGAGTGGATGGCGCAGATGGAAGAGTGGATATTATTATTGGAACCGGTTCGGCAGTTGCGGATGCAAAAACGCCCTGTGCAACAATGATTATTTATGGTGATCAGGATGTTCTGCCTAACGCCTGCCCCTCGGGATGGACTGAGGCCGGGTTGGGATGGATAAATTTTTATGGAGGATCATCAAAAAACTATCACCGGACTTGTTACCGGTGTGAATAATTAATTGCTGCAATTTATTTTTTTTTGTAAAAAAAACCAAAATTTTCATTATGAAAAAAATGAAAATAATTCCATTGGTAATTAACCTCTTGGTTTTTTATTGTTTTTCCCTTCACAAAACCTTCTCCCAATGCAAACCGTTTATTATTATTGATGGGAATGCAATTATTGCAGATGAAAACGATCCTAATGGTTTACGTCTCCCCACTTGGCTTACCGCGGGACAAACACTTAACATTGGCCAATATGTTTACTCCATTTCAGTAATTGAGTTTACCGTAAATGGAACCGCTCTGGATTATAGTGCAAACTTAAGGATTACATCATCATCAACCGTCCCTTCAGGACCTCCTGCCAAAGTGTGGAAAATTGAAGCCGTTCACAAAAATGTGGCGATACCCAGCTTTGCCGGTACATATTCGTACTCCATCCCGGGTACCTTTACTTTTGTTTCCCCCCCCTGTTCTCTGATGGCAAATATCAGAGTTTATGGAGGTGGGGGAGGTGGTGCAGGCAGTTCGACTACTTGCAGTACCTCCGGAGCCGGTGGTGGCGGGGCCGGTTATGCAGAGGGTTATTATCTTTTAACACCGAGCACTTCATATACCGTTGTAGTTGGTGCAGCTGGAAATGGCGGAAGTGCCGGTGGCAATGGCTCCGCAGGTGGTAGCAGCAGCGTTAGCGTTGTTAGTATCAGCGCAACTGCCGGAGGGGGAGGAACAATTAATTTATGCGGAACAGGTACAGGGGGCACTGCAGGAACTGGTTCAGGTCAGTTAAATTTCACCGGACAAGCCGGGTTTGCAAATTCCGGAACCACTGGCGGAGACGGAGGAGGATCGGGAAACAGCGGTGCAGCAGGAAGTGGAGGAAGCGGTGCTGATGGCACGGCTTCAAGTGCCGGAACAAAAGGGACTGCCGGAAGGGTGGAAATAATTATTGGGAACTCTTATGCATCTTCCAGCTCCGTTTCAGGCAGCCCTTGTGCAACAATGTACCTTTATAATAATACCGGTTGCAGCAGTGTTGCTTCCTGCCCCTCCGGCTGGACCGATGGCGGGTGCGGGTATTTTGACCCCGGTGGTTCTTATTGCAGAACTTGTTATAAGTGCAACTAAAAAATTTAAAATGAAAAAATCAAAAATTATTTTAGTGGTAATTTTTTTGTTTGTTAGATTCAATCTATTGCCAGAATTATCTTACTCCCAATGCCTGCCCACGATAAAAATTGACGCCAACAGCATTATTGCAGATGAAAATCACCAATTTGGCATTAAACTTCCGGCCTGGATCGGCAATCCTCAAACATTAGAAAAAGGAGATAATGTTTTCTCCATTTCGGTAATTGAATTTACTGTAAATGGTACTGTGCTGGATTATAGCCAGAATAAAAGTGTTACCACTATTCAAACCGTTCCTTCCGGCAAAGTGTGGAAAATTGAATCCATTTTTAAAAACCCACAATTCACACCCTCGGTTGTAGCAACCTATTCTACCGCAGGTTCCTCTACTTTTACACCCACATGCCATGGAACTTACAACATAAAGGCGTGGGGAGCGGGCGGTGGAGGTGCCGGTGGTAATTCCTGCTGCAATGCATCCGGTGGAGGTGGAGGCGGTGGCGGTGGATATTCGGAAGGGAATTTTTTTATGACTGCTGGAACCAATTATACGGTGGTGGTTGGGTCCGGAGGATCAGGAGGAGGTGCTGTTACTATTGGTTCTTCAGGTGGGAGCAGCAGTGTAAGTATAATTGGAATAACAGCTACCGGAGGGGGAGGAGGTAATCATTCAAATAACGGATGTTGTGGAACGGGAGGTGTAAATGGCACCGGATCCGGAGGCCAAAATAATGTTTCAGGGGGGATTGGAACGGATGCATCGTCAACCGGAGGGGCAGGTGGAATAGGGGCAAACGGAGGTGCAGGAGGTGCGGGAGGGAATGGAAGTGCCGGGGTTGCCGGAACTGCCCCTGGCGGAGGTGGGGGGGGCGGTGATTTTGCCTCAAATTCAGGAGGGGCCGGGGCAGTAGGGAAAGTTATTATTTCTATTGGAAGCAGCGGGGGCGGCATTGAAGGCTCCTCAAGTGGAAGCCGAGACAAATTACAGGTGGTAAGTGTAATAAATGCAACAATAACAAGTGCCTGCGGTTATATTGTTCCGGCCGGAAGGGTTTTCCGATTGGATGCAACCACCACAAATACGGCAGGCCAAACGCTGGAAATGGGGACTTCATGCGGTTCAACTGACAGAGGTCAGATGTTAATTTATAACCCAATAAGCGGAAACAGCGGTGGTTCAACACACAATTGGCCCTATCCACAATGGTTTGCAGCCGGAACTTATTTTTCCTATACCTCTGGGACTGCATATATTCAAGGAGTTGAATTCGAAATTCAACAGTGACCAATGTTTTTTTTCGGGTATTCTGGTGTTTTGAAAATCTGACAACATTTTACCTTTTTATTCTTTCCTTAATTCAAAAAAAAATATTTATTAAAAGGATTAAGGACTAGGATTACTGATTAGGAATATAGTTATAAATTTTTAATCCCTTTACACAACCAATTAAGAAATCCTCCGACTTTATAATATCTTTGACATCAGATATTTGTTTTTAAGAAAATGATATCCTCAAAAGCATTCTTCATTTTTCTTCTTTCATTTTTAATATCTTTCCTCCATTCGTTTGAAATTTTTTCCCAGCAAAACATCAACAGTGGTTTTTTTTATTCAGGAAATAACCGAACCTACATCCTCCATGTTCCAGCTAATTATAGCGGAATGGAAAAGGTACCCCTGGTTCTAAATCTTCATGGTTATGGCTCTTCTGCTAACCAGCAGCAGTTTTATTCCATGATGGATATTATTTCTGATACTGCCGGATTTCTGGTTGTTTACCCCGATGCTGTAAATTCTGTTTGGGACACGGTTTTTTCTAATTCCACAATTAATGATGTGGGGTTTTTATCAGTTTTGATTGATACTATTTCAAAAAATTACAACATTGACTCCTCCCGGGTTTACTCCACCGGTTTGTCAATGGGAGGGTTTATGACTTACCGTCTTGGTTGTGAACTTTCAAACCGGATTGCTGCCATTGCCTCCGTAGCAGGCCCTGTAATCACTCCTTTTTTTAATGAATACAATCTTACCCAACCAATACCGGTTCTTCATATTCACGGAACGGCAGACAGTACAATCTTTTATAACGGAGGCGGAATATGGCCATCCGTTGAAACGCTTATTAATTATTTTGTAAATAAAAATAATTGTCCCCTGCCCGATAGTACGATAATTCCCAATATCAACAATTCGGACAGCAGTTCGGCAATAAAATATCATTATGGTTTTTGTGATGATTCCTCAGAAGTTATTTTTTATAAAATTCTCAATGGCGGCCATACCTGGCCTGGTGGTTTAATAAATATTCCATCCCTTGGAAATACCAACCGTGATTTTAACGCAAGCCTGGAAATTTGGGATTTTTTCAAAAGACATCGGTTACAAGTTCCTGCAACAGGTAATAAAAATGTAGGATTCAATGAAAAGGGCTTTCAGGTTTATCCCAATCCAAACAATGGAGTTTTTAAATTAAACGTTTCTGATAAATTTTTGGGAAACCATTTGACATTTTACAATTTGTTTGGGACCGCAGTTTTTGAAGGTGTTATCAAATATCCTGAAATTGATATTGATATTTCAGGACAACCTGAAGGAATTTATTTTTTTCAATTTTCGGCTGGTAATCACATTATTTATTCACAAAAAATCATTCGTTGATTATGAAAAAATATCTACCCGCACAAATGGTTCTATTTCCCCTTCTGATTATTTTTGTCATTGAAACAAAAGCCCAAACTTATGTAACAATACCCGATTCAAATTTTGCCACCTGGCTAAATTCAAATTATCCTTCCTGCATGAATGGGAATCAGATGGATATTACTTGTAATGGAATAGTAAATGAGGATTCAATAGATCTCTCCTTTGGTACTATGGGTTACATTAAAAATCTATCAGGAATTGAAAATTTTACTAACCTAAGCTATTTGGATTTTTCGAACAATCATGTTTCAACCTGGTCCAACCTTCCTTCAAGCTTGATTTATCTTAATTGTGGTTACAATTGGTTTTCAGCTTTACCGCCATTACCGCCAAACTTAAAAAAATTATACTGCTATGGGAACAATTTAACCAATTTGCCTTCATTACCCTTGAATTTATTGCTCCTATATTGTGCAAAAAATCCCCTTACCGGATTGCCAAATTTACCACCTACCTTAAATTTTTTATATTGCTATGAATGTCAATTGACTACATTACCTAATTTACCATCTACCCTTATCGGAATAGAATGTTTCAAGAATCAGCTTACACTTTTACCAAGTTTACCGGCAGGATTAGGAACTCTTTATTGCTATAACAATTTTCTCACAAGTTTGCCTCCATTGCCAACCTTTTTGGCTTATTTCGATTGCCGTAATAATAATATTTCCTGCTTTCCTGAATTCCCGAGTTTTTATTCCTTCCAATGTGATATTTCCGGAAACCCATTCACTTGCCTTCCAAACTACGTTGAAGCCATGGATGCCGCAACCCTCGCCTACCCGCTTTGCATAAATGGGGATGCAGTGAACAACCCAAATTCTTGCCCTGGGGCCGATGGAATTGCGGGATATACCATTAAGGATATCAACAGCAATTGTGTTAACGATTCTGCCGATTCCGGTTTGGTTAATATTCCTGTTCAGCTTTTCGATGTCAATAATAATTTTTTAAAAAAAGTGTTTTCTTTGTCGAACAGCATTTATAATTTTCCTGAACCGGCCGGAAATTATTCTGTTGAAGTGGATACTTCGGGAATGCCTTTTATTGTGCAATGCCTCTATCCCGGAATTGACACCAATGTTTCGTTATCACTTTCCAACCCGTTGGCCGAGAATGTGGATTTTGAATTTTCATGCAAACCGGGTTTCGATGTAGGAACCCAAAGCATTATTCACACAGGTTGGGTTTTCCCCGGTGAATTACATCAATTGAAAATTATTGCAGGTGATTTAAGTAAATGGTATCATTTGAATTGCACTGGAACTGCCGGCCTTAGCGGGCAGGTTCAGATTATTGTTACAGGCCCCGTCAATTATAGCGGAATTACCCCAGGGGCCCTTTCTCCCTCGGTGGCCGGAAATGTATTTACCTACTCAATTGCAGATTATTCTCTGGGAGATGTAATGAATGATTTCGGATTAATTTTTCAAACAAACCCAACAGCACAAGCAGGCGATTTTATTTGTGTTGCCGTCACCGTTACTCCAAGTGCAGGGGATAACAATATTGTCAATAATGTTTTTCAGTTGTGCTATCAGGTTGAAAACTCATATGACCCAAATGGAAAGGAAGTATTTCCCGTGGAAGTGCTGCCTGGGTACCTGGATTATTTTACATACACCATCCATTTTCAAAATACAGGAAACGCTCCTGCAAAAAATATTTTTTTGGCTGATACATTGGACGGAAATCTCGATCCGGAAACTTTTAAGGTAACCGGGTACAGCCACAACAACAGTATAACAATGGATAGTAATATTGTCAGATTCAGGTTTAATAATATCATGCTGCCGGACAGTGCTTCCGATGAACCCGGCTCAAAAGGGTATATTCAATTCCGGGTTAAACCAAAGTCAGGTCTTCCGTTAGGAGCTAAAATTGAAAATACGGCCTACATTTATTTTGATTTCAATTCCCCTGTAATTACCAATACCGCCAAAAGTGAATTTGTACAAACCATTTCGACTTCAGAATTTTTTGAAAAACCGGAGTACAGTGTTTTCCCCAACCCTTTCACCGAATCATTTCAAATAATTCCATTCAAAAAAACCGGCAATCAATACAAAATTGAAATGTTTAACATTCTCGGGGAAAAAGTATTCTCCCCGGGTGAATTTCCAGGACTTGAAAAAATAATAATAAATGTTCCCGCTGGGATTTATTTTGTAAAAATTATTACAGAAACCGGCATTTGGAATAATAAATTAATCAGGGAATAAATATTCTATTTTGAAATGCTATTTTTGCGATATGACTGCAAACGAAAAAGAAATAATTAAAAAAATTAAAGAAAAAATTAAAAGAAAAGACCCGGGGGCCGAAATCATTCTTTTTGGTTCGCATGCGCGTGGCCAATCCCACCCGGATTCTGATTGGGATATTATTATTTT
>JAHEZO010000244.1 GCA_023250995.1 Flavobacteriales bacterium | reverse complement strand
TAGGAATAATAACATTTAGACAAATAAAACAATCTTTTCCCACCCTCACCCTTTTTTCCCTGATGGGATCAACGCTCAAGAGTAGGTGGACTGGTCCCTTCAGGAAACAGAGGGTGTGGGAAGGAAGAAATTAAAATAAATGTCCAAATAGTATAAGGATTAGGATGGGCATGTTTGGAATTATGAGAAAAAAATTAGCGCAACATTTTTTCCTGCAAATCCAATAGATTATTGCTGATGAATTCTGCAAAAATCTGCGTCATCTGCGGGAAATATTTTGGGATGGACTGACATTATCTTAGGAACTGAAGTTACGCAAAGACATTAATTTCCAAAATACAAATATCAAAATACAAATAATATTCAATATCAAAATTTCAATTATCAAACCGTCTGCTATTTTGATTTTTCAATTATTATCGAAAAAATCTTCTTTAGCGGTTTAGAATTTTCTTTATCGGTCATTGGAATTTATTTGCAATTTGATTATTGTTATTTGTTATTTGTATTAGAGATGTGCGTAACATCAGTTAGGAATTGTAACCACCTGAGTAAAACTAAATTTTTTTTACGGAGAATGTGAATTAACATTTATTAGGTAAAAATGAAAACAGGGTTCAGAAAACTATGATTAGCTTTGTGCAAATTATTTATATTAACTAAAAATTTAATATTATGAACTGTTTAACAGGACTATCCATTACATTAATAGCCATTGTGGCTGGAATGTTATTACTTGCCAAAACCCAGAAAGATAATCTGGGAACCATTTACAAGGTAATATCTTACTTTGTAATAATATCAGGTTTTCTTGCTTTAATCTGCGGTGCTTGTTGTGGCGTTTGCCGTCTTGCACACTGCGGACAGGGAGGATGTTCTTCGATGGAAAAATGTTCTATGATGGGAGAACAGGGTATGGAAGGCGGATGTTGCAAAATGATGGGAGGCGGAGGAAGGTGCAGCAAAATGGGAATGGGTTGCGGGATGATGGGAATGAAAAAGCATTGCAAAAAAATGTGTACAAAAGGGGAAATGATGACCTTTGAAGATGATGATGATAATGATGATATGGACGATGTGAATGTTGAAATCATTCAGAAGAAAGTTGAAAAAGAAGAAAAACCTTCTGAGCCGGCAAAGAAGTAAAGCAATTGAAATTATTAGAAAAATTCCCGGGGGGGGGTTATTATTACTCCTTCGGGATTTTTTTTTGGAGAAAAAAACCAAATGGCTATTTACCTTGTTTATTTAAAAACGGATTCGGATTTACAAACCGAAGGGAAATTTCAATTCCTCCTTTACCCCGCGTTGCAGAAGTCAAACCTGAAGTATTAAGATCATAGCTTATCCCAATGGCATATTGTGAAAATTCCAAAAGCATCATAGGGATTATTGCATCCTTATTTCGGTAGTAAGCTCCTATTGAAATGGCCGAACCCTTATTATATCCAGTAATTTTTGATTGTTCCTTTAAAGTGTAATTAATCAGGGAGCCAAGAATTAATTCCCTGGCACTTCCCTGCAATGAAAAATTAATTATTGGTTCAAGGGCATAATTTGTATTTTTAATTCCATATAACACATTGGCGTGAAAAATAGTTTTCATCAGTAGTTTATCCTCTGCAAAATAAAATGAATAAATTGGCTGATGGGGATGAAAAATTGCAATCCCTACCGTAGCTTTTAACTTTTCGTTTCCCATTATCTGTTCATTTTGCTTATTGTAATTCCAGAGTAGGCCTCCTCCAATATCGGGGTATGCAAAAGAGGACAGCCTTGTGTCTTTTGGATCAGGTTCTCCCGAATTTATTGTTGAATTGTATTGCATGCCGTCATATTGGCTCATCCATTTACATTCAAAATAATTAAACCACCTGTGAACATAACCTGCCATCAGTCCACCCCCAATAGTTGATTGTTCATTCAGAAAAACATGATAGGCAATAAAAATATTTTGAGATACAGTTCTTAGCCGGTACTCACCGGCAACGTCATTTGAAATATTGGAACCTGCCGCCAAAAATCCTCTTTTAGCTTTTTTCTTATTCAATTTCATTTCAAGTGAAAAATAGGCGGTTTCAAAAGGGTAGGCCAAACTGTTCCATTGGTTTTTGTAGTTTGAAATAATTCTTAGGTTGTGATTAATTCCTGCAAAAGCAGGATTATTCAGCAGGGGTGCCATTCCAACCTGTGAAAAGTGAATGTCCTGGGTAAATCCCCATTTTGAACCGGAAAAAGGAGGGAGGAGGAAACAAAATAATAAAAAGGTTTTACAATTATTCATCGGAGTAAATTAATATTCCCTTTCTGAGTAATTTTTTCACCATTGGTTAAAACCAGGCTTAACGAATAAACAAAAACAGCGGTGTTCATTGGCTTACCTTTGAAATTCCCGTCCCAGCAAACTTTTTGGTCATTTGTTTCAAAAACTTTTTCTCCCCAGCGGTCAAAAATTAAAAATTGTAAACTTTCAATGCAACCTCCCAGAATACATTCAAAATCATTTTTGCCATCATTATTCGGAGAAAATGCGGTGGGTACAAAAATTTCAGCGCAGGGTTCATTTTCTACCGAAATAGTTATACAAACAGTGTCGTTGCAGTAATGGGTATTTTCTTTTACAATTACACAATATTCGGTTTTTTCAACAGGCGATGCAATAGGATTTGAACAATCATCACATGATAAACCCGTAGAAGGATACCACTTAAATTCATCCCCCCCGTTTACGTTAAGCAAAGCAGTTGAACCCAATTTAATTGTAGTTGGAGTTAAACCAATGGTGGCCGGGGGAAAAAAGCCACCCTTGATTACCACCACATTGGTTCCTGTGTTGCAACCAAGAGAATCATAAATAGCCACATCATAATCTCCCGTTTGCAATCCGGTTGCAGTAGCAGTTGATTGGTTTCCCGCAGCATTATTCCACACATAAGTATATCCGCCAATTCCTCCGGTTGCAATGACTGTGGCCGTTCCATTGGAGTGGCCGCAATAATCGGGGGTTGAAGATGATGTAACCCCAAGGTAAGGTGGATCGGTAATTATTATTGAATCCATTATGGTACAACTATTGGCATCGGTAACTGCACAATAATATTTTCCGGCCATTAGCCCAATGGTATTTGGGTTTGTTCCCCCGGTTGGAGCCCATGAATAAATGTAGGGGCTTGCACCGCCAGAAACCACTACCGAGGCACTTCCGGAATTATCGCCATTGCAAATGCAATCAGATTTAGAAATTGAAGAAAAAAAAGGTTTCATTGGATTAGAAACGTTTATTGTTTTGGAATTTCCGCAACTGTTTGCAAAAAGAGTAACTGTAAAAGCAGAATCTGTATTATAAATATGAGAAACGCTTTGTCCGATTCCGGTTGAATTATCTCCAAAATCCCATGCAAAAGAAATAACCGGATCCCATTCGGGATAAGTATTTGGATTTAACTGATCAAAAGGGATAATGTTAAAATGATAAGTGGTACTGCAATTTGAAATGGTTGAATCAACAGTAAAATCAGGAAAATTTCCTGATGGGCCGAGCTGCAGCAAAACGGGAGCCTGATATCCAAGAGAGGATGCGGTTTTTATAGGTTGAAATGACCCGGGGGTAGTAGGAAAATCAGTGCATCCCGAAGAACCTCCCATAAACACTGCATTTTTACAGGGAATATCGAGAACAGCAATGGATGGGTAGAGAGAATTCCCTTCCCATGCATCGCTTCCGCTAATTAGGGTAGAATAATTAAGTTGAGACCCTGAGGAATTCAGTTTTGAAATAAAATAATCACCATTATTCTGGCTTGGATTAATGAGATTTACCGTGGAGTCATAAGCGCCCGGAGTAGTTGGAAAATCAAACGTTGAATCGGTATTAAAAAAAAGGGTATTTCCGGCAACATAAGCTTCGCCCAAACTATTTATTGCAATGCTTCCGGTAATTTCACTTGTGTTATCACCCCCTAAAAAGGTTGAATAAATTAATGCCGTACCGCTGCTGTTTATCTTGCATACATAACTATCATTGCCGGTGGTAGTGGTATCAAATGAACCGGGGGTTACCGGAAATCCGCTGCCACAGTAACCTGTTATAAATGTCTCATTGGAATTATTTATGGCAATTGAAGCACCCTCATCTCCCTGGCTTCCTCCTAAAAATGTGGAAAAAATTAAAGAAGTGCCGTTTGCGTTTAACCTTAAAATTACCGCATCATAATTAAAACTCCCCGGAGAATTAATGGTTGGACTGATGACCCCTGCAGTGGTTGGAAAATTCCAGGAATTGCTGGCTCCCGAAACAAAACATTCATCCATATTATTTACTGCAATATCTTCACCGAAACCCGGCCCGATGAAAGTGGAAAAAACCAAATCTGCCATTCCTGCATTTGCAGGGTTTATTTTTGCCACTACTAAATCGGCCCCTCCGGTAAAAACCGAATTAAAAGAACCGGGGGTGACCGGAAAATCATTGGATTGAGTGTACCCGGTAATATATATTTTACCCGAATCATTAACCGCAATACTTTGTGCTTCATCAGGATTATTTCCGCCAAGATAGGTTGAATAGAGAAGGTTACTTCCAGAGGAATCGAGTTTTGCAACAAACATATCATAATATAACCCGGGTTTTACGGTGCTGTAGGCCCCTGCAGTAGTTGGGAAATTTGTTGAAACGGTTGCACCCGAAATAAAAACTTCTCCCTTAGAATTTACTGCAATGCCTTCCCCTTCTTCGGCCGAACTGCCTCCAATATAGGTGCTGAAAATTAAGCCTGTTCCGGTGCTATTCATTTTTAGAACGAAAACTTCAGTAACTCCATTGAAGGAAACATCATAAGAACCGGCCACGGTTGGAAAATCACCGTTATAGTTTCCTGTGGCATACACGTTTCCGGAAGCATCAACTGCAATATCTTCAATGGTTCCGCTGCTGGTAAATGAAGTGCCCTGAATATAAGTTGACCATTGCAGGTTTACAGGGTCAATGATAAGA
>JAHEZO010000095.1 GCA_023250995.1 Flavobacteriales bacterium | reverse complement strand
ATTAAAGTGGCACGTGAGCTGGGTTCAGAACGTCGCGAGACAGTTCGGTCCCTATCTGTAGTGGGCGTTAGAAATTTGAGAGGAGCTGACTCTAGTACGAGAGGACCGAGTCGGACGAACCCCTAGTGCTCCTGTTGTGGCGTCAGCCGCAGCGCAGGATAGCTACGTTCGGTCGAGATAAGCGCTGAAAGCATCTAAGCGCGAAACTCACCTCAAGATGAGATTTCTTTTAAGGGTCGTTGAAGATTACAACGTTGATAGGCTATAGGTGTAAAGGCAGCAATGTCAAAGCCAAGTAGTACTAATTACCCGTAAGCTTTTATAAATAGATTGGTAATTATTAATGTTACATTTTTGCTTAAGTATGTTAATATTATTCAGGTGTCAAAATATTGTTCTCGTTTTATTTTGAGAACGTTGATTTACGGTGACAATTGCGGTGGGGATCACCTCTTCCCATTCCGAACAGAGAAGTTAAGCCCACCAGCGCAGATGGTACTATCCGAATTCGGATGGGAGAGTATGACGTTGCCGTTCTTTACGAAGCCCCATCTCCAAAAGAGATGGGGCTTCGTTTTTTTTAAAAATCTATTTGATAATAATAATTTGTAATTATTTTTGATTCCGACTAAATTTTAAAAGAAAATTGAAAGTTAAAAAAAGAAATAATTGTCAAATATTTTTTGGAAATAATTCATTGGATGAACTAAATTCCTTTGTTTTATCAAACCCTAATCGCAAAATATTTGTACTTGTTGATGAAAACACCTTAAAATTCTGTTATCTAAAGATTAAAAAATTGGATTGCCTGGTTGATTCAAATCTAATAATAATTAAATGTGGAGAAAGGAATAAAAACATTTTTACTGCAATTAAAATTTGGGATGAATTGACAACTAAAGGGGCGGACAGAAATTCATTATTGATAAACCTAGGGGGAGGGGTAATAACAGATATTGGCGGATTTGCTGCTGCAACATTTAAAAGGGGGATTGATTTTATTAATGTTCCAACAACCTTATTGGCACAGGTGGATGCTGGTATTGGAGGAAAGACAGGCATTGATTTTGTTTCGGCAAACAATTTAATTTACAAAAACCAAGTTGGAATAATAAAATTTCCAACAGCTGTATTCGCTTACCCTTTTTTTTTATCCACCCTCAGCAAATCCGAATTTTTATCAGGATTTGCTGAGCTTGTAAAGCATTCGCTAATTGCTGACAAATCTTATTGGGAGTTATTAAAATGTAGTTTCAACAAGTCCTCTGTTTATTTTAATAAATGGCAGTTGGAGAATATTATTCAGACTTCGATAGAAATAAAGGACCAGATTGTTGAAAGGGATCCCTTGGAGGTAGGGATTCGAAAATCGTTAAATTTTGGTCATACAATTGGGCACGCTGTTGAAAGTTGTTCATTGGCACATGACAAATCGCCTCTAACTCATGGGAGGGCAGTGGCAATTGGGATGATTTGTGAGTCATTTATTTCAAACAAAATTTCCGGGCTGCCAAAAAAGGATCTTGAGGAAATCGTAATTTATTTAAGAAAATGGTTTCCAAAATATAATTTAAATAAAAAAAAGTATCCGGAATTAATTGAATTAATGAAAAATGACAAAAAAAACGAAAAAAACCACATTAGCTTTTCATTGCTATCGAAAATTGGGAAATGTGTGGTAAACCAGACCTGTGAAGAATCACTGATAATAGAATCTTTCAATTTCTATTTTCAAATTTCTTCAAAAATCAAATAATTTTACTGATTTTCGTTATATTTCAAATAGGTATTTTTGAAATTCATCTTTTTCATAATCATCTTCCTCTTATCCCCATTTTCCTATTCACAAAAAAGGGAAAGGAGCAGTGAATTTGGGGGGGCCTTGGGAATTTCGTATTATACAGGAGAACTGAATCCGCCAGCCACCGGGCAATTTAAAAATATCCATCCTGCTTTGGGAATCATATTTCGAAGAAATTTCAATTCAAGGATTTCCACAAAAACGACATTAAATTTTGGCACCATTTCCGGAAACGATTCTCAATCAAAACGTTCAAAATTTGAAAAAAGCAGGAATCTTTCTTTCAAATCTCCTTTATTAGAAGGCTCTCAGCAATTGGAGTTTTTATTTTTTAACTTTAAAGTGATGGATTTAAATCAATATTATTCTCCCTATTTATTTACAGGGTTTTCTTTCTTCTTTTTTAAACCCAGGCCTTATGGAGTCGAGAAAAAATACCTTCCTATTAGTTCATCCATTCCCTTCGGAGCAGGTTTAAGGATTAAACTTTCTCATAGGTTCCTGGTTGGTGTGGAATGGGGTTACAGGAAAACATTTTCGGATTATTTAGATGATATAAGCAAAGTTTACCCTGGAACTTCAAACCAACGCGGGGATTCAAAGAACACGGACTGGTATTCTTTTTCCATGATTTGTTTAACAATCCGATTTGGGGAAAAACCCAATGACTGTTATTATAAATAATTAAATCAAACAATAATATTAATTAGAAAATTGCCAAACTCTTAATGAACCAATTCGTACATTCGCAAAAAAAAATTTTTATCTGAAAACTCTTAGTTTTAGTTAATGGAGAATAATCCATTTCCAAATAAAATTGATCCCGATAATTTACCCGTTCATTTGGCAATTATTATGGATGGGAATGGCCGGTGGGCAAAGAATAGAAACCGCCCCAGAATATTTGGGCATAAAAATGCCTTAAAAGCCGTAAGGGAAACAATTGAAGGATCGGCTGAAATAGGAATACGGTATTTGACGCTTTATGCGTTTTCAACAGAGAATTGGAAAAGGCCAAAACTTGAAGTGATGGCCTTAATGGAACTTTTGGTAAAAGCAATTCACGATGAACTTGAAAATCTTAATAAAAACAATATTAAGTTAATCACCATTGGCGACACCAAAAGTTTACCAAAAAAAACCTATTCGGAGTTGCAAAATGCAATTGAAAAAACAAAAAATAATAATAGAATGACTTTGATAATGGCCTTAAGCTACAGTTCCCGCTGGGAAATTATTGAGGCGGTTAAAAATATTATCAGAGATTCAAATACAGGGAAAATTGATGCCCGTGAATTAAATGATGATATTTTTTCTTCTTATCTTTCCACTTGCAGAATTCCAGACCCAGAGTTGTTAATTAGAACAAGCGGAGAATTTAGAGTAAGTAACTTTTTGCTTTGGCAAATTGCATATTCGGAACTGTATTTTACAGAAAAATTATGGCCGGACTTCCGAAAAAATGATTTATTTGAGGCAATTCATTCCTATCAAAACCGGGAAAGAAGATTTGGCCGTACCAGTGAACAGATTTTGTAATTTTTTTTATTAGAATGTCTGCCAATTCATTTTATTTCTTTCAAATCATCAATCTTTTGAAAAATAACTTTTGGATTATTATTCTTTTTTTCCCAATTAAGATTTTTTGCCAGGGTGAATTCCCCCAAACTGTATCCGGCAATGATAACCAATATGAAATTGGAGGAATTACCGTTATTGGAACAGAATTATTGGATCAAGGTGCTCTTATCCAACTCTGCGGGTTAAAGGTGGGGGATAAAATTTCTATACCGGGGGAGGAAACGGGGGATGCAATAAAAAAACTCTGGAAGCAAAAATTATTTTCAGAAATTGAAATATCTGCTGTTAAAATTCAGGAAAAAAATGTTTTTCTCGAAATAAAAATAAAAGAACAGCCCAGAATGTCGAGATTTAGTTTTGAAGGAGTTAAGAAATCGGAAGCAGATAACCTAAGGGAGAAAATAAATCTTTATAAAGAGAAAATAGTTACAAGAAATTTAATAAAAACCACTGAAGCAACAGTAACAGATTATTTTATTGATAAAGGGTTTCTAAATGCGGAGGTAAAGGTTAGTGAAAATCCTGATACTTTAATTAAGGATCATGTGGCTTTAATGATTGAGGTTAAAAAACACAAAAAAGTAAAAATAGAGGCCATTGCCATTCAAGGAAATAGTGAATTCGGTGTGGCCAAAATTAAGAGGGCCATGAAGGAAACAAAGGAGAAGGGCATTTTTCACCCCTTTGATAATTTTGAAGCATTTGCTTTCCAATCAATAAAAGATCTTCTGCTTTTAAGAATGGATTCTTTATTCTCCCACTCATTCAACCATTATAAGGACCGTTTGAGAATCAGAATATTCAAGCAATCAAAGTTTATGAATGAAAACTATGAAAAAGACAAGGAGAGCATTATTGCAAAGTACAACGACAAAGGATACAGGGATGCTAAAATTTTGAGTGATACAATTACAAAACCTTCTCAAAATGCAGTTAATATTTTCATAAAAATACAAGAAGGAAAAAAATATTACTTCCGCAATGTTAATTGGGTGGGAAACACCAAATATTCAGCGAAAACACTAAGTGATATTCTGGGAATTGAAAAAGGGGATGTTTATAGTCAATCCAAACTGGAGAAGCGCCTGTATATGAATCCGGATGGTAGGGATGTAAGTTCTCTTTACATGGATGATGGATATTTGTTTTTTCAGCTTACTCCGGTTGAAACAACTGTGTCTGATGATTCCATAGATCTTGAAATCAGAATTTATGAGGGTCAGCAAGCAACAATAAACAACATTTTTATTACCGGAAATACTAAAACCAACGACCATGTAATAATAAGGGAGATAAGAACAAAACCTGGTCAGCTTTTTAGCCGTGCTGATATTATCCGGACCCAAAGGGAACTTGCTCAGCTGGGATATTTTGATCAGGAAAAATTAAATGTTACCCCCCACCCAAATCCAACCGATGGAACGGTTGACATTGAATATATTGTGGCAGAAAAACCTTCTGACCAAATTGAACTTTCGGGAGGTTGGGGTGGTGGAAGAGTAGTTGGTACTTTAGGGGTTTCCTTTAACAATTTTTCAACAAGAAATATTTTAAAAAAAAATTCCTGGACCCCCCTCCCAAGCGGGGATGGACAAAGGCTGAGTGTTAGAGGGCAAACCAATGGGCTCTATTACCAATCTTATAATATTTCATTTACCGAACCATGGCTCGGTGGAAGAAAACCAAACTCGCTGAGTATTGCTGCCTGGCATTCCGTTCAATCTAATGGAGTGCCTAATTATTTAAAAAAATCTTCGGAGACAAAAAAATGGTATCAGATAGGTGATTCTTTAAACCCGGAAGGGAAAAAAATTAATAATTCACTTCGGCAGGACATTCAAATTACCGGAATTTCATTAAGTTTAGGAAAAAGACTGACCCGGCCAGATGATTATTTCACCTTAATGCAGGAATTAAGTTATCAGAAATATAAAATGCATCAATGGTACCAATTCATTTTCCCTGATGGAGAATCAAATGTAATTTATTACAAAGTAACATTATCCCGAAGTTCGGTGGATGCCCCCATTTATCCAAGGGGTGGATCGCAACTATCGGCTTCCCTTCAATTAACTCCACCATACTCATTTTTTAATAATCAGTTTGGAAAAAACCCCACAGATTTTTCACTCCTTAGCTCGGCTGACAGATATAAATTTGCCGAATATCACAAATGGAAATTTACTGCCCAATGGTATAACAAAATTGTTGGTGACCTTGTTTTATCCACCAAGGCAGGCTATGGTTTTTTGGGATTTTACAACAGGCAAATCGGGGATGCCCCTTTTGAACATTTTTATCTTGGAGGGAGCGGCCTTACAGGTTATGCTCTTGACGGAAGGGAAATAATTGCCCTTAGAGGCTATGATGACCAATCCGTTTCTTCAAGAACCGGAGGAACTATTATCAGCAAATACTCAATGGAACTTCGGTACCCGCTATCACTGAATCCATCGGCCACTATTTATGGATTATCTTTTATTGAGGCGGGCAGCACCTGGGACCGTTTCAGAGATTTTAATCCTTTTGCTGTTCAAAGATCTGCCGGTGTTGGGGTAAGAATTTTTTTACCTATGTTTGGAATGCTAGGACTTGACTGGGGTTACCGGTTTGACGACACCACACAACAATTCAGGAGGCCTCAGACTCAAAAATCACAGGTCCATTTTACCATTGGATTTAATTTAGGTGAGTTATAAAAATCCGAATTTTTTAAAATTTTGTGCCAAAAAAAACTGGCAGGATGATTGTAAAAACATTGAAACCAAAAACATAAAATTATGAAAACCGCAACCATTATTTTCCTTGCAATCATTTTTTCGGGAATTACAAATGCCCAAAAATTTGCCTTTGTTGACACGGATTATATTCTGGATAATATTCCTGAATATAAAGGGGCAAAAAAACAATTGGATGACCTTTCGGTTCAATGGCAAAAGCAAATAGAAAGCAAGTATGCCGAGATTGATAAGCTTTACAAAGCCTTTCAGCAAGAGCAAATTCTATTAACTGAGGATATGAAAAGAAAACGCGAAAATGAAATTATTCAAAAAGAAAAGGAGGCCAAAGATTTCCAAAAATCAAAATTCGGGGTGGAAGGGGAATTATTTAAAAAAAGACAAGAATTAGTTAAACCAATTCAAGACAAAGTTTTCTCGGCAATAAAGGAATTATCCACAGCAGGTAACTATTCAATGGTATTTGACAAATCGGGGCAATCAAATATCCTCTTTGCCGACTCAAAATACGATAAAAGCGATGAGGTTTTGAAAAAACTTGGATTTTCACCAGCGGAGAAATCAACCGAAAAGAATTCTGAAAATCCAAGTGATAAGCTAAAGGAAAGACCAAATTCCACCCCCGGGGAGAAGTAAAAAAAATATTTTGCTTTTTAAAAATTAAAGGTATTTTTGCCGTCCACTAAAAAAATAAACCATTATGAAAAATAAATTTAATTATTGTTTTTTATTCTTTTTGGGTGTTACAAGCATGTTTGGAGTTAATGCCCAATCAAAAAAATTCGGCCACATTAATTCAAATGATTTATTGCTGCTCATGCCGGAAAGAAAGGAAGCCGAAACCAAAATTCAGGAAGAAGCAAAAAAACTAGAGCAACAACTCTCAACCATGACTGCTGAATATCAAACCAAGGTAGGAGATTATCAAACAAATTCAGCCACCATGACGGATTTAATTAAGGAAACCAAGGGAAAAGAGATTCAGGACCTCGAAAAGAGAATTCAGGATTTTCAGCAAAACGCCCAGGAATCTCTCCAGAAAAAAGAGCAGGAGCTTTTAAAGCCGATAATTGAAAAAGCTAAAAAAGCAATTGAAGATGTTGCCAAAGAAGATGGTTATGGATATGTCTTTGACACTAGTGCCGGAAGCGTTTTAGTTTCTCCTGATGGCGACAATGTTATGCCGTTGGTTAAGAAAAAACTAGGGTTGAAATAATAATAACCGGGGCGAAAAAAATTTAACTTTTCCCTTAACTATAAAAGAGCATTTCGAATTATCGGAATGCTCTTTTTTTTGAAGATTAGGAAAAGTGCTTTTTTCAATAATTGTATTTTTACCAAAATTCCAAGCATTTGGCCAATCACTCTCCTATAGGCGTTTTTGATTCAGGAATTGGCGGATTATCAATTCTGAAGGAAATTGTTAAAATACTTCCGGAATATGATTATGTTTATTTAGGCGACAATGCAAGGGCCCCTTATGGTCCCCGCTCTTTCGAAACTGTTTATCAATACACCTGGGAAAATGTGCAGAAACTTTTCGAAATGGGGTGTCCTTTGGTAATTCTTGCCTGTAACACTTCATCGGCAAAAGCGTTACGCACCATTCAACAGGTAAATCTTCCTAAAACAGATTCTAAAAAGAGGGTATTGGG
This sequence comes from Flavobacteriales bacterium, assembly GCA_023250995.1. GTDB lineage: Bacteria > Bacteroidota > Bacteroidia > Flavobacteriales_H > JAHEZO01 > JAHEZO01. The sequence continues at coordinate 5,483 of JAHEZO010000095.1, read as the reverse complement.
AGTAATCCGGCCCACCTCCGAAACTGTGGGTAAATTCACAAAAACAAACCACATTGGGATTCTGGGCACAAAAGGCACAGTTCAATCCGATTCCTATAAAATTGAAATTCAAAAATTTTATCCTGAAATAAAAATTTTTCAGCAAGCCTGTCCAATGTTTGTGCCCCTGGTTGAGAATAATGAAATTAATACTCCGGCAACCGGGTATTTTGTGAAAAAATATTTGTCTGCCCTGTTTGCAAAAAGCAAAAAAATTGATACGATTATTTTAGGATGCACTCATTATCCCCTCTTAAAAAAAGTAATAATGAGAAATTTACCCAAAGGAGTAAGGGTAATTTCACAGGGTGAAATTGTGGCTGAAAGTCTTGCTGATTACTTATTAAGACATCCCGAAATAAAAAGGAAATGTTCCAAAGGGGGCAAACTTGAGTTTTACACCACCGATTCGGCCATTGCATTTGATAAATCTGCCGGGTTTTTTTGGAGAAACAAAATCCGGTCAAAGCATTTAGCTGTTTAAAATCCCAATTGATTTCCCAATACTTTCGTAAATTTGAATCCCTTATAAATTTTTTCTCCGTTGTTGCAAAAAAAATTATATCCATTTTTTCTTATTTTATTCTGGATTTTTAATAGCAAAACAACCTTTGCTCAGCTTTCTATTAACAATACTGCCCCAAACAACAACCCCAGTTATTTGGTTCAAAATATTTTAATGGGAAATGGAGTTACTGCCTCAAATATTACCTTCGGTGGTAATGCAAATCAGCAAATAGGTTTTTTTAACGGTACAAATTCAAATATTGGCCTTGATAGCGGGATTGTACTTTCCAATGGAAACGTTCAAAAGTCAGTTGGACCAAACACCGGGAACACCTCAGATAACATAGCAGGAATTGGTAGTGACGTTGATTTAAATACCATTGTGGGTTCCTCCAGCGGCAACCAGGATAAGGCGGTTTTAGAATTCGATTTTATTCCCATTGGTGACTCGGTGGAATTCAAATATGTTTTCGCTTCCGAAGAATACCATGATTATGTAAATACCACCTTTAATGATGTATTCGGGTTTTTCATCAGCGGCCCCGGAATAACGGGTCCATATTCAAATAATTCTGCAAACATTGCCCTAATACCCGGAACTTCTACTCCTGTTTCGATTAACAATATTAATAATGGGAAAAACACCCTTGATTGTACGGGCAGTCCGCCAGGCCCTTGTGTAAACTGCTCTTACTTTGTAAACAATTGCGGAGGGGCAACAGTTCAGTATGATGGGTTTACTACTGTTCTTGTGGCCAAAGCAATTGTTCAATGCGGTAAAACGTATCACATTAAAATGGCCATCCAGGATGTGGCTGACGGTGCCCTTAATTCGGCCGTATTCCTTAAAGCCCAGAGTTTCACTTCTCCGGGAATTCAGATTTCTCTTAAAACGGTTTTGGGTGACAATAATATGAATGAGGGTTGTGCGGATGCGTACATTAATTTTATCCGATCAGATACGGATAGTTTACAAGTTGTGCATTATCAAATTACAGGGACTGCAACCAATGGAGTTGATTATGTGTTAATTCCCGACAGTGTAATTCTCCCTATCGGAGAGGACTCAGCCAAAATTACCGTTTCCCTGCTGAATGACGGAATTCCGGAAGGAGTTGAAAACATAATCATCACAGTTTTTAACATAATTCCCTGTACCGGAGATACGATAATTGAAACAGCTACACTTACCATTAATGAGGGATATGATCTAACAATGACATCAACCAACGCAACCATTGTTTGTGCAAAAGATCCTGCAATAATTTCTGCTTTGCCAACTGATGGGTCACCGCCATATACTTACAGCTGGGATAACGGAATGACTGGGTCTCCAATAACAGTAAATCCATCGGTTACGGATTCTTTTATCGTTACAGCTTCAGATGCTATTGGGTGCAAAGGCCTTGATACCTCTATTGTTACCGTTCTTCACTCCCTTCCTTCAGTTTCAGCAGGAAATAATTCTACTGTTTGTAATGGAAGTTCGGTTCAAATTGGAGGAAGCCCGACCGGACCAGCGGGGTCAACTTATAGCTGGTCGCCCTCTTCTTCTTTAAGCAGTTCAACAATTGCCAATCCCAGTGCCAACCCTGTTACAACAACCACTTATATTGTTTCGGTAACCGATGTAAATACCTGTAAAAATACTGACACAATGTTGGTTACAGTTTTCAATTTACCTGTGGCTCAGGGAGGGAATGATGTGAGCATTTGCACCGGAAAATCCGTACAGATTGGAGGAAGCCCGACAGGCCCTGCCGGATCAACTTTCAGTTGGTCACCCTCAGGAACTTTGAATAACTCGTCCCTTTCAAATCCAACTGCCACTCCCGCTTCAACTACAGATTATATAGTTACCGTAACCGATACGAATACCTGCGTAAAAAAAGATACCATAAAAGTTTCCCTATTTGCTTTACCTGTTGCTTTGGCAAGCAACGATACTTCCATTTGCATTGGTGATACTATTCAATTAACTTCATCAGGAGGAGTAAATTATTCATGGGGGCCTTCCGCGGGATTGAGTTCAGTTTCCATTCAAAATCCCAAAGCATTTCCGGCTTCAACCTCAACCTATCTTGTTACAGTTACCGACCTAAACAATTGTGCAGATACAGAAAGTGTAAAAATCACTGTTAATAATTTGCCCTCTGTTGACGCAGGCAAAAATGCCACCATTTGCATTGGAAAAACAATTCAAATCGGGGGCAGTCCTACCGGACCGGCCGGATCGGGTTTCTTTTGGTCTCCAAACACCAGCATAAGCTCAACAGTTATTGCCAATCCGGATGTTTCACCCACTTCCAACATTACTTATTATGTAACTGTAACCGATGTAAATACCTGTAAGAAAAGCGACAGTATTAAAATTAGTGTAAACACACTGCCGGTGGTAAGTGCAGGAAGCGATAAAATTATGTGTCCCGGAAGTTCAACAATTATCGGTGGTTCCCCTACCGGCCCGGTGGGATCTTCATTTCTCTGGTCGCCTTCCGCAACATTAAATAATTCCGCCCTTTCCAACCCTACCGCAGCCCCGGGCTCAAACGCAACCTACATTGTTACGGTAACTGACGGAAACGCCTGCGTAAATACAGATACTGTTTTGGTTTCTCTTTTTACTCCACCCATTGCCATTGCCAGTAATGACACTTCAATTTGCTTTGGAGATACCATTCAACTTTCAGCATCAGGAGGTGTTTCTTATTCCTGGGGACTCTCAACAGGTTTGAGTGGAACAAGTATTTCAAATCCTCTGGCATTTCCATCAATAAACACCACCTATACAGTTACCGTAACCGATTTAAATTCCTGTACCGATACAGAAACGGTTAACCTGAGTTTATTCAGTTTGCCAATAGTTGATGCCGGAACCAATATTTCTATTTGCATTGGAGAAACGACCAACATTGGAGGTTCTCCCACCAGTTCAACGGGTACTGTTTTTAGCTGGTCGCCAGTCACAAACTTAAGCAACCCGGCTATTGCTAACCCGGATGCATTTCCAGTCACTACCATTACCTACACGGTTTTAGTTACCGATGCAAACACCTGTTCCAATTTTGACAGCATAAAGGTTACGGTAAATAATTTACCCATAGTTGAAGCAGGAAGTGATACCACCATTTGCGATGGAACTACGGTGGTAATTGGAGGGAATCCTACCGGGCCGGCCGGTTCAACTTATAGCTGGTCACCGGGAACTAACCTAAACAGCACAACCAATTCAAATCCTGTTGCAAACCCATCAGCAAATATTGTTTACACGGTTACCGTTACCGATGTAAATGGCTGTGAAAACACCGGAAGCGTTAGTTTTATTGTTAATGCCAACCCTGTAGCAGATGCGGGGACAGGGGGAACTATTTGCGTTGGCGACAGCCTGCAGCTCTCGGGCACAGGAGGTGGTTTGTATGATTGGTTTCCCGCAGATAGTTTGACTAATACCGCCATTTCCAATCCGAAAGCTTTTCCCTCCGATACCGAAATTTTTTTCCTGGTGGTTACAGATGGAAATAATTGCAAAGACACCGACTCTGTTACTGTAAACGTAAATCAACTTCCACCGGCTGATGCGGGCCCCGATCTTTGGGTTTGCCCGAATGACAGCATTTTAATTTCTGCCTCAGGCGGAACTATTTATTCCTGGTTACCAATAACCGGATTAAGCGCCACAAATATTTCCAATCCGAAGGCAAGTCCAACAGATACTACAAAATATTTTGTAACTGTTACCGATGGAAACGGCTGCGCGAATATTGATTCAATGATTTTAGAGGTAGGGCCGGAAGTTCCCACAGATGCAGGATTGGATAAAACCATTTGCATATTTGACTCTGTTCAGATTGGCGGGAACCCAACCGCTCCTGCCGGTTCAACTTTCAGTTGGAACACTTCACTGGGAATAAGTGATACAGCTATTGCCAATCCTTCAGCATATCCACAGGATACAGTAATGTATTACATCACCACAAAAAACTTTACCTGCACAGGCCTGGATTCAGTATTGGTGATTGTAAATACACTTCCCCTTGCCGATGCCGGACCGAATGTTTCCATTTGCATAAATGACTCCACTCAATTAAATGGCAGCGGGGGGATTAATTATGTTTGGACCCCGAACTACAGCCTAACGGATGACAGCATTTCCAATCCAATTGCATTTCCAACGGATACAACAAAATATTTTGTTTTTGTAACTGATGCAAATGGATGTAAAAATATTGATAGTGTTACTGTTATTCTGAATCCTTTGCCAACCGTTGTGGTGAGCAATGATGTGGAAATTTGTATGGGAGATTCAACCCAGTTTAATGCTTCAGGGGGAACAGGGTATTCCTGGTCACCTGCCGGTGGTTTAAGCGATAATACCATTTCCTCCCCTTTTGCTTTTCCATCTGACACAACAAAATATGTTGTTATTGTAACTGATATAAATGGGTGCAAAAACAAGGATTCTGTTTTAGTAACTGTTAACCCGTTACCGGTGATTACTCTCAGCAGCGATACTTCTATTTGCATTTACGATAGCACTCAACTGGTTGCCACAGGAGGAGATTCATTTTCATGGCTTCCGGTGGACAGTTTGAATAATTCAAATATTTCAAATCCCATCGCCTTCCCAAGCGATACAATTGAATATGTGGTAACAGTAGTTGATTCAAATTTTAGAGTAAATAAAGATTCAGTTATTGTTAATGTAAATTTATTGCCTAATGCAGAGGCGGGGCCATCGGTAGCCATTTGTATTTTTGATTCAACACAACTTAATGCCACCGGAGGAACAGGTTATGTTTGGACTCCTTCCGACAGCCTGAGTGATGATAGCATTCCAAATCCAATGGCTTTCCCCTCCGACACAACCCTTTATCATTTAATGGTTACAGATGCCAATGGTTGTAAAAATTCCGATTCAGTTCTTGTGGTTGTTCGCC
>JAHEZO010000094.1 GCA_023250995.1 Flavobacteriales bacterium | reverse complement strand
TCTGCAACACATTCTATTGTAATTGGAAGTGGAAACGGCTCAACTTTACTCGATAACACCATTGGCAATTCACTAATGGTTGGTTTTAATACCAACGGGAATGTGCCTACCTTGTTTGTTGGGGCGGCAGACGGGACTTTAAACTCTACCGGGAATGTTGGCATTGGAACTTCTATCCCGGATGAAAAACTTGAGGTTAATGGAAATTTAAGAATTAATGACCGAAATGATTTAAAACTGCGCAACAGCCATCATGGGCTTGGGTGGTACGGTGATCGAAAGACCTCGGAAGGATTACCAAACAAACCATTTTTATCTGTAAATATTGATGGACCTGTTTTGTATGGTTGGGGAGGTGGAGCTCTGGCCTCAACGAATGAGGATAAAGGTGCCAAAATTGTGCTTAGGTGGGATGATAATGGTAAAGTGGGAATTGGTACAATTCCTCCCATCAATAGCATTAGCCCATATAAATTATTTGTTGAAGGCGGCATTGCAACAAGAGATGTAAAAATTACTGCATTATCTTTTGCCGACTATGTTTTTGAACCGGATTACAAAATGATGACGTTGAATGAACTTGAAAAATATCTTATTCTAAAAAAGCATCTCCCTGGAATTCCATCCGCCAAGGAAGTTGAAAAAAACGAAGGATTTGAAATTGGCTCTCTGCAAATAAAACTTTTGGAAAAATTAGAAGAGCAAACACTTTATATCATTAACCTGCAAAAGCAGATTGATGAATTGAGGGAATTTGTTGCAAATGATAAAAAATAATAAAGCCATGCTCCGAATTTTAGCCTGCTGTTTGTTTTCTGCGTTTTATTTTTCTATTTTTTCACAGGGTGCAGGTTATGTTACTTTGAAAGGGAAACAGTTTTATGACCAACAGGGAACACCTTTTTTTCCCATGGTGATGAATTACACCCTTGATATTGGTAATTACAACGGGTATTTTATTACCCCGGACCATTCATACAACCTTTCAAATGAATATGAATGTGTGAGCATGCCCGGTTGCACTACTCAAATACAGGCAGATTTTAATCATATTGTATCTATGGGGTTTAATTCTGTGAGGTTTGCAGAATTTTACCCCAGATACGTAAATGGGACAGGAATGGTCTTTAAATTTTATAGTTGTAATTCCTCCGGGAAAGATTTATTAGAATCAAGTTTCACCATCCATCCAACTGTTCAGAATGATCCCGGAATGCAGCAGGTATTTCAATTTTATGATTTAATTTTATCATTGGCAAACTCAACCATAAATAATGTTACATCATTACCAACCCCTTTAAAATTGATATTCATAATTGGCGGAATCCACACCTCTTATACTTCTGATCAAATAAGTGAATATAACGATTTTCTTATCGCCCTTTCATCGCATTTGGCATCGGCTCCAAATAATAATGCCTTTTTTGCATACGATCTAATAAATGAACCCTGTTTTGCCATTGACCTTATTAAGACAAAACGAGAAGCATGTGAAATGATAAGTGAATGGTACTCTACCTGCAAAACAAATGATCCGAATCACTTAGTTACTATTGGTTCATGTGCTGGTGATGTAATGTCGTTTGACCCGGGTATTATTAAAGTTGATTTTATCTCCATGCATGATTATCCGAGTTGGGGTAGAAAAGATGATTACGAAGACAGGCGATTACCTGCCGTGCAGCAAAGATTGAGAGAACGGGTTGCAAACACATTTTACTGGATGAATGAAAATGCAACTGTACCCTGGATTGTTGGCGAAACAGGATTTATGGCAACTTCCGATGCAAATGATTCTAACAACTGGTACGGTAAACTTTTAGATGGTTCATTAGCGGATGAAGAAGATTATGTTGATTATTCATTGCAAGCCGTTTGTAATTGCGGAGGCAGCGGATATAGCTGGTGGAACTATCAGGATGTTCATTATTTCGGTTTACCAGGAGATGCTTTTGGATTATTGTATTGGGATGCAATCCCTTCCTCTTTGGCAGAAAAGCCGGCAGTAAGCAAATTCCGACAGTTCAACCCTGTTAGCACAGGCCCATGCCCCGTAAGCCGTAGCCCTTATTATGATGATTCAAAACTTTATTATAATCCCTTCCAACTTTCCTTTCATAATTCTAATACTATTACTGGTACTATTACCGACCAGGACGGAAACCCTATTCAAGATGCGCTAATAGGTGGGCATTCATTTGTGGGTATAGATAATGATGGAAATAAAAGTTATGATTACCATTTTACTTACAGCGATGAAAACGGATATTTTGAAATCAGCCCTTATGTTCATCCCGGTTATACGGTAGGAAATAAAATGGGAACAATGGATATATCAGCAGCAGGCGCTGAAAGAAGAAGATATATTGATGAGGATGTGGTTCCCAACTGGTGGTGTAAAAATAATTGCGGCCAAATGCCCGCTCCTAACAGCAATGCTCAGTTAACTTTAGAGAGGGTTAAATTTAGCTACGATAATACCCTGAATAATATTACCGTTTCATCAGGAACAAACAGAAATTTTAAAGGATACAATTCACTCACAATCTCCGATATTACTATTAAGTCCGCGGCAACTTCCGATATTTATGCAAAGAGTGAGGTACATATAACCGGAGAATCACATTTGCAAGGCGAAACACATATTTTTTGTGCACCTGCAATGGCAGATTGCAGCGACTATAGTTCGTACATAATGCAATACAAAACAGCGAAACCACAAGCTACTCCAATTGAGAACGAAACCCGAGACAAAACAATTGAACTTTCTTTCAATAAATTATTCAAAAAGGGTGAATTGCTCATTACTCCCAATCCAAATACTGGTCAATTTCATATTCATTTGGGAGGCGATGAGCCGATTAAGAATCTGCAATTTGAAATAACAAATTTAATTGGAGAAAAAATTTTTTCGGCTACACACTATCCGATTGGAAGGGCTGGGGATGGGCTTCTTGATTTATCCAAACAACCCAAAGGAATTTATTTTTTAAAAGTTGAAACTATAACTGATTCTTATTTTCAAAAAATCATCATTCAATAAAAAACATATTATGAAATTCAAATTTATTTTTCTTACTGCTTTTTGCCTATTGCCTGTAGCCTGTTGTTTTTCTCAAAACTGGCAATGGGCCAAAGGAGCCGGTGGAGTTGGTGATGACAGAGGAACTATAGTTTGTATGGATCAAAATGGTAATTTATATGTTACCGGTTTAATGGGAGGGGGAGCAAATCCAACCTCTTTTTATTTTCAAACAGATACATTTACTGTTGATGGATATAATGATTTCTATCTTGCAAAATACAATGCTGAAGGTAACGAAATCTGGGTAAGGCAATTCGGTGGTCCCAATATGCTTGGAATGAATATTAAAGGAGAAAGTATTGGGGATATAATTTATGACCCAATTGGTAATTGTATTTATGCCTCGGGGAAATTTTACCAAACGTGTAATTTCGGAACAATAACGTTAAATACCAATCCGGATGACTTAGAACTGTTTCTGGCAAAATTTGATTTAAATGGTAATTGCATTTGGGCTAAAAAAGCAGGTAGTTCAGGCGATGATAGAGGGTCAAATTTAGCTGTTGATACATCGGGAAATATTTATATGGCAGGCTCTGTTCCATATACGGGGTATTTTGATACTATAACTGTTTATGGGGGTTTTTTAGCCAAATACAATTCAGGTGGTACTTGTCAATGGGTAAAACAAATATGTGATAACAAATGGCCTGGTGGATCACCAAAATATTTTGTATTTAAAATTAAATATATCAATAAGGATATTTTTATGATAGGAAATACTTTAGATACCTTAACCATAGATACGATTAGTTTTTCGGAATTAAATTACAAGGGAAAAATTCTTTCGCAATGGGATACCGATGGAAATCTAAAAGGAGCTAAATTATTTGGGGGTCCCTTTTTTGTAAGTGGTTTTGGAAGATTAAGTTATGATAATTTGGGTAATGTATATTGTACGGGAACTTTTGCGGGACCCTACGCAACATTTGGGACTGATACCATATATTCTTCCGATTCAACTACAGGATATATTGCTAAATTTGATAATATGGGTAATAAATTATGGGTTAGTACCATTGGCTGTTCTCAAAATATAATTTGCAACGGTGTTAATACAGATGGAAATGGAAACACATATTTCACCGGAAGTTTTAGCGGCAATGCAAGTTTTGGAAATTTTAATGCAACATCTTCAACCGGAAATGATATTTATATAGTTCGCTATGATTCTGCCGGAAGTTGTTTGGGGGTATTAACAGTAAAGGAAGGGGTCGGATACGATGTAATTTCTGACAGCAACAGTGAATTTTATATTACGGGTGAATTTAATAATACGGTCAATTTTGGCTCCACAATTTTATCAAGTCATGGTAATTCTTCTGATGCATTGGTTGCGAAGCACGATGCAATTATTTCCGATACAAATAGCAACGCCCGAAAAGCAAACAACCAGTTATTAATTTACGCCAACCCCAACACTGGCAAATGTAATATCACAGTGCCTGATGAATTTTTAAAAGAAGAAAATTTAACCTTGCAAATTTTTGATAATAACGGCAAACTAATACAACAGCAAAATGTAGTAATGGAAGAAGAAAAAATAAAAATAAATTTAGAAGCCGAAGCAAAAGGGGTTTATAATGTAACTTTGGGTAATAAGAAAAAAAGTTATGGAGGAAAGATTGTGTTTGAGTAAAGCCCCCTCCTGCCCCCCGAAGGGGGAGGTAAAAGGGAACAAATTTTTTTAAAAAATAAAAATCATAGGCGGTAAGTAACTGCCTTTTTTTTATGGCAATTTGAACAAAACAAAATCATTGGTAGTAAATTTGAAACCTCTGGTATTATTTAACCGATTGTAAGGCTAAAATAAACAATAGAGCCTTTTCATATTTAAAAATTAATATCGCAGGTGAATCGCATATACAGGACGAAACTCATATCTTTTGCGAACCCTCATTTGTTAATTGTAGCGATCTCAATGACTACTTTATGCAGGGCAGAAAGGGGTTAATTATTCCATTGGAAGAAAATCAGATTAAAGCCAGCGAAAAAGAAATTGAACTAACATTTCAATTTTCTAATAATACCAATTCCATTTCAGTATTTCCTTCTCAAGATAAGGGATTATTCGAAGTAAAGCTACACGCACCAAACAATGTTTCTCAATTGAGGAATTTAGAAATATTTGATCTCCTCGGGAGAAAAATAATATCATCCAGCATTAATGCTCAAACTTTTCAGCTTGATTTATCGGCACAACCTAAAGGGGTTTATTTATTGCAAACAAATGATGGAGAAATTCTGTTTAACAAAAAAATTATGGTCCAATAATATTAAAAAAGCTGTTATGAAAAAAAACATTTTTATATTATTTGCCTATCTTATTATTTCAACTACATTCAGTTTTTCCCAAAGTTGGCAATGGGCAAAAAAATTTGGTGGCATATCGCTGGATGATGCTTCAAGCCCCAGTGTTGATGGCAATGGTAACTTATATTTTATTGTAACAGTACAAAAGCCGACTGCATTTTTCCAAACGGACAGTTTTACAATCAACGGTGATAATGATTTTTTTCTCGTTAAATACGATAGCTCGGGTAATGAACTTTGGGTAAAACAATTTGGGGGGCCCAATACCGATTGGTTGTATCCTAAAGGAGAAGGAGCTTCAATAGTTTTTGATTCAATTTCCGGTTCAATTTTTATGGCTGGCGGTTTTGTTACTAAAATTCAATTTGATTCAACCACATTAATAACTTCCTATAATGACAAACAAATGTTTATTGCCAGATTTGATTTGAATGGAAATTGTATGTGGGTTAAAAGCGCAGGTGGTCCGTTTGATGATGTGTGTACGATTTTTAAAGGTGAAAATGGTTCGCTATTAATTTCAGGTCAATCAGCAGGCGGAACTTTTGATGCAATTAATTTTACAGGTGGAGGATTTATAGCCAAATATGATAACAATGGAAATTGCTTATGGGTAAAAAAGATTTTTAATTATGCAAATAATTCTTATTATTCTGGGGCGGTGCCCTATTCCTTAAGGATTAATAACTCTGATATTTATTTAACAGGTGAAAATATTGAAGATACATTTTCACTTGATACAATTTCCATTCAAACAAATAATTATTATGGAATAATTCTGGCGAGATTAGATTCCTTAGCCCAGGTAAAATGGTATAAAATGTTTGGTGGCAATTACACAAATGGAAAACTTTACTTTGATAAAGAAAATAATTTCTACATTTCAGGGAATTATGGTGGAGGGTCAGCAATTTTTGATAGTGATACCCTAACGTCAAATGCGGTATCCAATTTTTATCTTGCAAAATTTGATGAAAACGGCAATAAAATTTGGCTCCGGCAGGCCGAAAATTCAAATAATAAAATTGTAATGGCGAGCATTTATATAGATGATATAGATAATATTTTTGTTTCCGGCAACCTTATAGGCAGTGCCACCATTGGTAATTTTACTGTAAATGCTTCAACAGAAAAAGATGCATTTATTGCCAAATATAATAAGGACGGTAATTGTACTGGAGTAATTAATTTTGGAAAAGCTGAGGGTTGTAGAATTGCAGGTGATAATAATGGACTATATATAACCGGAAATTTTTATGATACAATATTATTGGGATCCACATCCCTTACTTCTTATGGAGGCCGGGATGGTTTTGTTGGAAAACATGATACCACAATTTTTACAAGCATTAATATCAGGCATGGTAATACAAACACCAACCAACTTTTAATTTACGCCAACCCCAACACAGGCAAATGTAATATCACAGTGCCTGATGAATTTTTAAAAGAAGAAAATTTAACCTTGCAAATTTTTGATAATAACGGCAAACTAATACAACAGCAAAATGTAGTAATGGAAGAAGAAAAAATAAAAATAAATTTAGAAGCCGAAGCAAAAGGGGTTTATAATGTAACTTTGGGTAATAAGAAAAAAAGTTATGGAGGTAAGATTTTGTTTGAGTAAATTAAAACATGGTTTTAAAAAAATTCTTTTTTTTTGTATTCTTTTTCTCCAAGGATTAGGATGCTCAAAGGATAATATTCCTGTGAAAAAAAATACACCTGAACCAACACACCCAATTACTCACGCAAAAATAATTTCTTATTACAACTTTGAACCGGATACCGTTTTTAAATATCCACCAAATGAAGGAGTATTGCAAAATCAATTAGATATTAACCATGATAGCATAGCGGATATTAATATTTATCGTGAAGTTAGTTATATGTGGTATCCACCCAATAACAACTGGTGGTTTTCAAAGAAAAGAATTGAGGCTCTGAATGGCAATTTCTTAATAGTTGCTTCCACTCACAATTGTATTGAATATTCATTGGTGTCTCCATGCTCAAGCGCTTTAGATAGTTTGGATAATATAGGGATTGAATCTAAAAAAATAAAAATTTATTACATTATGTATTCTGAATACATGGATTCTCCCTGTAACTGTTCGTTTAGTGAAAAGAAATATCTTGGAATTGTTCTGCACAAAAGTAATAATGATTATTATGGGTGGATTGGCTTAAATTCCGATATTACCTTATTTGATTGTGCGATAAACTCAATTCCAGATGACTCAATAAAAGCAGGGGAAAAGTAAATTCAAATTCCCGGAAACTTAAGCCTCCCCCATCTCCCCACTTCCAGCTTCTGACTTCCGCCTACCTCAATCTCCCCAACTGCTCCTCATTCAGTTTCCCTGTAATCCATTCGGGATCGAGGATGGCATTGTATTTTTTATAAAAATTAATGGCAGGGGTATTCCATTCGAGCACTTGCCACATGATTTGTTTTACCTTATTTTTTTTTGCTTCGCTCACTACCTTATCAAACAGCATTTTTCCAATTCCTTTTCCCCGCAATTTTTCGGTAACAACAATATCATCCAGATACATTCGCTTTCCTTTCCATGTGGAGTACCCATAATAATAAAGAGCTATCCCAACAATGGGGTTAATTACTTTTCTGCCATTTTTATTGCTGCGATTGACTTTTGATTCCCATTGGGCAACAAAAAAGCTGAACAAAGGATGGTGGGCCTTAAAATCTTTTTCGAGTTCCTCAAGGGTAAGGGTTACTTCAAGAGGAGCTTTTTCATATAAAGCCAGTTCTTTTATTAGGGTAAGCACCCCGGGCAAATCAGTTTTTTTTCCTTTCCGGACAGAGATGTTCATTTTTAACGAATTAACTGGATTTATTCCGTTTCTCATTATTAAAAGTCCAAAAACCAATTCAATTAAAAATCATTCCCATAATTCTTGTTTCGAGAACTTTCCATCACCAATTTTTATTTTTTCTTACTTTTTTTATAAAAAGTAAGCAAAAAATCGAAAAATCTGATGAACCCTGCGATGGCTGTTGTCGCACATCCAGCGGCCTACTGGGCCACAGCCATCACATCAACACACAATGCTTCCGCACCAGATTTTTCAACGAGCCCCCCGCAATTTGAGATGTAGAATGTTTTCCCTTTTTATCTTCAATCATTTGCTCAAGTAATCTTTTATTCAATTATTCAATTGTGATTTTATACGGATCTTAATTTATTACTTGGTTCAATAGATGGGCGAAATGTTTTACCAATGAAAAAGTGCCGATAGAACTACTTGGTTTTTTTTAAATGCAGCTCAGTTTTTTGCGAAACTTCTTTTAATAATAACTTAACTTACGCAAATGGTTTTATTAAAAATATTAAATAAAAATTTCACGCAGGGCCGCCTGCCTTTGCCGAAACGGCTTCGTGCAGGCAGGCAATGGTCGCAAAGTTTTAAGGCCGCAGAGCAGCCCCCACAGTAAAACTGTGGGGGACATTGCGTTCTTAAAAACGTAATTCGTATTTATTAAAATCAACATTAAAATTGAAAAGTATTTTTAAATTTTCTTTTATTCAAATATTCCACTTGCGAACTTGGCGACTTTGCGTGAAAAATTTACTTTTTGCGTAACATCAGTAATAATTATTTTACCGCCTTCCTCAGTTCAAAGTTTTTCCCAAGATAAACTCGCCTAACCATTTCATCGTTGGCAAGTTCTTCGGCAGTGCCTTGTTTAAGTATTTTTCCTTCAAATAAAAGATAGGCACGGTCGGTAATGGAAAGGGTTTCGTGCACATTGTGATCGGTAATAATTATTCCGATATTTTTTTCTTTCAGCTTTGAAACAATGGCCTGAATATCCTCCACCGCAATGGGATCAACTCCGGCAAATGGCTCATCCAGAAGAATGAATTTTGGATCCACCGCAAGCGACCTGGCAATTTCAGTTCTCCTCCTTTCACCCCCCGAAAGAAGGTCGCCACGGTTTTTACGCACATGCTGAAGGCCAAACTCCGTAAGCAATTGCTCCAGTTTATTTTTTTGTTCTTCCTTCGACATCCCGGTCATTTCCAAAATGGCTTTTACATTATCCTCCACACTGAGTTTTCTGAAAATGGAAGCTTCTTGCGGAAGGTAGGAAATTCCTTGTTTGGCCCTTTTGTACATAGGCTCAAAAGTAAGGTCGCGGTCGTTAAAAAATATTTTTCCCGAATTGGGTTTTATCAATCCCACTATCATATAAAAAGTGGTGGTTTTTCCTGCACCGTTGGGCCCGAGCAATCCAACAATTTCACCTTGCTTTACATTTACCGAAACATCATTCACCACAGACCTTCCTCTGTACTTTTTTATTAAATTTTCAGTCTTTAATATCATAATTTAAAATATTACCTGCAAGGTTGCCCTCAAACCAAATACCTGAACATTACCACCTGTTTTTTGTTTATAAGCATCCCGGTATTCAGGATTTATATAACTCAAGCGCCACAAAGCATCCAGCCGGATTACCTTTAAAATATTTTCCACTCCAAAACCAACTTCATAATAGGGTTTTTTACTCAGCGAAGATAAGGTTAACGGGAAATCCAGAATTTTAGCACTGTCATAACTAAGGTGTCCCGCTACCCCTTTAAACAATGCAATTTCCCGCCATTTTAATTTTCTCATAAGGGGTATTTTATTTAAAAACAGGCCGTCAAAATGATGGGCAAGCGAAACACTGGCATATTCATCACTTACAAATTCATAATAATTCATCAGGTTGAAAGCGGTTTTATCATAAGAATAGGTTTCGTTTCC
This sequence comes from Flavobacteriales bacterium, assembly GCA_023250995.1. GTDB lineage: Bacteria > Bacteroidota > Bacteroidia > Flavobacteriales_H > JAHEZO01 > JAHEZO01. The sequence continues at coordinate 3,095 of JAHEZO010000094.1, read as the reverse complement.
ATTGTGAATTTCCAACAAAGGATATGGTACTTTTCCAAAAACCTTTCCGCCTTCAACCACCAGATCACTATATCCAATGGGGTTGATGGTAATATCGCTGTTGCTTACCACAATGGAAAGGCGCTGGTAATCGTAATCGCTTTTAAAAATATTTTTAACTCCAAAACTGTACCTGAGCTGAACTACGGGGTAGGTGGTTCCCATACTTACACGGTCAAACTGTCCGGAAACATATTTTTCCTGATAAGCAAATCTGGTATGGATGGAAAATTCGGTTGTTCTGATATTGTTAACTGAAGCAACCAATCCCATTTCATCGGTATGGCGGAACTGCACCGATGCCCTTTCAAGTGGCCAGATATTACGGGTGGAAAGAATCAGTTTATTTGAGAATCCGGCAAACAATTCATTTTCATAAGCAATATTGTATTCTTCAAAACCATTGAGTTTGATGGATGGGTTCCTTCTGAAAACTGAGGCAAGAATATTATCCTGCCGCCAGGCATTTAACCCCTGCCCAAGTTGTTCCACATCATTTTTATATGAAAAATAAACAGATTCTCTTGGTTTTTTGCTCAGGAAATAAAAAACACTTCCACCGTACTTGAACCGCTGGTCGAGGGTGCCATAGGCCACGTACCCCTCCAGCATTCCACGCTTGCTGAAGGCATTGCTCGTGCGCATTCCGAAGCGGAAACGGTTTCCTTCCACCCGGTTAAAACTGAAAGCCGAAAAATAAGGTCCGAATTCAACCTTCCCCCACTCTTTATATCCCTCTAAAAACATGTAAACTAGATCAACGTAAGTTTTAAATGCAGGAACTTGCTGGATGGTATCCACCATATGATAAATTAGCTTTTCGCGGTTTGAAAGAATTTCATGCCGGGCGGTATCCCAATAGGTTTCGGCTTTATCATCGGCATCATCTTCAATAACAATATTCTCCTCGTTAGAAAAAAACTCTTTTTCTTTTGGCCTGTTTACTACAAAATTTCTATAGGAAGTTGTTTTTCTTCCGTAAAAACCAATGGTTTGATTGGTGAGTGCAAAATCAACCACAAGTTTATCTTTTGCAAGCATCCAGATTTCTTTTTCAACCTGTTCGTATTCCTGAACCACGGTTAGTTCATTCACAAAATTTATATTGGCATCTTCGGCAATAGTGGCCTCCACTTTTTTTATTGCATAGGTTGTATCATTTACCCATAGGTCGCCCAAAAAGGTGAGCTCATGTTTTCTTTTTGGCAGGAACCTGATTTTATAACACCAGTTATTTCCAATAAACATGCTGTCCATGAGATAATAGTTATAAGTAATGTTCCAGAAATCGGCTATTGGGCTAATGAAACTTTTCCCGAATACCGTAATGTAATTATCATACACATTTACGTTTTGGTACATATCACCCATAAACTGAGAAACACTTTCATTTTTTATTCCCGAAATTCTCGAACCTTTTATTATTTCCTTTTGAGACTTGGGATTTTTTTTGAAATAAAAATCGGACATGGTTTCTGTAATAAAAACCGGAAGAAAATCTTTTGCTTCAGAGGTATCAACGTAATCAAAAATAAAATTAAAGGGCCGCAGCACTTTTTGCTGTTTGAATTTTTCATCAATATTATTCAGGTCGAATTCAATTTTGTTGTAAGCTTCATACTCATAGGAAGTAAGTTTTTCGCGGTTGTTTGCATTTTTATGCTCAATAACACCGCGCATAATGGGGTGAGCCGGATTTTCGGCTTTTTTATCCGCCTTAATCACTATTTCGGCAAGCTCTATGCTTCCGGTTTTCATTTCAAAATTTATTACCTGGGGTACATCCTTTTTTATCTTTTTTGCCATGGTTTGATAACCTACCGAAGAAGCCACTATGGAATCGGAAGGATAGTAGGTTTCGAGCAAAAAGTTTCCGTCCATGTTTGAAGTTGTTCCTATTTTGCTGTTTTTAAAAGCAATGTTTACAAAGGGCAATGGATTTTTGGTTTCGGCATCTGAAATTTTTCCTGTAATTTTTGTTGTCTGGGAGAAAGAGAAGGAATAAAAAATAACCGGAACCAAAAGGGAAATAATAAACCGAAAGGCAAAAGTTTGAAACTGAGAAATGTTATTTACCAAATATTTTTTAAAAATCACCATTTTAAAATAATTCATTTATGCTTTTTGTTTTTTTGCCACCGAAGCCGAAATAAAAATGCTTATTTCATATAAAAAATACAATGGAAAGGCCACCAGGAGCTGACTGAAAATATCAGGAGATGGAGTAATTATGGCCGCAATAATGAGAATGGCTACAATGGAATGCCTCCTGAATTTTCGCAAAAATTCCGGTCCTACAATTCCTATTTTGGTTAGAAAATATATCATCAGGGGAAGTTCAAATACCACTGCACAGGCAAGCGTTATCATTGTAACCAATGAAATATAATTTGACAGGGTGGGCAAATTAATTACCTCCTCACTCACCTGATAATTGAGCAAAAAGTTTACTGCCAGGGGTACCACCAGAAAATATCCGAATAACAATCCGGTAAGAAAAAGGGAGGATGCAAAAAACACAACTCCCGAAGTGTACTTTTTTTCGGTTTCTCTTAGTGCGGGTTTAACAAACCGCCACATCTCCCAAACAATATAGGGGAAAGAAATTATTATTCCGGCAATAAGGGCCACGGTAATATGGGTTGTAAACTGCCCTGCCATTGTGATGTTTTGAAGTTTAGGCATCTCCTGTCCAATGCATATATCCCCTTTTTCAACCAGAGAGGGAACCCATTGATGGAGTTTTTCGGAAAGCCGGCAGAATAAACGGTATGTTATGAAATCGGACTTTTTAGGGCCAAAAAGAATGATATCAAAAATTAATCTTTTGTTTAAAAATGCAGCAATTGAAACCAACACCACGGCTACCACAGACCGAATCAAATTCCAGCGGAGAGTTTCCAGGTGGTCGAGAAACGACATTTCTTTTTCTTCCTGAGGTTCCATTTGAAAAATGTAAATTATTACTGACTGAACTGAGCCAACCCAAGTCTCAAAAAAGGGCTGGTAAAGATATAAGTTTATTAAAATTTATTTTTTGAAATTTGTTTTGGATG
>JAHEZO010000093.1:6558-13324 GCA_023250995.1 Flavobacteriales bacterium | reverse complement strand
AACTGTGAATTTTCAAAATACCTCTACTGATGCCACTTCATTTTATTGGACCTTTCAGAGCGGAAATCCAGCCAGCAGCACTTCCTCGAATCCTTCCGTTGCATTTTCTTCAAGCGGAACATATACCGTTACCCTGATTGCTTACAGCAGCGGCAACACCTCCGACACCTTAATTCAAAATATTTCGGTTACGGTAAATCCAACTCCTTCTGCTTCCTTTGTTGCAAATTCAACTTCAGTTTATCAACCTAATGCCACAGTTATTTTTTCCAATACATCCACGAATTCAAATTCATATTTCTGGAATTTCGGTGACGGCATAACATCCACCCTACAAAACCCCAACCACACGTATGCCGACACAGGATACTACACGGTAACGCTTATTTCATCCAACGGGCTTTGTAAAGCCGATACAATTGAATTAATAAATTATATTTACGTTGGTCCTGATCCAACACTAACCCAGCCGGTAGCAAGCTTTTTTACCAGCGGGTCGGGTTATACCTGCGAAGGAAGCCCGGTCGTTTTTATCAATAATTCTTCCGGTGCAACTTCATATCAATGGACATTTTCAGGAGGAACACCACCCGCAAGTACCTCAGTAAATCCTTCGGTAACCTTTGCCTCCAGCGGAAATTATAATGTAACCTTAATTGCAACGGGTCCCGGTGGTGTGGATACCCTTCAGCAAAACGTGAGCATAAACATAGTTCCGAAACCAATTTCTGATTTCAGCGCCAATGATACCATTGCCTACCTGCCGAACGCGGTAATAAATTTTGTAAATCTTTCGGATAACGCTTCTTTTTACATCTGGAATTTTGGGGATAGTGCTTTTTCGAACCTTGAGGATCCAAGCCATATTTTTTCGGATACCGGATATTTTACCGTTTCACTTGTGGCCGGAAATGATAACTGCCCCAACGATACCAATGTTTACATAAATTACATTTATGTTACAAACCCCAATGGGGTAAATTCAAATGAAAATAAAAATAATTCAATTAAAATTTTCCCGAACCCCGGGAGCGGAATTTTTCATTTGTATTTGGAAGAGTTTAATTCATTGGCCTCTGAAAAAAATGAAATAAAATTTGTTGTTTTCAATATTATCGGGGAAGAAATAAGTTTAGATTTTAAAATTATGAAGACGACATCTGGGGGAGAATCGGAATACATTCTTGATTTTTCAAATCATCCGGATGGTATTTATTATTTAAAAATTATAAATGGAAAGTCCTCTGAAAATATTAAATTTTGTCTTTTATCCAATCAATAAATTTTTTAAATTTATCCGTTTGATTAATATACGGAACCATAAGAATTTTAAAATTTACTTCACCGCTTGCTTTTTTCTTATTACCATTTTTTTGTCCTGCGAAAAAGAAATTGAACTTGAAATTCCAATTCAAAACAATGTTTTGGTGGTGGATGGTAAAATTGAATCAGGGCAGCCTCCCTATATAATTTTGACCAATAGTGTGAGTTATTTTGAACCCACCGGGATCAATTCCTTTTTAAATTCCTTTGAACATAATGCAAAGGTTTCAATACTGGTTAACGGTACTCAATTTATTCTTCCTGAATTATGCACCAACACTCTCCCTCCTGAATTAATTCCCCTTGCGGCAGCCTTTCTGGGAATTTCAACCGATGAACTAAAAGGTTATAATTATTGTTTGTACACGGTTTCGTTGCCAGATTTATTATCCGGAAAATTTCTTGCCGGGGAACCCGGAAAAATTTACAGATTAACCATTGAATCAGGGGGGAAGATTTATTCAGCCAGCACTAAAATTCCTGAGATTATTCACCTCGACAGCGTTTGGTTTAAGCCCAATACACCCGAGGCTACCCATGGGCTTGCCTGGGCTCATCTCACCGACCCGGATACACTAGGCAATGCATACCGGTGGTTTGCAAAAAGAATTAGCCATGGTTCTTACGGACAAATAAAGGATAATAATTTTATTCCACCCATCGGCTCAGCGTTTAACGATCAATTTATTAACGGAAAAAGTTTTGATTTTGGATACGATCGTGGAAACCGCCCTTCGGAAGAAGGAGTTGATTTGCCGGGGGAAAAACCACATTTTTATAAAATCAGCGATACCATTGTAATAAAATTTTGCACTATTGAGAAATCCGTAATGCACTTTATCAGAAAATATGAAGCAGAAATTTGGAATAACGGAAACCCTTTTGCCTCCCCTTCCACCCTTCCCACAAACATTGAAGGAGGAGCTTTCGGACTTTGGGCCGGTTACGGGGTTTCTATGGACACAATTTATTCAAAATAGGGTGTCTGTTTTATCCCCAATAAAATTTTTTGGATTAAAATTAAATCAGGGGAAAACATTGCTTTGGTGTACTATATGCTCTCCAAAAAAATCAAAACAAAGGATTCGTAATACTTTTTGAAATATAAAACAATCTTTTCCTTCCCTCAACCTTTATCCCTAAAGGGATCAACGCTCGAGAGTAGGTGGGCTGGTCCCTTCAGTTATACCGTTAAATTCCAAATTTTTTCCAAACTTTTTTATAAGTTTGTTGCGGGTGTAAATTGATGATCCCGCACTTGATTCGTTATTTGACGAACTTGGGACTCAAGATACACCCTTCTTTTTTTAATTTGAATTCTTATGGGTGCGGGAAGGAAGAAATTTATATAAATTTCTAAATGGTATAATTCATCAATTATTATTGCACTTTATTTATTAATTAGCAATTGGCCTATTGATGAATATCATATTAAATTTTGTTTACCTTTTGTTTCTTTGTTTAAATAATAAAAATTATGGATCCAAAAAGTTGTAAAATCTGTGAAACTTATTCCTGCTTTGTTAAGAAACATTGCTCAGATAAATGGTTAACCATTATTGACCAAAAGAAAATTCAGATTCTCCTTAATTCAAACCAGAATATTTTTGAAGATATAGCCCCCGTTTTAGGAATTTATTTTGTTAAATCGGGATTAATAAAAATTCATTTATCAGGGCAAAACGGAAAGAAACAAATTGTAAGGTTTGCAAAAAAAGCGCAGATTTTCGGGCACAGGGGATCTAAAAACGAAATTTACGGGTTAAATGCTGTGACCATGGAGAAATCAATCATTTGTTTTATTGAAAATGATTTGCTCAATGAAATTTTTTTAAAAAATTCAGAATTCACTGTTGCATTAATGATGTATTATTCAACCGAATTGCGGAAAATGGAAAACCGGGTAAAATGCATGGCCCAAATGAATATACGGGAAAAAATTGCCGATGCGTTACTGATGATTTGGGAATCGGTGATACCGGTAAAAAATGGGGTGCTTGATATTGATAATGTACGAGTGGATATTGCAAATATTGCCGGAACCAACGTACAGCAGGTATCCCGCCAGCTGGGAGACTTTGAAGAAGAAGGAATTCTTGAAAGAAAGGGGAAAAAAATTTCTCTTGTAAATATTGAAAAATTCAGAGATATTATTAAGAAGCATAAATAAAGCAGAATGTAAAATCCTTTGCCTGTCGGCCATTAATAATATCTTCCAGTTTATGAATCTTCCCGGTTTCTTTTGAAATCCGCACCCTGATTAACTTGCGACTTTCGACTTACAATTATTGGTCAATTTGCTCTCATTGAAAATTTAATTACTGATGTTACGCACACCTCTATTTCAAATTACAAATAACAACAATCAAATTGCAAATAAATTCCAATAACCAATAAAGAAAATTCTAAACCGCTTAAGAAATTTTTTTCGACAATAATCGAAAAATCAAGATAGCAGACGCTTTGAAAGTTGAAAGTTTGATATTGAATTTTATTTGTATTTTGAAATTTGTATTTTGGAAATTAATTTTTTTGCGTAACTTCAGTTAATAGGTTATTTTCCAATCAAACCAGCCCAAAAAAAATTACTTCAAAAAATAATTCTGAAACTCTCCCTTGGGTTTTCTCCTCCCTTCAATTTGCGAAAAAGCAAAATTAGTACTAACCTTAATCATTGGGCATTTTGCCGTTTGTAACGTTTTTTGCATTCAGAGTTTAGGAAATAATTTATCATTTCATAAAAACAAAACAATAACATCAACAACAGAAGCCATGAAAACAACATTAAGAATTTTGAAAATTACGGCAATTGCAAGCGTTCTTGCCGTAGGATTAATCTTCACTTTCTCCAAATGCAGAAAGGACATAGTGGTTGTCCCTGTACCCATCCATGATACCCTATTTGGAAAAACCATTTCGGGTATAGCTCAGTACCCTGATTACTCGGGAGCAATGCAACTTGCAAAAGGAGCAGCAATTTCCCTTTATTCAGGTTCTTCAAAATCCGGAAATGCAGTTGCCACCTGTTTTGCTGACTCCTCGGGTTCTTATTCATTTCCTTACCTTTTACCGGGAAACTATTTTATCTGGGCTAAATACAATACCAAAAACCAGAATTATGAAAAGACACCAATAGAAGGAATAAATTTTGAAACTGTACCGGGCTATCCTGTGGTAATGGCTTCTTCAAATATTTCGCAAAACATTTCCCTGGCTACAGTTGCCTCAACAGGAACATTAAAAATTTCAATAGTGGCTGCTGACACTACAGGAAGCATGGGGTCAATAAAATATGCTGCAGCCGAATCACATTCCAAAGCTTCATTTGAAATAAGGCACCTCGATGATCAGGATCCATATGCTACTGTAATAGGTGGATTTAATGTATTTAAACTTACCGAGTTTTATTTTGATGAATCAGCTCCCGCAAATACAAGGTTTAAAGGTTATGTACTAGTTTCTACCCTAAATACACTTGAGCCAGGAAGGGATGCGGTGGGTGCCTGTGCAAGTGCCGCATTGGGAGTTGATACCTATAAGGTAGGAACAACGGCTTATGTTTTGGCTCAATCCGATACAGCATATTATTATGCAACCGCAGGCAATGTTGAAAATTACGGAAAAGGATTTCTGGCACATGGAACTCTTGAAGCTAAATACAAACATCAAGGTGGCGAAATTGTTGCTCCCAGAGTTACACCTCTTACTCCTGATACAATCCTTGGATATAATGGCCCTTGGGGAGTTCGAACTGCAAAAACAGAAAACATGTATTTTGAATACCTCGGGAAAAAGAAAGTGTGGAATTCAGCAGGAACCACCTTTAACTGGTACTTTGAATTTGAAGGAAATTTCAACTTTAACCGCAAAGATTTTTACATCAATCACGGACTTGGCAATGAGGTTAAGGTTTTTTCCCATGTGCAATTGAAAGGTACAAATAATGTGGAATACTAAAAATTAGGTTTCAAAAAAAACTTAACCTTAAACCATCCTCATCCAACTCTTAACGGATGAGGATGGTTTTTTTATTTTTATAATAAAAGATGTTTTGTAAGTTCGCCCTAAATAAGCCACAAGCAATGAAGATTACCTTCCAACTGGTTATTGCAATTATTTGCTTTACCCTTTGCTCCTGCGCTAATCTTTCAAACCAAATTCCTACTGAAGGTGAAGGGCAAATTACCTATTCTATTACCTACACCGGGAACCCCGGTAAAATGGAAACCTTTCTCCCCCATGAAACAATTTTCACATTTAAAAATAAAAATGCCAGTTTTATTACCTCGGCCATGGGAATTATTCAGGTAATTAACCTGCTTGAAAACGATAATAAAAAGTTTACCACCCTGTTAATAAACGGGATGGGCGAAAATTTTGCCTTTACCGACACACCCGAGGATGTTAAAATTCAGGAAAACATTCCTCAATATAAAATTGAACCAACGGAAGAAACCAAAACCATTGCAGGTTTCAAATGCAAAAAGGCAATTGTGAATGACCTTACCAATAATAAAAAATTTGAAATCTTTTATTATGAAAAGAAAAAAGTTTACCTGGGAAACAGCCCCTACAAAGATTTCAATTATCTCCTGCTCGATTACCGGGATACAAAACAGGGATTAGAAATGCACCTGGAAGCAACAAAAGTTGACTTCAATCCCATCGACACCTCTCTTCTATCAGTTCACGGAAATTTTAAATGGGTTGATAAAAATGCCTTTTTATCCATTATCGAAAATATCAGGGCTCCTTTATAACAGAATGGAATATTTTTTATTTCCTTTCCGAAGCCTTCCATTTAATTTTTCTCCAAAATATTTACCCTGGTTTGCCCTTTTTTTAAGTTCCCTTTTTATCTTTGGTTGTTCTGAAAAAGGAAAAACAAAAAAGCAAAAGGAAAGGGAATTTATCCTTGAAAATAAAATCCGGCAGATTACCGAATTTGAAATTTCAATGCTTCAGGGGAAAGAAGGAAAAGAAACCATTCACCAGCTGAAAAATTATTCAGATCAAGGTCTCCTAACCAGCGAAACAGTTTTTTTACCTGATGGTAAAATTGATTTTTTTGCCATTCATGTATACGACAGCTCGGGGAATCTAATTCAAACAAATGCCTTTAAATCCGACAGCAGTTTTTTCTATAAAAAAACATTTGGTTATGACAGCAGGAATAATTTAATTTCAAAGGCATTATTTGAAGAGCCGGGGGATTCCTTTTTTTATAAAAATACAGCCGTTTATGATGATCAAAACCGAATGAAAGAATATTACTGGTACCGCCCCGCAGGCCTAAGGGCAAAGAATGTTTATTCTTATAAAGGTATGCTGATGACCGAAAATCTTGAAACCGATAAAGAAGGTAATTTTACATCCAAATGGGTTTACAGTTACGATGATAACGAAAATTTAATTCAATCCATTCAATATTACCCCGACAGTT
>JAHEZO010000093.1:0-6548 GCA_023250995.1 Flavobacteriales bacterium | reverse complement strand
TCAGAAAATGGAAATTTACCATTATGATGAAAACGGATTAATGAGTGAAAAAAAAGAATTCTCTTTGGGTGAAAAACTCACCTCGGTTTACCACTATAAATATGAATTTTTTAAATAAATGGCAAACAAAAAAAGAATAAAGGTTTCAAAAAAAGCAGGCCTCCCGCCCGGTGCTCTTTTGCACGTAGGAACTCAAAAAACACAAAAGAATTCATTCGACCTTATTTCATATAATGAGACCGACCTGAAAGAATCAACCAGTCCGGATTTTGCACAATTTGCCCAATTATTTAAAAATGAAAATGTAAACTGGGTTAATATTGATGGCTTGCATAATGTTGAACTGATTGAGAAAATAGGGAAAAACTTTAATCTGCACCCTTTAAATATCGAAGACATCCTCAATACCCAACACCGGCCCACTTACGAAGAACACGATGAGTTGATTTTTTTCACCATGAAAATATCAGGGGCTTTTGAAAACGATAATGTAACTTTCGAAAACATAAGCCTGGTTCTGGGTAAAAATTTTGTTCTTACTTTTCAGGAAAAAGAAAATGAATTATTTAACCGGATAAAAGAACGCCTGCGTGCCCATGGCCCGGTTAGAAAAAGAAAAGCCGATTATCTTTTTTACCGACTGGTTGATACCATTGTGGACAATTATTATGTTGTGCTTGATAATGTGAGCGACCGCCTCGAAGAATTGGAAACTGCAGTTTACCGGAACCCAACCAACCAGACCCATCACGAATTGCAATACCTGAAAAAAAACCTTATTACATTCAGGAAATCAATTTATCCTGTAAGAGAAGCGGTGGCCAAAATTTTAAAAGAAGAAACCTCCATCATTGATAAACAAACCCTTCGGTATTTTTCAGATGTGTACGACCATACCATACACATAGCCGAATCACTCGAAACCCTGCGCGACCTGGTTACCGGACTTTCGGATGCTTATGTAACTAACATTAACTTCAGAATGAATGAAGTGATAAAAGTTTTAACCATTATTTCAACCATTTTTATGCCTCTTACTTTTATTGTAGGGGTTTACGGAATGAATTTTCAGTTTATGCCCGAGCTGACCTGGAAATGGGGCTACCCATTGATAATGTTATTTATGTTTTTTGTTGGAATTGGAATGGTTTTTTTAATGAAAAGGAAAAGGTGGATTTAAAAATTAATTTAATAACCAACAATCCTGCGACACATCCCTTCCTTTTAAAAATTATTTAATTTCTTTCTGCTACCAACTAAACAAAAAATAACTCCTTTTGAGACATCTTTTCATACTATGGACGCCATTTCTCTTCTCAAATGTTTTGACTTCTTATGGCCAAGATTCAATTCCCGGAAAATCTCAAAGGTCTTTTTTCTCTATTCATTCAGGAGTAATTTTTAGCGAATTTATTCCTGGACAAAAATCTAATGAGGAATACCGCTCACCGGGATATTCATATTCATATAATGTAACATATTATAAGGAAATAGATCCGGGAATTCTGGCAGGAATCAATTATGAATATTGCTTTTCAAAATCTTTCTCTTTAGTTTCACAAATTAATTACACAACTTTAAAAAAACATATCAAATACAATTTCTCAAGTGTCAGTGCGGCTCCAAGTTTAGAAAATGACTCCGCAAATTACAACATGACCGCATCTACAATTCAAATCCCTATTGGCTTAAAAAGAAAGCTTAAGATTTTTAATATTTCTTGTGGTGCATATTTTAACAAACCATTTAATGAAAAAGCAATTGATGGCTATTACAAATCTCAGGGATATTCCTTCAATAATTATCCAAACAATTTTGATTCTCACGACACAATTTTCTATGCCAAAGAAATTAAGCCCAAAATGCAAAATGAATTTGGATTATTTTTTTCACTAAGTCGCTTCATCAATGTAAAAAATTTTATCTTTTCATTTGAAGCAGGGTACGGCATTGGTCTTTTAAGAATCATAAAATATCCTAATTACAGAAATAATTTCTACATTGTTAATCTTGGAGTTTCTTACAAAAGGAAATAAAATTTTTAATTTAATTAAATTTGTAAACTTTTTTAAGAATATTAATCATTGGCCTTATAAATTCCGGCTTATAAAAGACGAAAATAATTTTATTAGCTTATGTTACGCATAAAGGCCATTAACCGTAAAGACCACAGAGTAAGTGCAAAGAACCGCAGAGAAATACACTATTGCATTTTCTCTGAGAACTCTCCGTAAATTTTCTTTGCGTTCTCTGCGGTAAAAAATGTTTTTGCGTAACATAATTAATAACTAAAAAAAACAAAAAATGAAAAAAAATCTATTAATCCCAGCATTACTTGTATGCACAATAAGTGGATTTGGACAAAATAAAGTCAACAAATTTGGAATCACTGTCGGTGCTTACATTCAGCATTATAACGGAAACCTTGGAAATAGCTTTTTTCAATTTAACACGACCTGTTTTGGTGGCGGTGCGGCAACGGTAGGAATGTATTTTAATAAGTCGTTTGATATAAACTTAGGAGTAACAATTGGCCACTTCGGGTATTGTCAAACAGAATCTGACAAAAACAGAATCGTCTCAGAATCCAAAAGATGTCCGGGGTGCAAAGATTTATTAGGTATGGGTGAGTTACGTTCAAGAATGACAGCGGGAAACATTGTTATTAAATACAAATTTGCAAATAGCTATTTGCTAAATGAAAACTCCAAACTCTCCCCATATATATTTTTAGGAATGGGGATTAATAATTTATACGACAATATGCACCGGAATTGTGTTAATGCAGGAAATCATTTTACCCTTAATGGAGGCTTGGGTTTAAAATATAACATAAACGAACGATTTAACATTGGATATAATTTAGCAGTAGGACGTTTTTCGGGTGGAAAAGTATATAATAGCAATTTATCAAATGACGACTCCCAAATCAAGAATGCTGACGATTTAAAAATGGAGAAAAGAAAAGATTTTTATATGCAAAATGGCTTATCGTTTGGAATAAATTTTTAACAAGAAAGCCCAGCGGCTGACAAAGAATAGTTCATTAGTAAAAGTTACATTGCAGAAAACTTTAAAAAGGGCAAAATGAAAAAACCTTTTCTCCTCTGGGCCTCCGCTTTTTGTTTTACAGTAAATCAACCTGCTATAATTAATGCACAAACAAAAAACATATTGCTCGAAGAATTTACCGGTGCACTTTGCGGATATTGCCCCATGGGTTCATACACCCTCGATACCCTTCTTAAAACTTATCCCAACCTGATTGGGGTTTCCCTTCATTCTTTTATTCCCGGTGATGCTATGCACTTTTTGGAACTCGATACTGTTGAAACCCCTTATGGCCAGGGAGCTCCGCTTGGTACGATAGACCGAATAAATTTCAATGACGGATGGAATTTTGTGGCTAAGGAATATCCAAACTGGAACACCCATGTGCAGACCCGCCTTACAGAGCAACCAAAACTTTTGGTTTCTTTAAATTCCGCTTGGAATCCAATAACAAGAAATATTTCTACACAGATAACTGCAAATATTCTTACGAACATGCCAGCGGGCGATTACCGTTTCTCTTTATATGTAGCTGAAGATTCTGTAATTGGATCCGGCTGGAATTACGATCAGGCTAACCTTTTTAATTCTGCAACAGGAAATCCTTTTTACGGAAAGGGAGACCCCATTTCGGGGTTCATTCACCGCCATGTGGTTCGGGCCATTCTGCCCACTTCCTGGGGACAGCCGGGAATTATTGCATCAACTCCGGCAATAGGTCAGAATTTTTCTACAACAATTAACTACACCCTGCCGGCAGATTATAACGAAAACAGAATTAAACTGGTTGCTTTTGTTTCGGGTTATTCTGCAGATCATTTGGGAGATGAAGTATTCAATGCAGCAGAAATAAATCTTCCCTTACAAATGGCAATTCAAGAAAATAAAATTATTAAAAATATTACTGCCTATCCCAACCCATTTTCTTTACAAACAGCATTGCAAACGGATCATTTTTTGCAAAACGCAACACTTACTGTACAAAACTGTATCGGACAAAAAGTTGCCGAAATAAAAAATATTAAGGGAAAAACAATTGCTTTTCAACGCAACAATCTTCCTTGTGGAATGTATTTCTTCTTGTTAACCGAGGATTGCAAAATAATTGCTTCAAATAAATTGTTTATTATTGATTAGCCTGGATGCACCTGAAGAAAATTCAAGTGAAATTAATTTAGGAAAACGGAATGATGTAGAAAAGGCAGAAATGTAAATTATTTTCAGGTTGAAATGGAATAAAATTTTGAATTAAATTTTCTTTTTTTAGCCCCCAAAACTCAAGTAAATATGGGATTTTCTTAAACCTTCTTTTAGTGCCTTCGTGCCTTTTCATCAAATTCAAAATATTTAGAATGCCCAAAATTTCCTTATGCGATTAAAGGATTTTTTACTATTTTAGTGTCCCTTTTTAAAAAAACTTGTTTTCGCGAACTTGAAAAATTGGAAATCATATTGTAATTGGTGGATGAAAAAATATCCTTTTCTGGTATTTTTTATTTTGGTTTTCCCTGTCTTTTCATCCATTAAAATTTCGGGAGAAGAACACCATCCCGTTAAAAAAGATACCGTAAGAGCGCTGGTGATGTATGGAGATAAATTTCTTTTCGACAGGATGGATTACATGTCGGAAGATGCAGTGGTTAGGTTTCGCGATTCGCTCCTTATGATGACCCACCCGCCACTTCAATTGGTAAAGCAAATTCACCTTTTTCTTACAATTAAAAGAATGTCGGATGATGAAATAGTACACCTTATTGATTCTCTTTTTGAAATGGACATCATCCCCTACCCTCTTATCAATCAAATTAATTTATATGTTGCAAACAGGGGTGCGAAAATGGAAGAAAACATTTTTTATTCGGAAGAGGATACTTCCTTTTACCCCGCTGACGGGTTTTATCAAAGCTGGAACACCAGTGTGCCCCAACCTTATTCAACCTGCCTCATTGCAGGAGATACTATTTTGAACCTTCCCCTTAAGGGAAATGAAAAGCTCGGCAATTATTGCCACCCCATAAAACCGAGGCTGCGCAGTTTTGAAGATAAAAAAGATTCTCTTTGGCTCGGAATACTTACTTCTGATTTCGGCTGGCGGGATGGCTGCAACCATAATGGAGTTGACATAGATTTGGAAGTTGGCGATTCGGTTACCTCAGCCTTCCCCGGGATGGTACGGGTTGCGGGTACTTTTGGCGGATATGGGAGAGTAGTTGTGATAAGGCATTATAATGGTTTAGAAACTTTGTACGCCCACCTTCACCGTCTTAAGGTTAAACCCGGTCAAACAGTAAAATCGGGCGACCTCATTGGTCTTGGAGGCAGTTCGGGAAAATCAACAGGAAGCCATTTGCATTTCGAGTGCCGCTTTAAAGGAGTTCCTTTAAACCCTCAAAATTTTATTTCCTTCCAGGAAAAGAAACTTTTTTGTGATACCATTACCCTCACCAAAACCCAGTGGGGATACGCAGCCTACCCAAAAGGAACTGAATTTCACCTGGTAAAAAGGGGTGATTATTTAGGCAAAATTGCCACAAAATATGGAACCACTACAGCCCGGTTGTGCGAGCTAAACGGAATAAAAAACAAACGAAAAAGACTGGCAGTTGGTGAAAAACTCCGGGTGATGTAATAATGTATTCCCTGCTGAAGTACTTTTAAAATTCCCCCATGCCCCGGTTTCACGAATTTCAAGAAATTAGAAAAATAATAAGATTTTTTTTTACAACCTCACTCCTCCTTTTGTTTTTTTTTCAAAAAAACACCTTAGCCCAACCCGGGGTTATCACGGTGGGCCTCCAATACAAGCCCCTTGTACCTAGCAAATTTTTCAGGGCGGGAGAGATTGATTTTGGTGAAAACAAAATAAATTATTCACTGTCTCCAAAAATAAGTTTTTCGGGAGGAATGGTTATCCGCAGGGGTTTCAGCAAACTTTTTTCACTCGAAACGGGAATAAATTATGTAAAAAGAAATTTAGAACTCATTGTCTCAAATAAGGATATTTCTTTCGAATCAAAAAAGAAGTTTTCTATTGTGGGGTATGAAGTACCTACCCTGGGATTAATTTATATCCGGCTGGCAGAGCAAATGTATATGAATGCCGCCTTTGGATTTTCCATTGACTTCTTCCCTTCTGATGTTGGCACAAACGAGTACTACTTTGGGAATGATATCCAGGTTCAGCAAACTTCAATTCGAAACCATAACCGGTGGGTACAGCCATCATTGCTGGCCAACCTTGGATACGAATATCGCACAACCAAAAGAGGCATTTTTTATTTCGGATCGTCATTTCACCGCCCGTTTTCCTATTCTTATCAAACAACGGTTAAATACTTTAGCAGTAATTTTGAAGAAAAAGTTTCTGCCGGAATTTCAGGAAATTACCTCACCTTCGATTTCAGGTATTTCTTCCACCAGGATCCAAAGAAAAAAAATGAAAAAAAGCCCGAGGAAAAAAATTTAAAATATTTTGAAAATTTGAAAAAAAGGGCCAA
>JAHEZO010000092.1 GCA_023250995.1 Flavobacteriales bacterium | reverse complement strand
TTATAAAAAAGCATCACAAATCATCCGGTATTCTATGGAAAAAATTCTCAGGGATAAAGTTGAAATTGAAACTTTGGAAAATACCTGTTCACAAGTACGGAGAGATATCCTTAGAATGGTTCATGCAGTAAATTCAGGACACCCCGGTGGTTCTCTTGGCTGCACCGAATTTTTTGTAGCAATGTATTTTTCAATACTTAATCACAACCCCGGAAAGTTTAACATGGATGGACATAACGAAGATTTATTTTTTCTTTCGAACGGACACATATCTCCCGTTTGGTACAGCGTTTTGGCAAGAACCGGTTATTTTCGGGTTCAGGAGCTTTCAACGTTCCGAAAACTTAATTCGCGACTTCAGGGTCATCCCACAACCCATGAGAGATTGCCAGGAATTAGAGTTGCCTCAGGATCGCTGGGTCAGGGCTTGTCGGTGGCCATTGGGGCGGCACTTTCAAAAAAACTAAACGGAGATAAAAGTTTTGTTTTCAGTTTGCACGGTGACGGTGAATTACAGGAAGGGCAAATATGGGAAGCAGCCATGTTTGCCGCTGCCAAAAAAGTGGATAATCTTATTTCAACCATTGATTATAACGGAAGGCAAATTGACGGGAATGTAGATGATGTAATTTCACTGGGCAACCTGAAATTAAAATGGGAGGCATTTGGTTGGGACGTTTTGGAAATGAACGGCAACAAACTAGGAGAGGTTATCAGCACTATTCATAATGCAAAAAGCAAAACCGGGAAGGGAAAGCCGGTTATGATTATTATGAAAACCGAAATGGGGAATGGAGTAGATTTTATGATGGGCTCCCACAAATGGCACGGAGTGGCACCCAATGACGAACAACTTGCAAAAGCGCTTTCACAGCTGGAAGAAACGCTGGGTGATTATTGAAAAATTTTTTTTCTCATGACCAGGCTGAAAAAAAGGAATAACAAACAACAGCTTTTTGCCGATGTTGCCAATCTTATTGAAGAAAGCAAGAAGTATGTTGCATATAACATTAATGCAACCCTTTCTTTTTTATATTGGAAAATCGGCAAACGGATTAATGCTGATGTGCTTCAAAACAAGAGAGCAGAATACGGAAAACAAATTGTCGCATCACTGACGCGACAATTGGAAAAAAATTACGGAAAGGGATTTGAAGAAAAGAATATTCGGAGAATGATGCAGTTTGCAGGAGAGTTTCCGGACGAAAAGATTGTCGCATCAGTGATGCGACAATTGAGCTGGACCCATATCACTTTATTGCTTCCATTGAAACAACCCTTGCAGCGCGAATTTTACACTGAAATGTGCCGCATTGAAAGATGGAGTGTGCGAACACTTAGGGATAAGATTGACAGTATGCTGTATGAGCGAACCGCAATCAGCAGGAAGCCGGAAAAACTTATAAAAAAGGAAATTAATGCTCTCAGGGATTCCGACACGCTTACTCCTGATTTGGTTTTTAGAAATTCTTATGTGCTCGACTTTTTAGGATTGAAAAATTCCTATAATGAAAAAAACCTTGAAGATGCCATACTGCGCGAACTTGAAAAATTCATTCTTGAATTAGGACAGGGGTTTGCTTTTGTAGAAAGACAAAAAAGAATGATAATTGATGGCGAAGATTTTAATTTAGACCTTCTTTTTTATCACCGCACATTAAAACGTTTGGTTGCCATTGACCTTAAACTTGGAAAATTTAAAGCCGCTTACAAATCGCAAATGGAACTGTATTTGCGCTGGCTTGAAAAAAATGAAATGCATATTGGTGAAAAACCACCCATTGGTTTAATCTTATGTGCGGAAGGAAATCACGAGCAAATTGAATTATTGCAGCTGCACAAAGCCGGAATTAAAGTTGCGGAATATTTTACAGAGTTGCCAAGTAAAAAACTGCTGCAGCAAAAATTGCATAAAGCAGTTCAAGTGAGCAAAAAGCAGTTAGACAATAAACCGTGAATTAAAATTGTCGCATCACTGATGCGACAATTTAAAAAAATTGGATATTATCCTTGTAAAGAAAACAAAATGGACATTCTTAAAATTAAATACATAAACCCACTTGAAAGAGAATTTGAGCAATGGATTATTTCAGGAATTGAAAATGGCCTTATGAAAAGAATCAACAAATTTTCAAATTTTACAATTCGAAATTTTTTTTCTCTATCCTTCATTCCTTATTCATTATTCATTATTTTTTTTATTGTAAATTGTCACTTGTCAATTAACAAATCTTTCTCCCAAACAATCCCCGAAAAAAAACCTCCCCTCACCCGGATCCTTTTTATATACGATGCCTCCAACAGCATGAACGCAACCTGGCAAAGCGGTTCACGCCATGAAATTGCAAAAAGACTTTTTATGGAAGCTCTGGATAGTTTGCAAAATGCCGAAAACCTTGAATTGGCCTTAAGGGTTTATGGCCACCAGAAAAATTACAAACAAGGGCAGGATTGCTATGACACAAAGCTGGAAGTGCCGTTTGGAAAAAATAATGTTCCTGCAATGAAAACCAAAATTAAAACCATTGTGCCCAAAGGAACTACACCCATTGCTCTCACTCTTGAAAAATCAGGAGAGGATTTTCCACTGTGTAATGAATGCCGAAATATTATCATTTTAATTACCGATGGGATTGAAGAATGCAATGGCGACCCCTGTGCCGTTTCGCAGGCACTGCAGAAAAAAGGGATTGTGCTAAAACCTTTTGTGATTGGTATCGGGTTGGATATGGAGTTTAAAAAAACATTTGAATGTGTTGGAAACTACTTTGATGCCGCCAAGGAAGAAACCTTTAAGATGGTGCTCAACATTGTAATTTCACAAGCATTGAATACTACAACGGCTCAGGTAAACTTACTTGATTTAAACAGCAAACCAACCGAAACAGATGTGAATATGACCTTTTACGACCAGTTCAGCGGACGGATAATGTATAATTATATTCACACTATTAATCACCGCGGAAATCCTGACACAGTAAACATTGATCCCATTTCAACCTACAAACTCGTGGTACATACCCTTCCTCCGGTTAGCAAAGACAGCATTACTTTAGTGCCGGGCAAACACAATATCATTGCCCTTGATGCTCCCCAGGGATACCTCTACCTCAAGGTGGGGGGCAGCACCGGAGAGTACAAAAATCTTAAAGCGATTATCCGAAAGACCGGTGAAATGAAAACAATGCATGTTCAGGACTTTGAATCTATCATAAAATATATAGTGGGTGATTACGACCTTGAAATTCTTTCGCTCCCGAGGCTTACCATTAAAGACGTAAATATAAGGCAAAGCCATACCACCACCATTGAAATTCCGCAGCCGGGCATTGCATCCATATTGATGAATTCATCAGGATTTTGCAGCTTATTTATTGAAGAAAACAATGAGTTAAAATGGGTTTACAACCTGGATGAAAATTCCACTAAAGAAACCATCAATCTGCAACCGGGATCTTACCGTGTTTTTTATCGTTCAAAATCGGCCAAACTTTCGGCATTTACCATTGAAAAAACATTTAAAATTACCCCGGGCAGCTCCGTGGCGGTAAAAATGTTTTAGTTTATCTGTAAAATGATTCACTCTGAAGTTTTAAAAAAAAACTATGATTGCAACTGTTAAAAATCTTAAAGACACTCGCTCAGGATTTGGATCCGGCCTTTTGGAGTTGGGAAAAACAAATCAGAATGTAGTAGCCCTAACAGCCGACCTTGCGGGATCGCTTAAAATGAATGAATTCGCCAAAGAATTTCCTGAAAGGTTTATTCAGTGCGGTGTTGCCGAAGCCAATATGATGGGCATTGCAGCCGGGTTGACTATTGGAGGAAAAATTCCATTTACAGGCACTTTTGCAAATTTTTCAACGGGCCGGGTTTACGATCAAATCCGCCAATCCATTGCCTATTCAGGTAAAAATGTAAAAATTTGTGCCTCACATGCCGGCCTTACCCTGGGTGAAGATGGGGCTACTCATCAAATTCTGGAAGACCTCGGTTTGATGAAAATGCTTCCGGGAATGGTAGTCATTAATCCATGCGACTATAACCAAACCAGGGCAGCCACTCTTGCCATTGCAGAATATTTTGGTCCCGTTTATTTAAGGTTTGGCAGACCGGTGGTACCAAATTTTTCGGAAGAAAGCCAAAAATTTGAAATTGGGAAAGGAATAATTTTGAAAAAAGGAAAGGATGTATCAATTTTTGCCACAGGGCACCTTGTTTGGGAAGCCATTAAAGCGGAAGAAATTTTAGCACAAAAAGGAATTGATGCTGAAATAATAAATATTCATACCATTAAACCATTGGATGAAAAAACGGTCATAGAATCCGTGCTGAAGACGAAATGTGCTGTATCGGCTGAAGAACACAACAAATTCGGTGGGCTGGGAGAAACTATCGCACATCTTTTAACCAGAGAAGTTCCGGCCCCACTCGAGATGGTGGCGGTAAATGATACTTTCGGGGAAAGCGGTACCCCTGAAGACCTGATGAAAAAATACGGTTTAGATGCCGCCCACATTGTAGCCCAGGCCGAAAAGTCCATTCAAAGAAAGGGAATAATTAGGTAAAAAATACTTTCAAAAAAACAAACCTTACATTTTTTATCTGACACAATAGGACTCAAAATCCAAAATCCTCATAATTTTTTCGGGGGATTTTCAATGTTAGAGAATTTGTGACATTGATTACGGAATCATAATTTGTGCTTACATTATAATTTTATCCAAAACCCCTGTTATTAATGAGCGATTTCAGCGATATTGAATTGTTGAAGATGTTTCGAGAAGAAAGTACCCGGAAAACCGCTTTTACCTATTTAGTCAAAAAATATCAGCAGAAAATTTACTGGCATATCCGAAGGATTGTGATAACCCATGATGATGCAGATGATGTGGTGCAGAATGTTTTTATCAAAGTTTGGGAGGGTTTGGATAATTTCAGAGAAGAAGCTAAACTATTTACCTGGCTTTACCGCATTGCAACAAATGAATCAATTACCTTTTTGAATAAAAAAAGAGCCCAATTTAACATTCCTTTTGGGGAGGTTGAATTCCAATTGTCAAAATCTCTCGAGGCGGATGTATATTATGATGGGGATGAAATTCAAACGAAATTGCAAAAAGCAATCTTAACCCTTCCCGAAAAGCAAAGGATTGTTTTTAATATGAAATACTACGAGGAAATGAAATATGAAGAAATTTCAGAGGTTTTGGGTACTTCGGTTGGTGCCCTTAAAGCCTCCTTTCATCATGCGGTAAAAAAAATTGAAGAATATGTAAAAGAGAATTAAACTATTTCTCAATATTAGCATCTAATACAATATGGTACAAAACGAAACCAACGGGGAAGATTTTAGTAAAGGGGAGTTTTCTTTTAATCGAGGAGATGACGAAAAACATAATTTCTTTTTGATGCCTGATGATTATTTTGAAACTCTGGCAGAAAAAATAATAACAAAAATTGAAAACCAAAATGAAATAAACCTGCTCTCCCCTACTCTTTCAAAAATTAAAAAATTAAATAATTTTAGGGTTCCTCATCAATATTTTGAAAAAAATAAGAAAAACATTCAAACTGAAATTGAAGGTGAAAAAATGCCTTTTACCATTGCAAAAATTTCGGAAACAGGTTTTAAAGTTCCTGAAAATTATTTTGAATTATTACCAAATCGCATTCGTGAGAAAATACCTTCTTCTCCTTTTAAAATTATTTATCTTCCTAATTATTTAAAAAAATATAAATACCAAATATTAGCCGTTGCCGCTGCCATTGCCGCCCTAATTGTTTATTACTACTCCTCACCCGATTTCGGTGCATTTAACAAAAAAGCCCAGTTTGTTTCTGCGGAAGAACTTACAAACTCAATTTATTTTCAGGATATCGAAGAATCAACCATTATTGAAGAACTCAATGAACCATCACAAAATACCGTTAAAAACCAAAACATTGAAATTGAAGATTATCTTTTAGACAATCATATTGATGAAACAATCATTATTAATGAATTATGAAAAATATTGGTAGAGGTTTAAGATTCATTATCTGCAGTTTTTTAGCGCTTGTTTTTTTTCATTTGAAACAAGTTTTCGCTCAGGAATTTTCTGATAAAAATGAAGCCATTGCTGCAATGAAGGTTTCCTTCATAACAAAAAAGCTGAATTTAACTTCAAAGGAAGCACAGGTTTTCTGGCCCGTTTATAATGAATATCAGGATGAATTGGAAACGCTCAGAAAATCTCACCGGAAATCTATCAATAGTGCCAAAGATGACTTTATTCAGTTGACGGATGCAGATATTGAAAAATTGGTAGACGAACAAATTACTTTCAGGCAAAACGAAATTGATTTATTAAAAAAATACCATCCCCAGTTTAAAAAAGTGCTGCCTGTAAAAAAAGTTGCCTTGCTTTATAAGGCAGAGGAAGATTTTAAGCGGCAATTAATCAAACAAATTAAAGGAAGATAGATATCTTTTTAAATAAAATAATTTTTCTATGAGAAAATTAGCAATAATTATCCTTGGCCTCTGGTATTTTTCAATATTCAGGAACGAATTAATTGCTCAGGAAGACTCAGCAATGGTTTCAATTAAAAAACCGGAAAATGTTTTAATGATTTCCATCCAGCCGGCATTGTTTCGCTTAAATTATTACGACCCCGATTTTTTTAATAATCCAAATCTAAAACCCGGCATTGATTTTTGCTTTCAATATGGGAAAACTTTCGGAAAATCCTGGATGGCAAAAACCGGTGCTGACTTCTCATTCACCCCCGGGAAATTTTTTATTGGCCCATTCCAGGACAAAAAATACATCAATGAATCATTCCTTCGAATTCCCGCGTCAATCATTAAAAAATTTCCAATTGACTGCAACGATTGCTTTTTAAGTCCATCAGTTTTTGTTGAAATTGGGAGTTATGCTTCACTTTCGCTTTATCAATCTACTTATATTCAAGATGGCCCAACAGGATTAAGTTCTCTGGACAATAAAACAGGATTCGGCTATGTAAAAGGGGGTATTTTGGGAGGAATCGGCCTCTCTTTTTTAACCAATAATTTTGGAAGAAACGTACTAGGAGCCAGGATTTATAATGATCAGGCAGTAGCCTATGAATTGAATAAAAACAAACCTGCTTCTTTTAAACCAAGCTACAGCGGAATTTCTGTTTTTTACAATATTGCAAACATCAGCTGGTAAATTTTCCCGGAAAATTAAACCTTTTTATTAAATAGCTGTCATACATAAAAACTTTAAATATTTTAATATTTTTTCTATGAAAACAGATTTAATGCTTAAAAATGCCGCAGGCCTATTGATTATAATTGCATTTTTTTCAGGGTGCAAATGCAAGGAAAAAGATGATAAAGAAACTCAGTCGGCCAGTGATTTTGAACAAGGACAGCAAATTTCGGAAGATATTTCGAACATGGCTGATGCCGCAGCTTTCGGAGCGGTAAAATTCAAAACCAAGCCCGGATTTTCAATTGATGATGAATTATTAAGCACCTGCGCCAACGTTACCCGTGATACCCTTAACGGTGCCGATCCGGATACTATTATCATAGACTTTGGAACTTCAAATTGTTTATGCGCTGACAACCGAAACCGAAGGGGAATAATTACCATTATTCATTTCGGTGACAAATTTACATCCGGTTCTTACCGAAGCATTTTTTTCAGCAATTTTTTTGTTAATGATAATAAAATTGAAGGCACTCATACCATTACAGCCAATGGTAAGAATGGATCGGGCAACTGGAATTGGACTGTTACCGGGCAAAACATGAAAATTACAAATGCCAAGGGGAAATTCCACACCTGGAATTCGGCCCGGTTAAGGGAACTCATTGAGGGCGGATCTACTTTATATTACCGGGATGATGACGTGTTAAAAATAACGGGTTCGGCCAGCGGAAACAACAGCAATGGAAAAAATTATTCAGCTACCATCATCAGCCCTATAATAAAAGAAGCCGGCTGCCAATGGATTGTTAAAGGAACTGTTCAAATTGTACCCGACAACAAACCAATGAGAACTCTTGATTTCGGGACCGGATCCTGTGATAATAAAGCTACTGTTACCATTGATGGAAATATTTATAATATAACCCTTAATTAAAACCCATTTTTATGAAATCAACAGCTATTATATTTTTAATGGTCACTCTACTTTGTTCCCTAACATTTGGACAACCGGCAACGCAAAAAAACATCAGAAAAGAAAAAATTGAAGCAATGAAAATTGCCTTTATTTCAAATAAAATCCAACTCACGACTCTGGAGGCCGAAAAATTCTGGCCGGTATATTCCCAATACCAAAAAGAAATGAAAGTACTGAACTCTAATTTTAGAAAGAGCTTTTCTGAAATAAATAATTTTAACACTGTAATACCGGAAAACGAAATGGAAAAAAGGTTGATGAGTGAAATGGAATTTGCCCAAAAGAAACTGGATTTAAAAAAATACTACTATCCAAAATTCAAAGAGGCAATATCGGTTAATAAAATTTCGAAGCTTTATGAAGCAGAAAAAATGTTTCGCCAGAAAAGGAGTGAAAGAATTAGAATCCGGCAAAATAAAATTGCCGATGGAATGAGATGAAGATTTTATTTTTTTAATTTAATGAAGTAAATTTTTTTGTGAATAATTATCTTAATTCGGCCATAAAGGAATTTAAGTTTTATAAAATTCTTGGGGAAAAAACATTTGTTCAGGTACCCGGAGAAAAATTGTGCTGGAAATACAGTGCCCATTCAAACAGCATTGGAATAATAGTAAAACATCTTTCGGGAAATATGATTTCGCGGTGGACAAATTTTTTGACCCAAGATGGCGAAAAAAAATGGCGAAACAGGGATGCTGAATTTGAAAATGATATTATTTCAAGAAAAAATTTATTAGAAAAATGGAATGAGGGTTGGGAATGCCTTTTCAACGCCCTATCCTCCCTGACAGAGGCCGATTTAGAAAAAGAAATTTATATCAGAAATCAGGGACACACAGTATTAGAGGCGATAAACCGGCAACTAACACATTATTCATATCACATAGGCCAAATTGTTTTTATCGGTAAAATTATTTGTGCCGACAATTGGACATCTATTTCAATACCTTTGGGAAAATCTGAAATCTTTAACAATAAAAAATTTTCAAAACCAAAACACAAAGAACATTACACCGGGAAAGTTATAGGTAAAACTAAATCACGTGCCAAACGATTCTGAGAAATTTACTTCCCATTTTTTTAATAGTCATTGCGGTACCGAAGTAAAAAGCGATTTCGGCAGCTCAAATTTTTTAATGAGATTATTATTTTTTTTATTTCTTTTTAAAAATATTATGGTGAAATCATCCACAAAACCGGTGCCCATTCTTCATCATTCACCCGCCTGACTAAAAACGGCTGGGCGTTGGGTGTGTTATCATGCCTGTAAAAATAAATTGCATTAAAATCGCATTTTAAACTAAATTCCTTACATTTATTTTCATTCTCCCGAATAATTGAATATCGAACCATTGAACATTTGAACAATGAATTAAGAAGTGGGTTTAGAATTCGATGCGGTTTCAACCATTTTAGATTCAACGCTTTTTGCTTCACCATAGTTTAATGATAGGGAAGTGCCTGACCTCAGCAATTGTCCTCCTAAATGAGATGCTGATTTTATTTTCGTCAAACCTTCAATATAAAACATAATATCAACAGCAAAATCGATTAACTATTCTTCATTGTCATATTTCTTTTCCCTCATTTTACTTCGTTATTCCCTGTTCAAATGTTCTATTATTCTAATGTACATATTGGGGGGGTGTGATAGTTTCTAAAAAACTATCTTTTCCTTACCTCAACCTTTTTTCCATTAAAGGATCAGCGCTCAGGAGAAAGGGGAGTTGTTCCTTCAGGCATCATGGGTGCGGGAGAAAGGAATATAAAATAAATGTCTAAAAGGTACTACCCTTTCATGGCAAGTAATGCGGCACCAAAAGAAACAACAAACTGCGGGTTATTAATTATTTTTATTTCTTCTTTAAAATTAACACTCAACATGGAGGATAAATATGGGTGATGCTCAATTACACCACCAATCATAAAAGTTGGAATGCCATGAATCAACCTCATTTTTGCTACTTTGTTTGCAATGGATATATACACGCCCCTTGAAATATCCTGATTCGACATGCCTTCAAAAACCCACTTCATAATTTCTGTTTTTGCAAATACGGTGCAAAAACTATTCAACTCCTTTTCATAATCGGAATTGGCAGCCAGCGAACTCATTTCGGAAATATTTATTCCGGCTCTTTCAGAAATTTCGGTCAAAAAGGCACCAGTTCCGGCCGCACATTTATCGTTCATGTAAAAATTTGCAATATTGTTTTCTTTGTCGCATTGTGTAATTTTTATATCCTCCCCTCCAATGTCAATTATGTTTTTAGAACCATTAAAAAAATGGGATACCCCTGCCGCAGCACAATTTATTTCTGTTTTGACCAAATCGGTTTCAGAGAAATGTTTTCTTCCATAACCGGTGGCACAACTGAATTTAATATTAAAATCTGTATGAATGGCCTGCAGAACATTTTTCAGAATATTTTTATCCCTGTTTACTGCAGGCAGAATAAATCGGAAAACAGGATTTACTTTTTGGTCGATAACAGTAAATTTGGTGAATGCCGAACCTATGTCAATTCCCATGAAAAAATTATTTTCACGGTAATACTGGCCGGGCCTGTTTTTCTCAACGAGGCCTTTACTTATAATTTTTCTATTGAATTCCCCAACAGCTCCAGGTATCCTCATCATTACATTTTTATTTGTCATGGCTTTTACCATGTTTGTAAATGCAAGATTAAGAGAAGTTTTTACGTAATGTTTTTTCCCGTATTCCACAAACTTGCCATTGAGAAAATCAATTTCAGTGGGCCTGTTGTTAATAAGGTCAACCGCAAGGGAAGGAAAATGGTCACCACCGCTCCGAAGGTACCTCATACATTTTCTTACAAAATCATCCGGAAACCGAATTTTCTCCTTTTCAGCAACTTCAATTCCCTCATTAATTATTTGTTCAACAAGTTCAATGGTGTCAGCATCAGCCATTGCTTCGGCCATTGTTAGCCGGCCCACACCGCAGAGCGGACTTAGTGATGCATTTAAAATTGTTTTTTCCCATGCTCTTTTTTCCAGGTCAAAAGAAGAAAGTTTTTCAGTAGTGAATCCAACATTATTAAGAATATTCGCCAGAATTTCAGCTTCATCCGAAATGCTGTCATTCACGGAACCGATAAAATTAGGAGGTGTAAAAAAAGTAGCCTTTACCCGGTTGGGCCCAATCAGGTTCCCGGCAAAATTTATTATTAAGCGCAGCGTTTTTGATTCACCGAATACAGGGAATAAAAGGTCTTCAACATCAATTCCGTTTTGAGCAGAAACCACTGTTAACTTTTCTGACAACAAAACTTCGGCATCTTTTGCTGCGGAAACCGTTTGATAAGATTTTAATGCAAAAATCAAATAATCCAGATTTATACCAGCCATTTGCTTTGCCGAGGTAAAAACCTTTTCGAAAACAGCAGAAGATGAAAAAACATTTTCGACAAAAATTCCTTCCTGCTTTAACTTTTTCATTTTTAATTCGTCCGAATCGCAAACCGCCACATCACAACCTGCTTCTTTAAGTTTCACGGCCAGAATCATTCCCACCGGCCCCATTCCGATAATTCCAATTTTTGGAAATGTTGAATCATTCATGCAGCAGAAATTTTGGCACCTTCAATTTGTTCAATAAAAGTTTCAATTTTTGTTATGCTTTGCCCTTCGGAATAAAAGCGCAAATCGCATAAATCCCCTTCAATTATGAGGGTTTGAACCCCTGTGCTTTCTTTTAATCGCTGCGGCATTCCAAACCTAGCGTTTGAATTATTGAAACAGGTTTTAGCATCATGAAAAATAATTCCGTCAATTTCAAAATCGTTAATCATGCCTGTAAGAATTTTTTCTTTTGCTTTTTCGCTCCTATTAATAAAAATTTCGGTATATGCTTTTGCTGAAGATTCAAACGGATTTTTTTCATCAAACGCATCGAACACCCAGCTGTTGCAATAGGTTGAAGCCACAATAGCTGCATTATTCTGAATAAATAAATCGGAGAGCGGCCTGAGTTTTCCCCATATTGGCATTCCATCCCAATAAATACGGCATTTTTCATTTTCTAAAAAACCTATTTTCTGATCAAGATTTCCCTCAAGTTCACCCAGTAATTTTTCGTAATAACTTTTTGCAATTTGTGTTCCCCGTAAAACTACAATGGGACCCATGTGAATGGCCGCATCAAAAAAACTTATGGGAGCCGGTTTAGCTTTAGCAGTAAAAAGAACTTTTTTCCACAGGTCGGTAGCCTCTTTACTGAGTTTTAAAGTTTCTCTGAATTTATCAATATCAAATTTATTTCCGCTGGTCTTTTCGCAGGCCGGAATCATGTTTTTATACTGCGCAGCAACATCTGCAATCACCTCCCCTGATACTTCATCGAGATGGCGTGGAGGAGTTATTCCAATTACAGGTACATTTAATTCTCTGGCAAAATACGTAAACCAATCCTGCACCTCCCTGCATTGGTTTGTGCTGTATACAATGAGGTCGGGTTTGGGAGCACCTGTAAGGCCGTAATGTTCATTCATAGGAGTTTCCTTTTTAAGAAAGGAGCCAACATCAGCGGTAAGGTAAGAGCAAATATCATTCGAATAACCCAGTTTGGCTGCTTCCGGAATAAAATCATTTGCAGTTCGGGTAGCTCCAAGCAAGGCACCATGGTTTTCGGGAAAATGAACTTCAAACCCAAAAGAGCGGATCAATTCGGCAGGACCCACGCTGGTGCACCAGGCCATTTTTTTATTTGAGTTGCCCATTCCCCTGAAATAATTTCCCATCACATCCTTTAATAATTTTGAAGATTGAATTTTATACATAAAATGTTTTTTAAATGTTGCTCTTTGTATTTTTCACTCCTACGGAGTTCTAATAATATTTAGACATTTATTTTAATTTCTTCCTTCTCGCACCCTTTATCCCTGAAGGGACCAGCCCACCTACTCTTGAGCGTTGATCCCTTTAGGGAAAAAAGGGTGAGGGTAGGAAAAGATTGTTTTATATGTTTAAATGGTATAATATGATAATTCCTATGGGAGAATTCCATTTTTAATAAAGTTAGAATTATTCGGGTTTTACCTAAATTCTATTTATTTATTGTGACCAAAAGCTTCTGACCTAAGACTTCTGACTTCCTGTTTCCGACTTCTGACTTCCGGCTTCCGACTTCCGACTAAATTAAATTTTCTACAATAGTGTCATTTTTTAATACCACCCTGAATTTTTAACTTTGCATCCAC
>JAHEZO010000091.1 GCA_023250995.1 Flavobacteriales bacterium | reverse complement strand
AAATTCAAATGACCAATAAAGAAAATTCTAAACTGCTAAAGAAGATTTTTTCGAGAAAAATCGAAAAATCAAGATAGCAGACGGTTTGAAAGTTGAAATTTTGATATTGATTATTATTTGTATTTTGATATTTGTATTTTGGAATTTAATGTTTTTGCGTAACTTCGGTTAATAATCAAAAACAGCCCCTTCCCTTTTCCCTTTTTTATTTTTCAACAATTCAAATTTTCTGAAGCCGTTTTGATATTTTTGTTTTGCGAATTTTAAAATCATAAAATTTTGCATCCCGATAAAAATGAATTTCTCTCACCTTCACGTTCACACCCAATATTCTCTCCTTGATGGTGCGGCTGATATTTCAGCGCTTTACAAAAAAGCCATTGAAGATAAAATGCCTGCCATCGCCATTACCGACCACGGCAATATGTTTGGCGTTTTTAATTTTGTTGCCGAGGCTGCCCTCCATAACACGGCAGAAAACCCGAATAAAATAAAACCTGTGGTGGGCTGCGAATTTTATGTGGTGGAAAACCGGCATAAAAGGCAATTCACCAAAAACGATAAAGACATCCGTTACCACCAGATTTTACTTGCAAAAAATCCGGAAGGGTACAAAAATCTTATAAAGCTTTGCTCCCTCGGGTATATGGAAGGATTGTATGGAAAATATCCCCGGATTGATAAAGAATTAATCCTTCAATATCACAATGGCCTTATTGCCACCACCTGTTGCCTTGCAGCCGAAGTACCCCGTACCATTTTAAGAAAGGGAGAAAAAGAAGGAGAAATTATTTTTAAATGGTGGCACAATTTATTCGGTGAAGATTATTATGTTGAATTGCAGCGGCACGGAATCCCGGAACAAAATCAGGTGAATGAAGTGTTGGTTCGTTTTGCTGAAAAATATAATGTTAAGATTATTGCCTCCAATGATTCCCACTATGTAAATGTGGAGGATAACAATGCTCATGATATTTTACTTTGCATCAATACCGGTGCAAAGCAAAGCACTCCTTCCTCTAAAGATTTTGGTGATGATGACAGTATTACGCAAAAAGATAAACGTTTCGCCTTTTACAATGACCAGTTTTTCTTCAAAACCACAGCCGAAATGAGTACTCTTTTTAAAGATTTACCTCAGGCGCTGGATAATACAAATGAAATTATTGATAAAATTCAACCTCTTAAATTAAAGCAGGATATCATGTTGCCGCATTATAAAATTCCCGAAGGGTTTTTGTCGCAGGATGATTATCTGAAACATCTTGCTTTCGAAGGGGCCAAAAACCGGTACGGAGAATTGACCCGTGAAATTGAGGAACGGCTCAACTATGAGTTGTTCACAGTGAAAACCATGGGATTTGCAGGGTATTTCCTGATTGTAGAGGATCTTATTCGTGAAGGTAGAAGGATGGGTGTTCTTATTGGACCAGGGAGGGGTTCCGCAGCCGGGTCGGTAATTGCATTTTGCCTTGGAATAACAAACATTGACCCTCTTAAATATAATCTGCTGTTTGAAAGATTTTTAAATCCGGATAGAAAGTCAATGCCCGATATTGATACTGATTTTGATGATGCCGGGAGGCAAAAGGTACTAAATTATGTGGTGGAGAAATATGGTAGAAACCAGGTGGCTCAGATTGTAACTTATGGAACCATGGCGGCTAAAATGAGCATAAAAGATGTTGCAAGAGTAATGGATTTGCCCCTGAATGATGCAAATAATCTGGCCAAATTGGTACCCGGCCGGCCGGGGGTTGAATTAAAAAGATTAATTCTTGCCCCCTTGGATGGAGAAAATGGATTAAAGCAAAAGGAGGGCTTTTCAGGGGAGGATTTTGAAAATGTTAAAAAGCTGAGGGAACTGTATAAAGGAACCGATTTGCAGGGAAAAGTTTTAAAAGAAGCTGTAATTCTGGAGGGATCTGTGCGAGGAACCGGAATTCATGCTGCAGGAATCATAATTGCACCAAGGGATTTAACCGAAATCATTCCGGTAGCAATGGTGAAAGATAATGAGCTTTTAATAACCCAATTTGAAGGAACTGTTATCGAATCAGCTGGGGTAATAAAAATGGATTTTCTCGGCCTCAAAACATTAACCATTATCCGCGATGCACTTCGGATAATAAAAGAAAATAAAGGCCAAACTATTAATATAGACACCATCCCGCTTGACGATAAAAAAACATTTGAAATTTATCAAAAAGGCGATACCAACGGTACTTTTCAGTTTGAGTCGGCAGGGATGCAAAAACACCTTAAAGCCCTAAAACCCGATAAGTTTGATGACCTTATTGCCATGAATGCTTTGTACAGGCCGGGCCCCATGGAATACATTCCCAATTTTATCTCCCGAAAACATGGTCGTGAAAAAATTACTTACGACCTTCCCGTAATGGAAGAATTTTTAAAGGACACCTATGGCATTACGGTGTATCAGGAACAGGTTATGTTGCTTTCTCAAAAAATTGGAGGGTTTTCGGGTGGTGATGCGGATTCTCTCCGGAAAGCAATGGGGAAAAAAGATAAAATTACCCTTGATAAAAAGAAAAATCAATTTATTGAAGGTGCAAAGAAAAATGGCTTTGAAGAAAAAATTTGTGAAAAAATTTGGCGCGATTGGGAAGCTTTTGCTCAATATGCTTTTAATAAGTCTCATTCTACCTGTTATGCCTTTGTTGCCTTCCAAACCGCTTATCTTAAAGCAAATTTCCCTGCTGAATATATGGCCTCGGTACTCACTCACCATTCGGGCGACATTGATAAAATAACTTTTTTTATTGAAGAATCAAGAAGAATGGGAATTCCGGTTTTAGGCCCTGATTTAAATGAAAGCGGATACCAGTTTTCGGTGAATAAAAAAGGAGAAATCCGTTTCGGACTGGGAGCAATAAAGGGGGTGGGTGAAGCTGCCGCCACAACCCTGATTCATGAAAGAAAGTTAAATGGATTTTATAAAAATATTTTCGACCTGGTAAAAAGAGTTAATCTCCGTTCAGCAAACAAAAAAACTTTTGAATCGCTGGTTTATTCAGGTGGATTCGATTCTTTTGGTTTGCCCCGATCCACTTTTTTAACGCCCGATAAAAACCAGATTACTTTTCTTGAGAAGTTGCTCCGGTGGGGAGCCCTCTGTCAGGATTCAAAAGCCAACTCGAGTGTTTCTCTTTTTGCCGATGAAGGTGAAATCAGTATTCCCGAACCTCCTGTTCCGGTTATTGAACCATGGGGAAATCTTGATCAATTAAAATTTGAGCGGGAAGCAATAGGATTTTATCTAACGGGGCATCCCCTGGATTTTTATAAACTTGAAATGCAAAATTTTTGCAAAAATCATCTTTCCGAATTACGTGAAATTGATAAACACAAAGGAAGGGAATTCACTTTCGGAGGAATGATTTCCGCTGCAACCCACAATATTTCAAAAAATGGAAAACCTTACGGTAAATTTACCCTCGAAGATTATGATGCCACCTTCGAATTTATGCTCTTCGGACAGGATTATGTGAATTTTGAAAAATTTCTTAAACAGGGATACTTTTTGTTTATTAAAGGAAAGGTTCAGGAAAGATACAACCAAAAAGACATTCTTGAATTTAAAATATCCTCCATTCAGCTTCTTTCCGATATACGCGAAAAACTCCTTAAAAATATTACCATCTCCGTTTCGGTTAATGATATTTCAGGAGATTTCATTGAAAGAATTTTGCAATTTATCAATTCCAATTCAACTCAAAAAACCGGAACCTGCTCTCTTAAATTTCAAATTGTGGATGCCGAAAATAATCTGGCCGTTGAAATGCTTTCGAAAAAAGCCAAAATTAAACCCGACAATAATTTCCTGAAAGCCCTTGATTCTTTTGGGGAAGTAAAATATAAGTTAAATTGAAAGTAATATTCTTTTGCTTCCTGAAATCAAATTTATAAATTTGTAAAATTTGTCTCTTTTGGAAGATTCCCCAAAGAACCTGAAATAAAATCTTTAAACATTTATATAAATTCAAAATCAAAAATCATGGCACTAGAATTCAACGATTCAAATTTCGAAACACTTGCCCTTAAATCTGATAAGCCCGTAATTGTAGATTTTTGGGCCGAATGGTGTGGTCCCTGCCGCATGGTAGGTCCACTGGTAGAAGAAATTGCTAAAGAATATGATGGAAAAGCTGTAGTTGGAAAACTTAATGTTGACCACAATCCACAGGTTTCAGCAAAATATGGCATCCGAAGCATCCCGACAATACTATTTTTTAAAAATGGTCTATTGGTGGATAAGCAGGTAGGTGCTGTTCCAAAAAATGTTTTGGCTCAAAAGCTCCAGGCTCAACTTTAATGGTGAGGAATAGGGAATAAGGTAATAAATGAAACTTTAGGATAATCTCTTGCCTATTCCGTTTTCGTTTAACTTTAAATTTTTACCTATAACCCTATTCTCTATACCCTATACCCTATACCCTATACCCTATACCCAATTCCCAATTCCCCATCCCTTGCCCTCAATAAAT
Source organism: Flavobacteriales bacterium (assembly GCA_023250995.1). Taxonomy (GTDB): domain Bacteria; phylum Bacteroidota; class Bacteroidia; order Flavobacteriales_H; family JAHEZO01; genus JAHEZO01. Next base: position 8,889 of record JAHEZO010000091.1, on the reverse strand, counting down.
CATCAGGTAGTCCATCAGTTCTCTCACCTTGAACTTATTGCAAAGCAGGTAGTGGAAGGTTTTATTACCGGCCTTCATAAAAGTCCTTTGCATGGATTTTCGGTTGAATTTGCCGAGCATCAGCAATACAACAAAGGAGAATCTACACGCTTTATTGATTGGAAACTCTTTGCCCGGACAGATAAACTTTTTGTTAAAAGATTTGAGGAAGAAACTAACCTACGTTGCCAGATTGTTATCGACAATTCCTCCTCAATGAATTTTCCTGATTCCTCTGTTGCTGGAAAGAGGGAAAATGGGTATGATTCAAATAAAATTTCTTTTTCAGCCTATTGTGCAGCAGCAATTATTTATCTTTTAAAAATGCAAAGAGATGCAGTTGGCCTAAGCATTTTTTCAGAGGGGATTGAAACCCATACACCCTGCCGTTCATCTTCAGTGCACCAAAAAAGACTTTTTAGTGTCCTTGATTCAGTTCTTCTCAATGAAAAAAAAGAGATTAAAACTTTTGCGATTGATGCGCTCCATCAGATTGCAGATAATATTCATAAAAGGTCACTGGTATTAATTTTCAGCGATATGATGGATAACTCCCCGAAACAAGCCAATGAAATTTTTGCTGCACTTAACCACTTAAAATATAATAAACACGAAGTGGTCCTTTTTCATGTAACCGACAAAAAAAGGGAAATGGATTTTGAATTCGAAAACCGCCCATATACTTTTATTGACCTTGAAACCGGAGAAAAGGTAAAAGCATTTCCAAAAAGTGTACGGGAATCATATCTAAAAGCCGTCAGAACTTATGAAAAAGAGCTTCTCCTTCGGTGTGCCCAATACCATATAGATTTTATTAAAGCCGATATCAACGCTGGTTTTAATGAGATATTAAAATCCTATTTAATTAAAAGGGAAAGAATGTTTTAACGGCTGAATTTTCTAATTTTTTTAAAAATTAATCCCGATTAATGAAAATTCTAATCACCGGAACAGGTGGCTTTATAGCATCCAACCTTGCCTTAAAACTTGCCGAAAATCCCGGGGTTCAAATCAGGGGTGTTTTCCATACTAAGTTGAATCCGGTTTTGCAAAAGCCGAATATCGAACTCCTTCAGGGCAACATTCTCGACAAAAAATTTTTGGAAAAGGCCATGCATGGCTGTGAAAAAATTTTTCATGTTGCTGCATTAGCTAATAATTGGTCGCCCAATTCAAATGATTTTTATGAAGTGAATGTTACAGGAACCGAAAACATTTTGCAAATGGGCCTAAGGGAAGGAATTCATAAAATAGTAGTAACATCCACTGCAGGTACAATAGGACCTTCCATAAATGGCTCGCCTGTTAATGAGGAACAAAACTCCACTCTTTTCGGCCATTATGAAAAATCAAAAAAAATGGCAGAGGAAAAAATTTCTGATTACCTGGATAAAGGAATGGAATTGGTAATTGTAAATCCCACCAGGGTTTTTGGGCCCGGTGAAATGAGTAAGAGCAATGCGGTTACTAAAATCATTCAAAAATATATTGAAAAAAAATGGAAATTTATTCCCGGCAACGGAGATCACATAGGGAATTATTCTTTTGTTGAAGATGTTGTGAATGGGCACATACTGGCAATGGAAAAAGGAAAAACCGGAAATCGTTATATTCTGGGAGGCCACAATTTAAGTTTTACCGAATTTATTTCAATTGTTTCTGAGGTAAGCGGAATTAAAAATAAATTAGCCGCCATTCCTATGGGAGTAATTGGCCTGTTTGGGTTAGTTGAAGATGTGGGAGCATTTTTATTTCATCGCGAACCACAAATTACTTATTCCTGGGTAAAAAAATATAAAGCAAACTGGACCACTTCAACCAAAAAAGCAGAAAATGAATTAGGGTATACCATCACTCCTATTTATGAAGCCATTGAAAAAACAGTTAATTGGTTAAGAGGAAAAAATAATCTAAAATAATCTGTGTATAAAAAAATTAACCTCCTTCAGCACATAGGAATCGGTGTACCCGATTCAGAATCTTCCTGGAAATGGTACAGGAAGTTTTTCGGCCTGGATATTCCCATGTTTGATTCTGTTGCCGATGCCCCTTTGATGAAGAGGTATACCAACAACCTTGTGGTTAACAAAAGAGCCACCATGGTTATAAACATACAGGGAGGAGGGGCCATGGAAATTGTTGAGTTGAAGAATTTTGAATGCAAAACTTCCACCACCGGGGAACATTCGCTCGGTGATTTAGGAATCTTTATCGCAAAGGTTAGGTCAAAAAACATCCCTGCATCCTTTGATTTCTTCAAAAAAAACAATGCAGAAATTATTTCCCCAATAAACAAAACACCCGATCAGAAGGAAACATTTTATGTAAAAGATCCGAACGGGTTGATTTTTCAGATTATTCAGGATGAAAACCAATTCACCACCAATAGCCATCCATCGGGAGGAATTGCGGGTTGCACCATCGGGGTTTCAAATATTGATCAATCGAAAAAACTTTATTCCGGTTTACTTGGATTCAACCAAGTTGTATACGATCAAACTCAAACTTTTAATGATTGGGGAAAAGATGGCTCTCATAGTTATGTTCCGGGTGGAAACAATAAATTCAGAAGAATTCTTTTAACCCAGGAGGAAGGGCCAACAGGTGTTTTTTCTCATTTTGCAGGAAGAACTTACATTGAATTGGTTCAGGTTTTAGACAGGATTCCTGAAAAAATTTTAAAAGACAGGATTTGGGGGGACCTCGGATTTATACACCTTGGTTTGGATGTTAAAGGAATGGGACAAATTGAAAAGGATTGCGTTTCCATGGGTTTCCCTTTTACCTGTGATAGTAAAAATGCGCTAAAAATGGGAGATAATACCGAAGTCCATTGCACTTACCTTGAGGATCCCGATGGTACCCTGATTGAATTGATTGAGGTTTATAAAATTCCAATCTTTAAAAAATGGGGGTTGTTCCTGAATGTTGAAAAATGGAATCCCAAAAAACCTCTCCCTTCCTGGATTTTAAAAGGATTAAAGTTTGGGAGGGTGAAATGATAATTTATTATTTTCTCTTCTCAAATATCCGCTCAAAAACCAATTGCAATTCAAAAAGAGTATTCCCCTAAGATTTTTTATCAACTATGAATATTTTCATTTAAGGTTATTAATTCAAAGTAAACAAGTCCTGATATTATGAAAATTTCCGCCATGAAATATGAAATACCCAACGGGGTGATACTTTGTTGATGATAAATTATCAGGCCAAAAGTCAGAATACAATAAAGCAAGTTTGCAATACAAATAATTCTTAAATATGGACGCCAGTTTTTTTTTAGTAGAAAAAAGCAGGAAATTGAGTAAAAGAAAAAAATTAGAGCTATAACTGAAAGGCAGGTCAAAGTTTTTGAAGAAATGCCAAAATGACTACATAATTTTCTCGAGATTACAAATAGGAAAATAGAAGTAAGCAATGCCCCTAAAGCATCTATAACAAAAATATTTTTAGGGTTTGATTTTAACTTTTTAATAATTTTTTTCACCCATAAATTTTTTTTCTAACATTATTTCTCAACCCGGAGAATTAAGCACCTAATTTTTCAATTTCCTCGGTTAAATTTTTTCGTTGGGATTCAAGCGCTTCAATTTCTCTTTTTTGATTTTTTAAATTACTTACCTGATTTTTCCGGGCAATAAAAGATTTTACCTTTTTGAAATAATCAAAAGCAAATATTCCGCATGGGACCATTAAAAGAATAAAAAGAAGGTATAAGGGAAGGTAAAGCGGGAAGAAATAATTTGCCGATAAAATCAAAGCCAAATAATATACAGGCAGCGCAATAACAGAAAATGCCATATCTGTCCCACTCCAGAATACAGGCCTTTTTGAAATTTTTCGGGAATAAAAAACTGCAAGCCAAACGGGAATAAAATTCGTAACTAACCCGAAAATAAAAATGGGAAAAGTTAAAACCATATAAAACAAAAATGGTGATGCAGCTCCTGGTTTGTGGAAATTTTGAGAATCTTCCATTCCTGATTCTTTTAATTTCAAAAAATAAATTTTCGCTTTTTCTTTAATTTCATCCAGGCTATTATTTGGGGAGTTATTTAGCTTTTCCTCCAGACCTTTTGTAAACAACCATCTTTTTTCTAATGAAATTTTATTATCGTAGTGGTCATTATTTATTCCCTTTCGGCTCAGGATGAGCATTTGTTCAAAAAACTCAAGGTTTTCCTTATTTTCTATGTGGATAATCTGTTCCTTTAGCTTTATTGATATGTCCTTATTCAGCTCAAGCATGGCTTTGTTGTTATGTTCCAGAAATAAATTTTTGTAGTTGCCAAGGTCTATTGGTTTTGAAAAATTTATAATTAAATCACTCCTGAACTTTCTTGGGTCTGAATAATTTATTCCAACACAAATAATTTTTACTCCCAATTGAAAACCAAACTTGGCTTCGGCTCCAAGAGCAATTCGCATCGAACCCTTTTTTAGGGGTTTCACTCTTCGCATAAATTCTTCATCCGTAACCCCTTCTCCAAACAACAGCAATACCTTTTTTCTTCGCAACAATTCATACCCATGCGAAAAAACCACATCATTTTTTTCCAGCGAATCCAGGCCGTCTACCATCCGGTAAATTGGACTCATATGTGCCTTTTTTGTAATCCATCTTACAAAGCCTGAAGAAAAAATGTCGGCCCTGGCAAAAAAATACAGCTCTCTTTTGGAAAATACCCCCAGAACAAGAGGATCCATAAAGGCACTCGGGTGATTTGAAACATAAATCAAAGGTTGATCGGAAGGAATATTTTCTTCTCCCCTTAGAACAATCCTCCTGAAAAAAATCCGGACTGCTATGCCAATGGTTAGCTTGAGGAATTTATAGAACAATCTTTGGTTAGTTTTAAAATTGCTTCCTTTAATAATGCATCCTTTTTTTCTTTTTCAACAAAAAAGGGCGGGGCAGCCCTTTCCCTGCAATGGTCAATGGCACATCTTTCACAGGTTTGATTTACAGTTACCACAGGGATTTTTTCATCATCCCAAAACCTTATTTTCTTTTTTAACTCATTATTTACCAGAATCCCAATACTCACACTATTATTTCTTTCAGGAAGATTCTCAATGGGCCGGGCAACAGAAATAATCAAATACTCATTTTCAGAATCATGGTATTTTGAACGTTGAATTCCAACAACCGGAAGTTCAAACTTATTTTTTAAGCGCAAATTTTCTATTTCTTTAAGAACTTTTATGGATAACCACCTTCTGCAATAATGTTCGTCCATTTCGCTTCCGTGGGGGTTATGCAACTGGGCAAGATGAAGTTCTTTTGTGAGATAATATTCGTCTTTTTGCTGCTTGCTGTCAAACCTCAGAAAAAACAAATTGCTCAGGTGAAAAACCTTCGGAAGGAGGTTCGTTAACCGGTGCATAAATGTTTCATGGGAAGAGGTATACTTGTCAATGAGTTGCAAAAAATTTTCTTCATCCCATGAGGGTAAATTAAAAAACTTTCCAAGGTCTTTCACCAGTTGCTCCTGGCTTAATAAAACGGCACCTGCAAAATAGGACGCTTTAAAATTATTCAAAACAATTTCAAAAGAACCAACCGAAAGAAGTGGAAATGAATAAGGCCTTAATTTAATATTCAGGTAACAAAATCCAATTTCTTTGGCAATAATAAAGGCTCTTTGAGAATCATCCAAAGAAGCACTCATGAAAAGGCGATTGGGGTTTCCTTTTACAACCAATGACCGTATTTCATCAAATATTTTTGTTTCAGAAAAAGTTTTTTCATCAATAATGTAATTAAATTCCGAAACAAGGATTTTTTCAAGTTGCTTTGACTGGGTGGCTGTACGGCTGCTTATAGTGTAATTGCTAATAAATTTTTGGGCATCTCCCTCCAGCTCTTCAAAATAATTGTCGTTCGATTCCTGGTATGATCTTAATGCTGCAAAATAAAAATTCTCCTGCGTAAGATTGTAATTCCTGGCGATTTCTATTATGGTAGAAATAAAGGCATTTACTTTTTCGGGGGCGTTTGAAATTATCTCAATCAGTTTGTTCAATTCAATTCCAAAAAGCTCCAGCGGCAAATCAGTAAAAATTTTTGATTGAAGCAACTCCCCAACAGGTGCTAAATTTTTGGTAAGCTTCAACGAAACCAATTTGTCGTATGGGATGTCGAGTGCATTTGAGAGGGCCGATATTTTATTTCCTTTGGGATATTTTTTGCCTTTTTCAATTTCATTCAGGTAAGAAACGGATAAACCCGACCTTTCGGAAAGATCGGCCAGTGAAAAATTCTTTTCGGATCGGAGCTGTTTTAACTTCAATCCAAAAATTAGCCTTATGTTTTCTTCATTTATGTTCATTTTTTGTAATAAGCCCGGAGCGTGGAAAAAACCTTGTTCCCGTTTTAAAATATATTAACTCACCGCACAAACATACATAAAATAAAAACTTAGCAGACTAATTTCAGGCTTTTGGCGAATTGTTAATATTTTGTGAATAATTATTTTTAGCGAAATTTCGCTAATTGAAAAAAATATTCCTATATTTGCCGTGAAAAACCTGATAAGCGCATGAAAATAATCAGTTCATCCATTGAAATTAAAGCGGTGGTAACCCCGGCCTTTTCAGAAATTCTTTCCAACGAAGCCCTTGAATTTGCAGCATCTCTTCAACGAAAATTTAATCCCAGAAGGAAGGAATTGCTTCAAAAAAGAATTGAAACCCAACATTCCCTGGATTCAGGAAAACTTCCCGGATTCCTCCCCGAAACCCAATCTGTAAGGAAAGGTGATTGGACTGTGGCTCCCATCCCTGCTGACCTTCTCGACCGCAGAGTTGAAATTACAGGGCCGGTAGAAAGAAAAATGATTATTAACGCCCTTAATTCGGGGGCCAATGTGTTTATGGCCGATTTTGAAGATTCCAACTCACCAACATGGGAAAATATTATACAGGGTCAAATTAATTTGAAAGATGCTATTGACCGGAAAATTTCATTTACCAATGAAAATGGTAAAAAATATCTTTTAAACGAAAAAACTGCCACCTTAATGGTAAGGCCGCGCGGCTGGCACCTGGAAGAAAAACACATCCTGGTGGAAGGTGAAACATTTTCTGCTTCCATCCTTGATTTTGGTTTGTTTTTTTTCCACAATGCTAAAAAACTGATTGAGAATGGTTCCGGTCCCTATTTTTATCTCCCAAAAATGGAAAGCCATCTGGAGGCGCGTTTGTGGAATGATATTTTTGTTGAAGCCCAGAAATCCCTTGGAATTCCTTCCGGAACTATTAAAGCCACTGTTCTGATTGAAACCATTCTTGCCGCTTTTGAAATGGATGAAATTCTTTTTGAGTTAAAAGATCACTCAGCCGGATTGAATTGCGGAAGGTGGGATTATATTTTCAGCTTTATAAAAAAATTCCGCAATCATCCAACCTTCATTTTACCTGATAGGGCCCAAGTTACCATGACCACTCATTTCATGCGATCCTACTCTTTGTTGTTAATTAACACCTGCCATAAAAGAAATGTTCATGCTATGGGAGGAATGGCCGCACAAATTCCAATTAAAAATGATGTTGAAGCAAATGAATTGGCACTTGGAAAGGTTAGACAGGACAAAGAAAGGGAAGCCAATGACGGGCACGATGGAACCTGGGTGGCCCATCCCGGCCTAATTCCTGTAGCCAGGGAAGTTTTTGATAGAATCATGAAAACACCCAATCAAATTCAAAACAAACGAAATGATGTAAAGGTTTCTGCGGATGATTTGCTCTCTGTTCCCGGAGGAACAATTACCGAAAAAGGTTTTCTTACAAATATTGATGTAGGTATCCAGTATACTGAATCCTGGCTTCGGGGTTCCGGTTGTGTTCCCATTTACAATTTAATGGAAGATGCTGCAACTGCGGAAATTTCAAGAACCCAGCTTTGGCAATGGATCCACAATGAAAACGCCAAATTAGAAGACGGAAGAAAAATCACTGCTGAACTTTTTAAATCCCTTTTGCCTGTCGCCATTGAAAAAATTAATATTTCGGTGGGTGAAAAACAATTTCAAAGCGGAAAATTTACAGAAGCTGTTGCCCTTTTTAATAATTTAATAAACAATCCCGTATTGGAAGATTTTTTAACCGTAAATGCTTATGGCTTTTTGGAATAACTCATCTAAATAATTTTAATTTTTTTAAACCCTGAATATTTAAACCATTAATTTAATCTCAAATGAAAATGACAAAACAAGAACGGGTCAATGCCCTCGTAAGCGAATGGCTGACCAACCCAAGATGGAAAGGAGTAGAAAGACCCTACACTGCCGAAGAAGTGGTTAACTTAAGTGGCTCTGTAAAAATTGAATATTCACTGGCCACTCTGGGTGCAAAAAAACTTTGGCACTTGCTGCATACCGAAAATTTTGTTGGAGCCCTCGGTGCACTCACAGGCAACCAGGCCATTCAGGAAGTGCAGGCCGGTTTAAAAGCAATATACCTGAGTGGATGGCAGGTAGCTGCAGATGCAAATGCAGCCGGGCAAATGTATCCCGATCAGAGTTTATATCCTGCAGACTCAGTTCCATTAGTGGTAAAAAAAATTAACAATTCACTCCTCCGGGCCGACCAGATACAATCTCTTACATCAAACGATTCGGTAGATTGGCTTGCCCCAATTGTTGCTGATGCGGAAGCCGGTTTTGGCGGAAACTTAAATGCTTTCGAATTAATGAAAATGATGATTGAGGCAGGTGCGGCCGGTGTTCATTTTGAGGACCAGCTTTCTTCAGCAAAAAAATGCGGCCATCTCGGAGGAAAGGTTCTTGTTCCGACACAGGAGGCTATTAACAAATTAACTGCAGCCAGATTAGCGGCTGACGTAATGGG
>JAHEZO010000243.1 GCA_023250995.1 Flavobacteriales bacterium | reverse complement strand
ACACTCTTTTGAACTGAATTATCCGGAATAACCACCACCTGATCTGCCCGTAGGGAAAACAAATTTCCTTTATAAACAAGAGTAATAAAATTATCCGTTCCTATTTGAAAAAGGCCATCGCTCTTGCTGACTTTAATAATATCTCCAATAGTAAGGGAGGAATAAACCATTGGGAGGGCCACTTTAGGAGTCCATTTAGAATCTGAAATTTTATCAAAATCAAAATAATCCTTAACGCAGGAACCAAGGGCAAAAAAAAGTGAAAGCAAAAGAATGACGGAAAAAAAAGAAGGAAGGACTTTATTTTTAAATGATGCAAAAAATCCCATTTTTGATTGGTTTAGGTTATTTTTGCAAATATAGAATAATTTACCTGATAAATTATGTTGCAAAAATTTGAAATAGTTTTACATTTGTAAACTAAAATAAAGAATACAAGCATGAAGTTTTATACCGGAACTTTTATTTTATCTATTTTCCTCACTATTTCCCCCTCCTTAATTTTTGGTGGAACCGACAACTGCACTTCTCTTGCTGATGGAAGTTTTAGTACGGCCTCCAACTGGAGTTGCGGCCACGTGCCTGACAAAGACGATAATGTTACAATTGCCCATAACATCACTCTGGACGTAAGTTTTACAGGTGGTAATGCGGTTAAAGGAATCTGGACCATAAATGCAGGAAAAAAGTTATCCAGCAGCACGGTAAGTCTCGAAATTTCAAGTACCGGTGATTTAATTGTTAATGGTGATTTGGATGTAAACGATATTACATTTAAGAATGGAAGCACGGTAAATGTTTCCTCCGCTTCAAATGTAAGGGTTTTTGGAAGCATGACCAACGTGAACAACAGCAATGATATCACCATAAATGGAATAATTCAGGTGGATGGAAATTTTTCGAACAATGTAAATTCTGTGGTTTCCGGTACAGGACAAATCAGGGTTACCGGGAATTTTACAAATGATGCAAGCGGAACCGTTTTCGGTTGCACAGGAACAAGTTGTAATTGCAGTCACTGCGTTCTTCAGGGTTCGGTAATGCCGGTTGAGTTTACCCAATTCACAGCATCTTTGAATGAAAATAAAACCGTTCAGCTTAAATGGACCACTGCAACAGAAATTAACAATGACTATTTTACTGTGGAAAGGAGTTCTAACGGCCTAAGTTTTTCTGAACTGGTAAAAAAGAAAGGAGCAGGAAACAGCAGCTCCGATAAAAATTATGAATTTACAGATGTTTCACCCACTAAAGGAATTTCTTATTACCGCATTAAGCAAACCGACTTTGATGGTAAATATGATTATTCAGATGTGGTTGCGGTTTCTTTTGAAATAAATTCTGACGGGAGTTGTGTTTTTAAAGTTTTCCCTAATCCATGCCCCGGAAAATGTCATGTGGCATTATCAGATTGCAAGGAGGTGGAAAATTCAGTAATTGAAGTTGAAATTCTGGATGCCCTAGGAAATAAAATTCAGCAACATCTGCCCTATCGAAATTCAAACGGGAGTTTTGATTTTTATTTAGATAATTCAAATGCTCTTTCACCTGGAATTTATATAGTTAGAGCTATTTCTGATAAAGAAAATTACGACAAAAAAGTGATAGTAAAATAGAACGATGAAAAAATTGGTTCAAATAGGAATAATTTTATCCGGGTTAGGATTAATTGTTATTCTTAATACCTGCTCAAATGAGGTCACCAAGGATGCAAAAGGGGAAAAGGATGAATTTTACGGAACGGTAAATAATTTTCCCGACTCGCTTTTGCTGAATGAAAATGAAGCGAAAATTTATACCATGCCAACCCCGCTTCAGATATCATCGGCAATTAAAATTTATGGATTTAAATACAATGAAACATTGTTGCTGCCTGTTTCTCTTCAGGTAAATTATACCTCCAATTTTGCCAAAGCCCTGAATCTTGGTTTAAGAACAATTGATTTGGGGTATGCTACAGTTTATGCCAACCATTCAAGAGCCCTTGATTACCTTAAAAATGTAAAGCAATTAACCGAAGAACTCGGGATAAGCAGTTATCAGAAAGCCCAGATTCTTGAACGATTTGAAAAAAACATTCAAAACCAGGACTCCCTTTTCAGTATTATCCTTGAATCTTACAGGCAGGGGCACGATTATTTTCAAAACAATGGAAGAGAAGGATTAGGGTTGCTTATTTTGACCGGATGTTTTGTGGAGGGACTTCACTTAACAATGGGAATTGAAAATGAAAAAAACCGCAGCAGTGCCAAATATTTAAACCTCATAGCCCAGCAGAAATTATATTTGCAAAATCTTGTTGAGTTGTTAACCTTTTACTGCAATGCCAAAGAGGTAAATTTACTTATTGCAAAATTAAATCTGCTCAACGGTGAATTTGATAAAATACAGCTGAATTATAACGACCCAAGTACCAAACCGTTTGCTGTTAAAGGAAAAATTCCCAATGAAGTATATGAGGGCATTGCAGCCAAAATATCCGCACTCCGTTTGGAAATAGTAGGATGATTTCTTTCGGTATTTTGTATGGAATTTTATCCCTCCGGAAATTTCCCATTCAAACTGAATTTAAATTTAACTGAGCTTACATGAAAAATAAATTTTTCTCTTTTTTATCTCTGATTATCCTGCAAACTACCGGTACCTTTTTATTTTCCCAGGCTCCTCCTCCCCCGGCCGACTCTTCCAAAATGACCATTAATGAACTTACAGACACCCTCATTATTCCCATTGAAGCCCAGCAGGCCTTTAATGATGGAATTACGGAATTAGGCAACAAAAATTATAAAATGGCTCTCGAAAAATTTGACGCAGCAATCCAGATAGAACCCCGTTTTATTAAACCTTATTATAACCGGGCGGTGGCAAAATATGAATTAAAAGATTTTGCCGGAGCCTTGAATGATTACTCTTTTGTAATTGAAAAAGATACCTCTAACAAAGCCGATAATTCTTATTTTGGAAAAGGCCAGTGCAAATACGCCAAGGGCGATAAGGATGGAGCTATTGCCGATTATTCCAAGGCAATTGAAATTAATCCGAAAAAAGAAAATTATTATTATAACCGCGGTGTAATAAAATTTCAAAAAGAGGATTTTTCGGGAGCTATTTCAGATTTTGATAAGGCCATTTTATTAAAACCAGATTATGCCTACGCCTATAACGACAGGGGAAGTGCAAAACGCATGTTAAATGATTTTGACGGTGCCATAAAAGATTATTCGCTTGCCACAATTAATGATTCTAAAATGTCTTTTGCTTTTAATAACCTTGGCAGTGCAAAAAAGAAAAAAAACGATTTTAAAGGAGCTGTGGAAGAATACAATCAGGCCATAAAATTAAACCCTGATTATTTTATTGCCCTTAATAACCGGGGAAGTTCAAAATTTGAACTGGGAGATTTCTCTGGTGCTTTGGAAGATTTTTCGGCCGCACTTAAAATTAATCCGCAGTATGCTTTTGCTTACAATAACAGGGCGGCATCCAAGTATAAATTGCGGGATTACAAAGGAGCAGTGGCTGATTGTAATAAAGCTATTGAAATTGACCCAAAATACGGATTTGCCTATGCTACAAGGGGAATTGCAAAGGAAATGCTCCGAGATAAATCAGCCTGCGATGATTGGCAAAAAGCAGCCGATCTGGGAGTAAATAATGCAAAATCATTTGTTGAAACCTCCTGTGGTAACGATTGATGGAAGTCGGAAGTCAGAAGTCGGAAGTCGGAAATCAGAAGTCGGAAGTCAGAAGTCGGAAGTCAGAAGTCGGAAGTCGGAAGTCGGAGGTTGGAAGTCGGAAGTCGGAGGTTGGAAGTTGGAAGTCAGAAGTCAGAAGTCGGAAGTTGGAAGTCCTATGTCTTAGGTTGAAAATCAAAAGAGTTGAAGTGTTAAAAAAAAAGAATGAATACCATTTTTGCTTTTCATAAATTAATAATTTCATTTAAACAACAACATCATGAGACTTTTCTTTCTAATTCCTCTTTTCATAGCTTTTTCAGTTTTTTCTCAGGAGAAATCCGGAAAAGAAAAAAATAAATTATCTAATATCATTGTTGAGGCTGCCTGCGGGAAATGCTGTTTTAAATCAAAAGGCATGAAAAAATGCGGACTTGCGGTAAAAATTGACGGTAAAGTATATCCTGTAGAAGGAAAAAAACTTGAAGATTTCGGAAACCCAATTTCTAAAAACGGACTTTGCAGAACTGTTAGGAAAGCTGAAGTTTCCGGGGAAATTGTCAACAATAATTTCCTTGCTTACGATTTTAAAATTCTACCCCAGATAAAAGAAGAGGTCCCATTAATTAAGGAAGACCAACCTCCCCCAATTGAAGATAAATTATAATGGGTAGTTTGAAACTAATTTTAGAATTTTATGAATAAGTTACTTATTAAAATATTTGCTTTCACTTTTTTGTTTTCTTTTTTTCAAAAGAATTATTCTCAGCCGGAATTTCAAAAAACGAATGTGGTAAATACCGAATTTACCAAAGATAATTTCCCCGATCAAAAACCCGAACTTAAGGCTGCTCTAGGAGATATTGAACAAGGTGACATGTATTTTGAGCATGGGATTATGGGGTATAAAAAAGCACTTTCATTTTATTTAAAAGCAAATGTTTTTAACCCGGATAATGCTTTGCTGAATTATAAAATTGGCCAATGTTATCTCTTCCGTTCAATATATAAAATAAAATCTATCTCTTATTTTGAAAAAGCACAGCTCCTGAATCCAAATGTGGATAAACAACTTTATTACATGCTTGGTCAGGCATACCAGATAAATGCCGAATGGGATAAAGCAATTGATCATTACAAAAAACATTTAAAAGTACTTGCTGCCATAAAGGATGAAACCGGGGAAAAAGAAAGGGTGGAAAAGAAAATGGAAGAGTGCAAGGTTGGAAAAGATTTATATTCAAAACCCATCAGGGCCTTTACGGATATTATGCCAAATACGGTTAATTCCAAATACCCCGATTACGGAGCTATTGTTTCTGCGGATGAATCCGTTATGATTTTTACCTCCCGGAGGCCGGGGGGTGTGGGCAATAAAATTGAGGAGGGAATTGACGA
>JAHEZO010000242.1 GCA_023250995.1 Flavobacteriales bacterium | reverse complement strand
CCCCGCCTATAATATTCATTTTAGTATGAAACTCGCAGTTAATAATTCCATCACCCAAATCAGTAATGGTGCAACCCGAATTTTTCCAGAGAGTTTTTGTTGCCCGGATATTTTCCAGTATGATCAGGCCTTCAGTTCCGGGAATGGTGTGATAGGATTTTGATTCGATATCATAAAATTGTTTTACCCCGTTTTCAATTTTGTAAAATGATTTTGCCCCCGAAGCAATCATGTCGTAAACCCATTTGGCAGGCTTTTTATTCATTTCCTCCATTTGCTTTACAGATTTTTCCAAACCAATGGCGTCCCAGGTTTCAAAGGGCCCGAGTTCCCAGGCGAATCCGGCTTTTAAGGCATCATCAATTTTGTAAATATGATCAGTTATTTCAGGGATTCTGTTTGAAACATATTGAAACAGACCGGTAAAAGCTTTGCGGTAAAATTCTCCTGCCTTATCTTTTCCGGCAAATAAAACTTTAGTTCTTTCCTTAAGATTTTCAATTGGCTTTGTTGCTTCAAGGGTAGCAAATTTTACCTTTTGCGAGGGCTTGTATTCAAGAGTTTTTAAATCAAGAGAAAGAATTTGTTTTTTTCCGCTGGCATCTTTGGTTTTTTTATAAAATCCCTGACCGGTTTTATCTCCGTACCATTTATTGGCTGCCATTTTCGAAACATAACTCGGAAGGGTGAACAAGTGATGGGCCTCATCACTTTTGCAATTTTGATCCAAACCATTAGCTACATGAACAAGAGTATCTAAGCCCACCACATCACAAGTTCTGAACGTAGCTGATTTTGGCCTTCCTAAAACGGGGCCGGTAAGTTTGTCCACCTCATCAATTGAAAGCCCCATTTCCTCAATAAGATGAAAAAGAGCCATGATGCCAAATACCCCAATTCTGTTGGCAATAAAAGCAGGAGTGTCTTTACACAATACAGTGGTTTTCCCCAAAAAACGGCTTCCGTAATCCATTAGAAAAGAAACCACACCCGGGTCGGTTTTCGGAGTTGGAATAATTTCGAGGAGTTTTAAATATCTGGGGGGGTTGAAAAAATGGGTGCCGCAAAAATTTTTCTGAAAATCTTCAGTCCTTTTATCCAGCATTTTCTGAATGGGAATTCCGGAGGTATTGGAAGTAATGAGGGCTCCGGCTTTTCTGAATTTTTCAACTTTTTCAAAAACCAGGGTTTTTATGTCGAGCCGCTCTACCACCACCTCAATAATCCAATCGCAATCGGATATGTCTTTCATATTGTCATCAAAATTCCCGGTTGTGATTCGCGATACAAAGGATTTGCTGTAGATGGGTGAAGGGTTTGATTTAATTGCAAAGGCAAGGGCATCATTAACAATTCGGTTTCGAACCTCTTTGTCTTGCAAGTTTTTTCCGGCAGACTTTTCATTCTCATTTAGTTCCCCGGGAACAATATCCAGAAGAAGTGTTTCCAGGCCAATATTTGCAAAGTGGCAGGCAATTCTTGATCCCATTACCCCGGAGCCGAGAACGGCTACTTTTTTAATTGTTCGGTTCATAACTTTAAAAATTAAGTGAATATTATATTTTGGTTATCAAATGTTATCCAGAATCTGGTTTATTTTTTTCATTACGTCAAAAAAGGCATTCAGGCGGTTTTTTGAAATTTTTTCATACATGAGATTATTAAAATTTAAAACGGTGGTTTTGGCCACTTCCCTTTTTTCTTTTCCTAAATCAGTAAGATGAATATGAACCATTCTCCTGTCGCTTTTATCGGTCCGTTTTACGATCAGCTTTTTTTCTTCCATTGATTTCAGAATTCGGGTCAGACTTCTGGCTTCCATTCCCATTTGAGGCCCTAATTTGGTTGATGGGGTTCCATTTTCCAAATCAATGCTTAAAAGCAAATACCCAACCGCCATGGTGCTTCCGTATTTAGCTGCCTCAGAATTATACATTCGGGCTATTTTATGCCAGGCCCACCGTATATGAAAATCAATTGTTTCTTCCGGTTTCATCTTCTCCTAAAACATAAAATCAAAGTTTTTTTTGACAAAGATAATAAAATTAGTATGCATGCATAACAATTATTAAAAAAAATTTTCTTGCCGAAGGAACTTTTGGGGATAATTTTTAAATTCGCTATTAATTAGTAAACGGAGGTGGATAAACCTTGTTTTCACCTCAAGTAAAATTAATTCATTTTAACAGGGGACTTAAAAATTAATTATTTTAAAAATGGCTACAGGTAAAGTAAAGTTTTTTAATGATTCAAAAGGTTATGGTTTCATTAAAGTGGACGGATCTGAACAGGAAGTTTTTGTTCACGTTACAGGATTAATTAACAAATCGGAACGTTTGAAAGAAGGGGACTCGGTTTCTTTTGAAATTTCGGAGGGAAAAAAGGGAGCAAATGCAATTGATGTAAGGAAGGAATAAAAATTAGGCATAAGAATAAGATACAAAATCTGGTTTTGAAATGAAAGGGAAATTTGCAAGAGAAAGTTATACAGTAACAACGGAGCAGGTACTTCCGAACGACACCAATCCTTTGGGAACATTATTTGGTGGCCGCCTTATGCAATGGATTGATATTACCGGTGGAATTTCAGCACACAGGCATTGCGGCCGTGTTTGCGTAACGGCATCGGTAAATAATGTTTCGTTCGATATTCCTGTAAAGCTGGGAGCCATTGTTACACTTGAGGCTAAGGTTTCGAGGGCATTTAACACTTCCATTGAAGTGCATGTTGACGTATGGGTTGAAAACCGGATTGGAGATCATAAAAGTAAGTGCAACACAGCTATTTTAACTTTCGTAGCAGTGGATCAATTGGGAACTCCTCTGCCTGTTCCGCCTGTAATACCCGAAAATGAAGAAGAGAAAAAACGGTTTGAAGGTGCCTTGCGCAGAAGGCAATTGAGTTTGATTCTTGCCGGGAAGATGAAACCCGATGAAGCAACAGAGCTAAAAGCCCTTTTCGGAAAGTAGTAGCGGAAAAGAAAGGAAAAAGAGGTGCTTTTTTAAATTAAATAGCAGAGTTTTTATTCCACAAAAATTTTCCCTGCAATTTTCTTTGCTTTTTCAACCAGTTGTTTTATATCTGATCCGATATCATCATAAGCAAGCGCAACTCCCATTCTGCGGTGAATTCTTGAAACGGGTTTCCCAAAAATCCTAAAATCTGATTTTATAGCCTTGGCAGCTTCCGGCAGCCCGTTGTATTTAGGGTTTGCATTTTCAACTGAAGAAAGTATTACTGCACTTGCCCCCGTTCGATTCAAAGTGATTTCCGAAACAGGCAGACCAAGGACAGCCCGAAGGTGCAATTCAAACTCATTAAAATTTTGTGTTCCTGCCAGGGTAACCATACCTGTATCGTGGGGGCGCGGTGATAATTCAGAAAAGTAAACTCCGTTTTTGGTCAGAAAAAATTCAACGCCCCAAATTCCCTCACCGGTGAGTGATTTAGTTACCTTGTCGGCCATTTCCTGGGCAGATTTCAAATCGGTTTCACCAATGATACAAGGTTGCCAGCTTTCCATGTAATCCCCTCTCTCCTGACGATGGCCAATGGGCGGACAAAATAATGTTTTCCCGTTTTTTTGAGTCACGGTAAGGAGAGTAATTTCAGAATCAAAACGGATAAATTCTTCAATAATTACTTCGGCAAAATCGCCCCTCTTGCCTTTCATGGCATATTCCCATGCCTTTTCAATATCTGAACTGGTTTTTATAACTGACTGGCCTTTACCGCTGGAAGACATAAGGGGTTTAACCACACATGGAAGGCCGAGAACTTTAACGGCCGATTCCAATTCTGCGAGTGAAGTTGCATACCTGTATTTTGCAGTCTTTAAATTTAGTTCTTTGGCGGCAAGATCCCTGATGGCCTTCCTGTTCATGGTAAAATTCGCAGCCCTTGCACTCGGAACCACCTGAATTCCCATTTTTTCATAATCATAAAACCGCTCGGTTCGGATGGCTTCAATTTCGGGAACGATGATATCGGGTTTGTGTTTTTCAACAATGCGGTCCAATGCATTTCCATCAAGCATATTTATTACTTCCCGTTCATGGGCCACCTGTTGTGCGGGGGCATTATTGTAGCTATCCACTGCCACAATATATTGGCCCAAACGGTGAGCTGCAATGGCAAATTCTTTGCCGAGTTCACCGGAGCCGAGAAGGAGAATTTTTTTCTGCATAAAAAGTATAAAAATATTTTTGATTAAAGTCAGTCAACCGGCAACCCTTCAGGGCAAACGCTTGAAAACAATTTATTTCACCCCTTCGGGGTTTTTTGTGTCGGCTTATGTCTCTGTTCCTATAATAATGGCATCCCTTCGGGATTATAAAGTTACTAAAAACTCCGAAGGAGTGACATTATTTCGGTAAAAATTTTTCATGCGTTTGCCCTGGCAAACCCTTAAATTTTTAGAAAGAGAATAATCTTTTAATGCTGCGTTTTCAAAAAGGCAGCTGCTGTTTCTTTTACCGATTGGTTCATTGAAATAAAATCAATCCCAATGGCTTTAATAATTTTTTCGTTGGAGTAAGATCTTGTTTCATTGGCCGCCCGGGAAGTTTCTTTGGTAATCAAAGCTTTTTTCCCCATAACCTTGCTTCTTAAAAATTCAATCCTCCATCCAATTTCAGAAAGAAATGAATTTACTTTTATGGAAGGTTTTCGTTTCCCAAGATTTTCGGCCACCATTTCAAAAAATATTTTGAACGATAAATTTTCGGAGGTAAGAAGGAATCTTTCAGAAAATATATTCCTTTCCATTAAGGAAATCATTGCGGTTGAAACATCCCGCACATCCACAAAAGCATTTCCCCCCCCGGTATAAAACTTAAGTTGTTCGTTCCATACTTTTGGAAAAATGTCGGTACTGCTTTTACCCCAATTTCCGGGTCCAACAATAATACAAGGGTTTACAATTACTGCGTTCAATCCTTCCTCAATTCCTCTCCAAACCTCTATTTCCGATAAGTGTTTGCTCAGTGAATATTTGCTTTCCGTTTTGCCATCCCTCCATTTATTGTGTTCGGTAATAAGCTCACCGTTTTTTGTTTTGCCCACGGCCGCGGTGGAACTAACATGACACAGTTTTTTAATTTTATTATCAAGGCAAAGATTTACAATGTTTTTT
>JAHEZO010000241.1 GCA_023250995.1 Flavobacteriales bacterium | reverse complement strand
TTGCCGCACCGGGGGGAGCCGAAAGAGTTACAGATTGGCCTCCGCAGATTACCGGGGAGGAAGCAATAATATTAAGAGGTTGGCAAGTAGCCTCTACATAGGCATAACCAAAATGTCCCCCCTGTGAGCAATCACCGCAGGTAAATTCAATAGTAACATTTTGCCCTATATATCCATTCAGTGGTGCGAAAACGGTGGTCCAGTCTTTATAATACAAAGTTTCACCATTGTAAGTTGATGAAATAAAACTTGGGTCTCCTCCTGAGCTCACCGGTCCTCCGATTACTTCATATTGGCCGCAGGGAATGGAATTATTGCCTGAATCGTAAACCCTTACCCTGAAATAGGGTTGTTCTTTGGCAGGATGTGCAGGATCCTGTAAAAATGCGGCATAGCTATAAGTAAAAACAGCATTGGTGCTATCAACCATAAATGTTTGTTTCATACTGGCCCCTTTAGCCCCGGTTCCGGTAAAATCGCCCAACATTGCCGAACAGGTACCTCCATTCTGGTAAATTTTGGAAATATTTGCTGCAGGATTAGCCGCACTTGCCACCGGGTCAAATCCTGCATTGGAGATGGTATGAAAGGGCTCAGGAGGGGTAACAGCAACAATATTATTATAGCTAAACTGGGCTGTACCCGGAACATCTCCGGTAAAAAGATTCCAACTGTTAAAATTACACTGTTCAAAATCCATATTATCGCAGGGCTGCCCGGGTCCCTTCACTTCATCTCCACCACCTCCTGCTTTCTTGTAATAAATAGAATTTTCCTCCAGATCTTTTTTATGCCCGTAAACTTTATAAAGCTGAATGTATTTAGCCCTTAAAAAACTGAAATAGGAGGGAAGGAATGTTGGGTCTGATTTAATGGAAGGAATTTTTCCAAGGGTATAATCTGTAAAAAATTTTTCTTTGTCTTTTGAATATTCCGATAAAACAAACTCTTTAAATTCAACAGTGTCTTTATCATCAATTTTATTGAACTTCAAAATTTCCTGCCTTAATCTTTTTGGGCTTAATTCTTTATGAAAAATACTTTCGGCCTCCAAAATCAAATTCCTTTTATTGGTTGAAAAATTTTGTGAAAAAGCCGGGGTTAATAAAAACGGGAAAAGGAGTGGGAGGGAAGAATAAACTTTAATTTTTTTAAGGTAAAAACTCCAAAATTTCATTCGTTGTTTTTTTGGGATTGCCAAATGTAATAAATTAATATTATTCATTTTCAAAATAAAGACGAAAGTATATTTTTGAGGTTGCTTCGCATGGGGAGGCAGCCCCTCAATTCATACTATTTTAAAAGTGGTTACGCAAAAAATTGTTTATGTTTCTCAAACTTGGTATTATTCGTGAGGCATAAATCGAAGGTCCCCATGGCAAAGTACCCTGGTTTTATTTTCATTTGTAAAAAAATCAGGGTTTAAATTTAAGCGAAATGAGTGGGTGGCAAATTGAATAATCTGGTGCGGCAGCCTTTGTAGGCGGATGTGAGGGCTGTTGACTACAGAGGGATGACAGTGCGACAAACAGCCATCGCAGGGTTCATCAGATTATTCGCTTTTTTGCTTACTTTTTTCTAAAAAAAGTAAGAGAAAAATCAATAATATTACAATGGGAAGTTGAAAACTAACCCATTTAGTTTTATTATTCCGACATTTGCAATCGGATGAATATTGAAAAAAAATTACCTTCTGGATTTAAGGCCCGGATGAATTCTTTGCTGGGCCTAGAAGCTCAAGATTTTTTTTCCTCGCTAAACAAACCTGCCGAAATTTCAATCAGGTTTAACCCATTTAAGCTTTCGATGGGCGAGCAGGACAAAACAAATTTTCTCACCGGAAACCAGGTTCCCTGGTGCAGAGATGGAATTTTTTTAAACCAAAGACCATCTTTTACAATGGATCCCCTTTTTCAGGCAGGAACATATTATGTTCAGGAACCCTCTTCCATGTTTCTTTCAGAAATAATGGAACAGCTGTACCCTGTTCCGCTCCCCCTTAAAATACTCGATTTATGTTCATCTCCGGGAGGAAAAGGTACCCTTATATTAAGTAAAATTTTATCGGAAAGTTTATTGGTTAGCAACGAAACAATCGGCAGCAGAATTCCGGCTTTAAGGGAAAATTTAATGAAATGGGGTGTTCCGAATGTTATTATTTCTAATAGTGATTCGCAGGACTTCTCCTTAATAAATAATTTTTTTGATCTTATTTTAGTGGATGCACCCTGTTCAGGTGAAGGATTATTCCGAAAGGATGAGAGGGCGATAAATGAATGGTCGGAAAAAAATATACTTTTTTGCTCGGCAAGGCAAAAGAGAATCTTATCGGGAATTTCTGATTCTCTATTGGAAGATGGAATTTTAATTTATTCAACCTGTACATTTTCGAAACAGGAAAATGAAGACAATTTAAAATTTATAGCTGAAAGGGGAAATTTCGAATCTGTAAAATTGAATTTAAATGAGAATTGGAATATTTCCGAATCACAATTTTTATTTTCTGAAAAGTCTTATTTTTCATACAGGTTTTATCCTCATAAAGTCAAGGGTGAAGGGTTGTTCATTGCAGTTTTAAGAAAAAAAACTAATAAACCAATAATGACAAAACCGTTTCAACCTGATAAATTAAAAGGCGGGATAACATTGGTTTCAAATACTGAACTGAATGTAATTTCCCCCTGGCTTCAAAACCCGGGGCAATTTTATTTTGTCGTTTGGCAAAATAATGTATTTGCCTTTTTAAAATCCCAGTTATCGGATTTGAATTTTCTGATTAAAAAAATCAGGATAAAGAACTTTGGAGTTTGCCTGGGAAAATTAATAGGAAATGATTTGATTCCATCCCATGATTTGGCCATGAGTATAATAATTTCAAAAAATATTCAAAGTGTTGAATTATCCAAAGAGGAAGCAATAAAATATTTAAGGCGGCAAAATTTTGTTCTTAATTCAGAGGAGAAAAAAGGATGGACATTAGTAAAATTCGAGGGTCATAATCTGGGATGGGTAAAAATTCTTGAAAACCGGATAAATAATTATTTTCCAAAAGAATTCAGGATTTTAATGAACTAAAATAAATTTGGAAAACCAAAATTGTTAATGTATATTTGAACGCAAAAATTTTATTATGGAATTTTTCGAATTGGGAATTGGTCGTATTAGTCGTTTGATTTCCGATTGTTTTTTGATGGCTGCCAAAGGGGGTTTAATTTTTGGAATTGCCTTTCTTCTTTTAAGTATCCTTCTCCTTGTTATTTGCCGTAAATACAATTTGCTGAAAAGGGATACCAGGTGGTTGAATGTTATTGCTAGATCCTATAATTTTTATTTGCCCGTTATTTTTTTAGTCTTCGGGTTTGCCTTGGGTGCCACCCTTGCCTCAAAGGAATATTTTTCATTTGAAACTAAAAAAAGCATTTCTCCTCTTATGAAATTAATTTTCCCTGCTTACCAAAGTAATGTTAACACACATTGGGCAAGGGTGGTTCAAACCAAAATGACCTTTCATGAAACAGTGGATGAGTATGTAGATGAAATAAAGCTTACTCCCCGGAACAATGAATTTTATGAGCAATTTACCATTTTTACAGCCAACCTTATGGTTCCCAAAATAACAAGGTGGGGTATTGAATCTGTTATTGAATCTGCAAGGGAACTAGCCCTAAAGCAATCAGAGGAACAGGGATATATTGAAACTAACAAAGTAAAAGCCCTATTAATTGCCCATTCCCTCAGCATGTTTAATGCCCCGGCTGGTTTATGGGATGAAACAAACCTAAAGTTGGAAGAAAAGGCCGGTTATTTTATTTCAGGAATTGCAAAAAATATTTTGCTAGTTTTTGTTCTTCTTATTTTGTTTCCCGTTTTTGAAATTATTTTTTCAGTAACTTATTTAAAAAGGAAATCTAAATCCTTGCAAAAGAAATTGAAAACAGAAGATGTTGAAAGGTCCGGTTTGGATTCCATCCCGTTCGAAACCGTGGAGGAAATTGATACTATTAAAAAGAAAAAAAGAAAGGTTTCTCCGGTTAATATTGAAATTCCCCGCCTTTTCGAGAATTAATTTTTAATTTTTATTCCCTGTAATAACCTTTTCGCTTCTGTTTTTGCCTCATCAGTGGGTTTTTCATCATCAATGGAACATTCCATAGTCCGGTAGGTGTTCTCCACAATATCCAGTGCCTTGTTGTTATTGATAAATTTATTTTTTGTCCGGTTGCAGCTATAGCCATTGCAAATAGAAGACAAAGAGTATGCAATGATTGGAGATTTTGAAATATTTTCAAGTTCATCATTTACTTTTTCCTGAATGCCAATTCTGCTGGGTGAAAAAGTAGTTCCCGGTTTCCTCAAAAGATTAATAACATCTCCCATTACATTTTGAAATAGATGAAAATTCTGAACATCAAATTCTTTCCCCTGAACAGAAACAATGATGCTGTCAATTTTCTGGTTAAAAAATCCATCCTTATAAAAATAAAAATGTTGAGAATTTCTTTTTAATGTTCCGTTAGCTGCAATGGATGCCAGGTCAACTCCAACGGATGCATCATAATTCTCAATTTCAATTACGGTTCTGATTATTTGGCCATATAGCACAGTAACACTGTCGGTACTTGTACATGGGGCAATTCTCCGGTAGTCTTTTACATACACCTTCAAATTGTGCGATCCATTAAAATTTACTACGGGAATTCCCATTTTTAATGCCTGGCTTGCCGAATAAAAATGGTCGGTATAGCTCCATTGGCCATTATTTACTTCGGCCTGGGTTGGGATTCTGGTGCACGAGGGTGCATTATTAAAGGCAATAAAAGCACTCAGGGTTTTGGGAGATGTATTCGAAGCCGGAGCTGTATCGGGCAATGATTCAAAGATAAATTCTTTTTCGGGTTCCGGTTGATTGCAGGAATGAAAAGTAATTAAGAAAATAAATACCAGGCAAAAAAATAATAAAGTTTTCATTTTTCAAAAATTGTCAGGGCACTCCTGAGTTTAGGTTCAATCCACGAACTTTTGGGTGGCATGGTCAATCCTTTATCAGCCACTTTTTTTATTTGTTTAACAGTGAGGGGAAAAAGGCCGAACGCAACTCTTATCTTTCCAGAATCCACCAGGTTCTTTAATTCCCCGGGTCCTTTTT
>JAHEZO010000006.1 GCA_023250995.1 Flavobacteriales bacterium | reverse complement strand
TTATTATTTTATAAGGGATGAACTTTTTCCTGTCGATATTTAAAATTACCTGATCGGCACTTTGGAAAGATATTTTTGCCTCTCCCGAATCCCCACCGGTTACAACGGCTATGTTTTTCATGAAATTGTTTTGAAGGAATTGTTTTCTGTTTAGTTTATTAAAAGCGAAATTAAAATTTTAAAGCTTTATAATGCTGCCGAAACACAAAGGCACAAAAAAATAAAAGTTTAAGAAAATTCATTGTGTCTTAGCGTCTTTGCAGCAAAAAAAAGTAACTTTTATTTATTTAAATTTTATTCTGCCCAATGAAACAGGCCTCCAATAAATTCAGGGTTACCAATATTGGCCTGTTAATATTATTTTTGCCTAAATAATTCTCCTTTTGAAAACCTTTTCAGATATCTTTAATGAACATTCCTGGGAAAAGTCCATGGAAAGCATTTTTTTGAAAACTTCCACTGACGTTGAAATTGCCCTTCGGAAAACCACCAAAAGAACCCTGGAAGATTTTAAGGCTCTCATCTCGCCCTCAGGTGGAAAATTTCTGGAGGAAATGGCTGGATTAAGTTATAATCTCACACGAAAGAGATTTGGGAATACCATTCAGCTTTATGCTCCGCTGTACCTGAGTAACGAATGCCAGAACATATGCACCTACTGCGCTTTCAGCTTCGATAATAAAATAAAAAGAATTACTCTAACTGAGGAACGGATAATGGAGGAGGTTTCAGTATTAAAAAAATTGGGGTTTAACCATATACTAATTGTAACGGGAGAAGCGATACAGTCTGTGGGCATGGAATATTTCAGAAAAATGCTGCCTTTAATTCGTCCGCATTTCTCCCATATTTCTTTTGAAGTTCAGCCCCTGGATGAACCAGATTACCGGGAACTGAAATCACTTGGTGTAAATACCGTTCTTGTTTATCAGGAAACATACAACAAACAGGATTATAAGCTATTTCATCCCCGCGGAAAAAAATCAAATTTCTATTTCCGTCTCGAAACGCCCGACCGGTTGGGTAAAGCCGACATCCACAAAATTGGTTTGGGGGTTCTGCTTGGATTGGGAAAAAAAGATAAACAAGGTTCAACCTGGCGTACAAATTCCTTTTTTTGTGCTCTACATTTGCACTATCTCGAAAAAATTTATTGGAAAACTAAGTTTTCTGTGTCCTTTCCAAGATTGAGGCCTATTGAAATTGCCGGGCCGGTATTAATTAATAAGAAAAAGGTTGATAATGGAGCAACCAATTCATCCACTACAAAATACTTTGATGAGGGTATTTCAGATAAAGAACTTGTGCAATTAATTTGTGCTTACCGGATATTTAATCCTGAACTGGAGTTATCCATTTCTACACGAGAATCAGAAAGCTTCAGAGATAACATTATTAACCTGGGTGTAACTACCATGAGTGCCGGATCAAAAACAAACCCCGGTGGATATTCTCACTCAAATAATTTTGAAAAAATAACATCTTCCGATGAAAAAATGTCCCTGCAGCAATTTGAAATCTCTGATGAACGGTCCCCAAAAATAATTTCAGAGATGCTCAAACAAAAAGGTTTTGAACCGGTTTGGAAGGATTGGGACAGGTCTTTTGAGTTGATTCCCCATGAAATTTGATTTCATTTATAGTAAGGCGAAATCATAAGGTAAACTACAAAACCCGAAACCGAAACGTAAAGCCAGAGAGGCAACGTAATTTTTGCTATTCTCCGGTGCTTATCAAACTGTTTTGAAAGTGCCCTAACATAGGTGATCAGTACCAGCGGTACAATAACTATGGCAAGAAAAATATGAGAAATAAGGAGCGAATAATAAAGGTATTTTACAAACCCTTGACCTCCGAATGGGGTGGGCTCAGAAGTGCTGTGATACAGAATGTATGAAACCAGAAAAATTACCGATAATATCATGGCAAAAGTCATAAACCTTTGATGAACATCAATAATTTTTTTACGGATTGCCACAAAGCCCAGAGTGAGCATTATCGCAGTTAGTCCGTTAAGTGTTGCATTTAATGCAGGGAGAAAACTCAAGTCAACCCCTACTTTTAATTTTGGACCAAAATAAAGTATGGTAACTACAAGGGGAATTAACAAGGAAGCAAAAATGATGAGGGAAAAGTAGGTTTTTGCTTTGGCCATAGGAGTTTACCTTCGTTCTTTTCTTGGAATTTGTTCTTCAAATTTTAAAACCTTTATTTCATCCGTTAACCTTTTAACCTCCACCGGATCGGTTCCGTCATAAAACCCCCTGATTCTACTTTCTTTGTCAATTAATAAGAATTTTTCACTATGAATAAAATCGTCCGGCCCTCCATCTCCTTCCATGGCGGTAACCAGATACCCATGCCTGGCAATATCATACAATCGCTTTTTATCACCGGTTACCAAATGCCATTTTCCCTCTTTGGCTCCCATTTTTTTTGCATAATCAAACAGCACTGGAACCGAATCCTCTTCAGGGTCAACAGTGTGAGAAATTAAAAGTACATCATCCATATCCTTCACCTTTTCCTGGATATTTGCCATCTGTTCACTCATTTTTGGGCAAATGGTTTTGCATGTAGTGAAAATAAAATCTGCAACAAAAAATTTTCCCTCAAAATCCTTTTTCGAAATTAATTTTCCGTATTGGTTGGTAAATTCAAAATCCGGAATAACATGAAATATGGTATCTCCCTTTTCGTTGAGTTCCCGAGGGCCAAAAATTTCGAGGGTTTTAATATGATGCCTTCC
The DNA here is from genome assembly GCA_023250995.1 of Flavobacteriales bacterium. Taxonomy (GTDB): domain Bacteria; phylum Bacteroidota; class Bacteroidia; order Flavobacteriales_H; family JAHEZO01; genus JAHEZO01. The sequence goes on along the minus strand of JAHEZO010000006.1, from coordinate 37,168 downwards.
GGATTTTAAAAAAAGGTAAAGTATGGAGGGAAAAAGAAGGATAACAATTAAAACCAGGAACTTTTTATGGTGAGGTTTCATAAATTCCTGAAAATAGAAATCAAGGAAGGAAAACTATAAAACGCTTTTGGGAATATTATTGTATTATTCAAAGCCAGCCGAACAAATGCCGGAGGTCATATAATTTCATGGCTTCGGTAAGGCAAATAAAAATAAGGTAACTGATGAAAAGCATGTAAGGCCCCAGGATAGCCCATTTCAACGATTTTCTTTCATCTCCCAGGTGCATGAACACAAGCACAATATATCCTGCCTTTAAAAGAGTCATACCAATAAAACCCAGTTTTACCATGGTCCAGGGGAGATGCAAACTACTCCACCATACTCCCAGCAACACCTCAATAGCTGTTACTGTGGCTAAAAGAATGGTAACAAAAACAATTTTTTTTCTAAGGGCTTTTCCCTCCTCCTCGCTATGATGAGCATCCAGCGAATATTCAATAATATCGTCTCTTTCCATGGTTTAAAAATTCTTGAATAAAATTTTACAATGAGAAATTACAGTAGATAATAAAAAGTAAAAACAAATACCCATACAAGGTCTACAAAATGCCAGTAGAGACCGGTTTTTTCAACTAATTCATAATGTCCTCTTTTCTGGCAAACCCCTTTGATAACCATAATTAGAATTATCAGGTTAATTACTACACCACTAAAAACGTGAAAGCCATGAAACCCGGTTACAAAAAAGAAAAAGTTGGCATATAGCTGGGTTCCATATTCATTCACATGAAGGTTGGCCCCGAATACCTCCGCTGCATTGGCGATAAGAGGGGCGGATTCCTGAGCTCCCAAAGCGGTTCCGTTGGCAAGAATAATTGCATGTTTCCCCTCGTCAGCCCAATGAGCAATTTGCCCGTCAGAAAGTTGAAGTGCCCCGAGTTCGCTGCCATGAATATAATGCGACCATTCCCAAACCTGGGAAAACAAAAAGAAAAATCCTCCAACCACAGTAAGGCCAAGCCAGAATATTACTTTGCTCCTGTTCATCCGGTGGCCGGCCTCAACAGCCAGAACCATAGTTACTGAACTTACAATGAGAATAAATGTCATCAGGGCCACATAAAGAAGGGGAAGATGTGTTTCTCCACAAAAGGGAAAGTGAACAAAAACTTTTTCACTTGCCGGCCATATATCGGCATATTTATGTTTATAAAAACCCAACGAAGTTAAAAGGCCACCAAAAGTAAGGGCATCGGATATGAGGAAAAACCACATATACATTTTACCATAACTAACGCTAAAAGGAGACCGTCCTCCTGCCCATAATTCGGAAGTGGGAATTGTTTTTGAAGCTTCGCCTGACATAATATGATTTAGTTAAAATTTGGGAATTGGGGATAAAATGATAACTGTATTTTTTATCTGATAAATTGCAAAAATAATAATAAATAAATCCAAAGTGCACCTAAAAAATGCCAATAAGTTGAACCAAGGTGAAGGCCCAATAAATTTTTAGAATTGTATTTGTTTTTCAGGGAATTAAAAAAAATTATCATCAGTGAAATAATTCCGGCAAAAGCATGGGCTGCGTGAAGTGCGGTAATAACATAAAGAAATGAAGCAGATACATTGCTTCCCGGCCCCGTAAAAAAAATTCCGCTTTTAACCATGGCACCCCAACCCAGAAATTGCGAAACAATAAAGCCGGTTCCGAGCAAAGCAGCCGCACCAACATTTAATGTAACTGCTCCATATTTATCTTTTTTTGCCGATGAGCCGGCAACGAAAAGTGTAATGCTGCTGAGCAGGATAAGTACAGTACTGATATAAAACTGAAAAGGAATATCAAATTTAAGCCATTCTCCTTTAGCTTGCCTGATAATGTAAGCACTCGTAAGACCGGCAAAAAGCATAACAATGCTAACAATTCCCAACCATAACAAGGATTTTGAAGTTCTGCTTTTTGATGCAATCAAATGCTCTTCTTCCTGAAATAAGGTATTTTCCGAAACGGCTTTCATGTTAGTCAAACTTTGTCAAAAACATATGCCAGTAAAATAACCGGCAAATATAAATAAGCGGCAATCATTAATTTTAAAGCATCCTTATCATCACAGGAGAAATAAAATTTTACGGCTTTAACAATCACCAGCCCTCCGGCCAGAATAGAAATAACAGCGGAAACATAACCTGAAATATTAAACATAAGAGGAAGTAAGCCGGCAGGAACTAAAAAACAGGAATAAACCAGAATCTGAAAGGCCGTGGATTTATTTTTCCCTCCTGCTGATGGCAATAAGCGGAAGCCGGCCTTTTTATAATCTCCATCCAGTTTCCAGGCCAGTGCCCAGAAGTGGATAAATTGCCAAATGAATTGGATTGCAAATAATACTCCGGGCTCCACACCAAATTTTCCGGTAGCAGCTACCCAACCCAAAAGGGGGGGAATTGCCCCTGGGAATGCTCCTACAAAAACGGCTATGGGAGAAATTTTTTTAAGCGGTGTATAAATGGCAACATAAATTAACAGAGCCAATGAACCCAGCAGTCCGCTTAACGGATTTAAAAAAAACCAAAGAATAATTACTCCGGTTATTCCCATAAGTGCAGCGAACACAAAGGCCTCCGATACCATCATCCTACCCGATGGAAGAGGGCGATTTGCAGTCCGGTCCATCAGCTTATCCGTTTCCTTTTCTATTATCTGGTTAAATGCATTGGAAGAGCCGGTAACCAAAAAGCCTCCAACCATCAGGAAAAACAAATCGGTCCAAAGAAAAACATTTGCTCCCAGAATGTATCCTGCCACCGCAGAAAAGAGCACAAGAAGGGTGAGCCTCAATTTTACCAATTGTCCGAAATCGGAAACCTTAGCTAAAATAATAGAGGGAAAGGAAAGCGATTCGGTTTTGGGAGTCATTTTCAAATTGGATATTGAAAAAAGAATAATTACCTTTTCAGTTACCTGTAAATAAATTTTTTTGGCCTGCAATTTTACCAAAAAAAATCATTCGGTTGCGATTACCAAATCTTTTTAGTAAGAATTGCGATTTTTCTCATTGGTTTTTAGAAACCTTTTTGCGGAAAATCCAGGTGAAAAGCCCGATGCCGATTATTATTGGTAATAATCCAAGGATTACAATGGTAATAAGGTATGCATCAAGCTCAGGTTTGGTTGCACCACCCCTGCAAACGCTGCAGGCCATTGCTACACCCATACCCAAATTTTGAAGAATAATGGGAAGAAGGAATAAAAAGAAAAATAAAAGAAGTGTTTTTTTCATATTTTAATTCAGGTACACCAGCCAATATAGAACGGGCCAAATACACACAACGAAAGACCAGAACAAACTGAAGGCAGAGAATTTTTCTAAAAAATCCATTTGAATGGATTTAATGTTTTTTACTTTGAAAAATAAATAAACCAAAAGAAACAATCCGGCCAATGCATGTACCCCGTGGGTGCCAATAATGAAATAAAAAAAAGCTCCGTAAATGCTTGAAGTGGTTGTGAGTCCAAAGCCGATTAATTTTATCCATTCCTTTCCCTGAACAATCAAAAACATTCCTCCAAAAAATATGCTTGCAAAAAGTAAATACTTCGATAATTTCAAACTGTTCTTTTTAAAACTTTTGATGGCAAAATACAGAGTTCCTCCGCTTACAAGGAGAATCAGGGTGTTTATTCCTGTAACTTCTGCCGGAAGCCTGGGTTGTCCCTCAGGAGGCCATTCCATTCCGGCTTTATTCACGATAAAAGCGCTTATTATTCCGGCAAAAAACATAATTTCAGTGGTGATTAAAAAAAGAATTCCCAATACCATATTAGGTATGGTTTGCTCCTGATTCTTTTCTAACTGAAGAGTTTGTGGATAAAAGGTTTTCATTTAAATATGAATATTTTACAGAATACGGGTAAAATCATTTTGCAAGAATCCGCTCCACAAAAGTTACATCCGGCAGAAGGCAAAGAAAAAAAGTGGCAAGAATAAATATTACTACGCCAATCACAATCCAAATTAAAATAGGTTCGAATTTTAAATGCATAAAATTACCTACAACAAAACCTGCCTTAATAATTGCAACAAAGAAAATAAGTGAAACTGCAATCATTGGAGAGGTGAAAAACCCAAGCACCAAACTAAAAGCAAGCAATCCGATCAGGGCAAAAAATACTTTGGTATAATTCGGATGGCCGTGATAATCCGTTTCCGGCTCGGGTTGAATTACGCCTTCGTGAGATTCTCTGTAATTATTCATAAGAAAAATTTATTTTGCAATATAAAGTAAGGGGAATAGGAAAATCCAAATAATGTCAACCATGTGCCAGTAAAGTCCGGCAAGTTCCACACGGTGAAAATTTTTTTCTTTTTTAACCTGAAAAATTGCAGCAGTCATTATGATCATACCTACAATCACATGAGTAGCGTGCAATCCGGTCATGAAATAATAAAATGACCAGAAGTTGGCGCCAACGGAATCTCCTGCCTTCACGAGTGAAGGGCTGGTAAGGGTGAATCCATGGCTTATTTCATTTGAGTACTCGATAGTTTTAATAGCAAGAAAAACAAACCCAAGTGAAATGGTGGCAATCATCCATTTGATAATTTTTGTTTTTTCCCTTTCGAGGGAGGCCGAATGAGCTCTAACAATGGTATAGCTGCTGGTTAAAAGCACAAGGGTATTTATTGCCCCCAGAAGGGTGGAGGTGTGGGCTGCCTGGGCACCCCATTCGGGGAAACGAAGGCGATATAAAAGGTAGCATGCAATAAGCCCCCCGAAAATAATTAACTCCCCGGCTATAAGAATCCAGATGCCTAATCGGCCCTGAGGGATGTATCTTGCAGCTGGAACGGAAACGGTTGTTTGAGACATGGCAATTTTGAATAAAAATTCTTACTTTTCATTTTGCGGAAAAAAATCCTTCTCTTTTCCGGGCAAACTAAAATCGTAAGCACCTCTGAAAACTTCGGGATAACTTTCGAAATTCCCATGTGGTGGTGGGGAATCCGTTTGCCACTCTAACGTATTTGATTCCCATGGATTTTTTCCTGCAATTTTTCCTTTTCGATAACTCCTCAATACATTAATGATAATTAAAAGCTGGGATGAAATCATAATAATAGTTGCTACTGTTGATATAACACGGATTGCAGGGTATGGCCCAATCATAAGCGAATTAAAACTTGAGTATTCGTAAATTCTACGGTGTTCACCTCCAAGGCCGGAGAAAAACAGGGGGAATGCAAAAAATATAAAAGATGTTACCGTGAGAAAAAGATGGATTTTTCCAAGCCGTTCATCGAGCATCCTCCCGAAAAATTTTGGATACCAGTAATAAATTGCGGCAAAAGTTCCAAAGAAAACCACAGGGATAAGTACAAAATGAAAATGGGCTACAACAAAATAAGTATCGTGTGCATAAATATCAAAAGTGGAGGAACCAAGAAATAATCCTGTGAGGCCCCCAACCAGAAATGTTCCCATTCCTGCAATGGCCCAAAGCATGGGCATTTTTAAACGTATGGCCCCTCCCCATAATGTGCTTATGAAAGAAAGTATTATTGCTGCGAAAGGAATCGAAATAATTATTGTACCAACGCTAAAAAATGTTGCCATCCTTGGGTCAATTCCGGCAATAAACTGGTGGTGTGCCCATACTACAACAGAAAGAACCGCTGCAATTAATGCCAAATAAATAATTCCTTTGTAAGCGAAAAGGGGTTTTCTGGAAAAGGTGGAAATAATTTCGGCTGTAACCCCTAATGAAGGGAGCAACACCACATAAACTTCGGGGTGGCCGAAAAACCAGAACAGATGTTGAAACAAAATTGGATCGCCACCGCGGTAGGCATTGTAAAATCCTGTACCGGTAACAATATCCATTAAAAGCATTAAGGCTCCGGCAACCAAAGGACCAACGGAGAACATAAAAATCAAACTTGCAATATTTGAAAACCAAACATAAAGGGGAAGACGGAAAGGAGTTAAGCCGGGTGCTCTTTTATTTATTGTAGTGGTAAGAAAATTTATTCCTCCCATTAACATTGAAGTAAATTCAAGTGCTACTGCTAAAATTAATAAAGGTGTCCCCGAAAAAAGGGTAGGGAAAAAATCAGGACTTTCATTCACATACCCATTGGCTGAAAGCGGAGGATATAAAGTCCAGCCTCCTGCCGAGGCCCCGCCAGGAACAAAAAAAGAAGCAATTAGAATTATTGTGCTCAAAAGAAAAATCCAGAATGATATCATATTGACTGTGGGGAAGGCCATGTCATCGGTTCCTATCATTAAAGGGATCAACAGATTTCCTAAACCTGCAAGTAGGATTGGCATGGCCACCCAAAAAAACATGATCATTCCGTGAATGGTAACAAAGGCATTGTATTGCTGCGGGCCCAACTCTCCGAAAACAGGAATCGCCTTTCCGGGAAAGGCCAGATTCATTCTGAAAACATAGGCTAAATATCCGCCCACCAAGGCCATAATTAGTCCGGTTATGGTATATTGTTTTCCAATTATCTTATGATCGGTTGAAAAAACATACTTTCTCCAGAATCCTTCCTTGGTGGTGCTCATAAACAATAATTCTAATTTATTGGTAAATTATTTTGATACTGAAACAAGATCTGCAGTTTCTTTTTTCTCGGGCTTTATCAAACCTTTCAAATAATTAAGGTAATCGGATTCTGATTCAACTAAAAGAAAATTGCGCATTTTTCCGTGAAGTATACCGCAGATTTCGGCACATTGAATTTCAAATTTACCTGCCTTGGTTGCCTGAATCCATCTTGTAATATTTCTCCCAGGCAAGGCATCCTGTTTAAAGCGGAGATTTGGAACTGAAAAACTATGAATTACATCTCTTGCCCGAAGATTTATTTCAACAGTTTTATTTACCGGAACGTGCAGTGACCCATCCATTTCATCCACCACAATATCATCGCTGGTGTAAAGCTGATTATCGGGCCCGGGATAGGTAAAAATCCAGTTCCATTGACGGCCCGTAATTCCAATTTGCAAATCGGTTTTTGCCGGACTTTCCTCTACCTTTTTCCAGGTTCCGTGTTCTACATAAAGGATTACAAAATCTGCTCCTGCAAGGAGTATAACAGGTATGGCGACCCATTTTACATGGCTCCATTTATCTCCCGTAAAATAATTTGCCTTTGCCCTTTTTATAAAAACCGGGTATAAAAGGGCAAACAAACTGATGATGAATGCAAGACCTGAAAAAATTAAAATGAGATAAAAGAGATTATCTATCTCATGGCCGTAGGTGCTTATGTCTTCTGGGAACAGGGTCATTTTCTTTTGAATAAATTTATTTACTGTCCTTCGTCAAAATAAAAATTGTTTTATAACAAATTTTCGAAGCAAAAAAAACAACAATTTTAATTCGGGTCTATGACATTTATCATAAAAAAATATGTTTGATCTCATGTTTTTTTTTGATGCCGGAACATTTCTTTGTTTTGAAAAACAAAAACAAAAATGATTGAAAGATCAAATGATCAGAACACGTGTATGAATTGCACCAAAAAGGGATTTTCGCTCATTTGCAATTTAAGCTATGGGGAGCTAGAAACTCTGGAAAAAACACGTACCATTGTAAATTATAAAACCGGGGAGACAATTTATAAGGAAGGATTAAATCCCTTTGGCCTAATTTGCCTGAACTCAGGAAAAGTAAAAATTGTTATCTCGGGAGAAAAGGAAAAGGAAATAATAGTAGAATTGAAAAAGCCGGTTGATTTTTTAGGTTTTACCGAAATGATGGCCGATGAAAAATATACCACCCGGGCAGTTGCCCTTGTTGACTCATCCGTTTGCATTATTGATAAAAGCAATTTTTTAAAAGTCCTTCAGGGTAACCCGGAATTATCAATGAAAGTAATGGCATTTTTAGCAAAAGAACTTTCATTAGCTCACCGGAAAACAATAATACTTTCGCAAAAACAGCTGAAAGCACGATTGGCGGAAGCCCTGCTTGAATTATTTAATTCATATGGAGTTGATAATTCGGATGGGAAAACATTGAATACCTTGCTCAGAAGAGATGATCTTTCTTCCCTTTCCGGGATGACCATTGCCAGCGCAAGCAGAACACTTGCTGAATTTAAAAGGGAAGGAATCATTTCTCTCAAGGGAAGAAAAATTAAAATTATTGACAAAAAGAAACTTGAAGAAATATGCAGCAATTAGCAGTTTTTATTCTTTTTTCCCGCCTTGCTAAAAAAACAACCGCTCCATGAAAAATTATTATGCAGCGGATGAAGTTTCTGTCCTGGGGGCCACTTTGGATGGGGTCAGAGAATTTCTTTTGTAAATGCAATTTTAACCATTAAACAGCTCTCAATTACGTGATGCCAATCACGGTTTTAAAAAAAGTTTTTTTAATCCTTTCCCTAATGTTAAATTTGACACCTTAATTTTAGACTTAAGGAAGCAATAATCAGAACAATTGGCAAACTTCTTTTTTATGGGTTGTGGCATTTTTTTAAAATCGTTGAATATTTCAGAAGTTTCTCCTTAAGTGTCCGGTAATGAGCCATGATGACGAAAATTATTTTCAAGAAAAAAAACTTCAATCCATGCCGGAAATAAGCAGGTTTTACGGATTGTTCATCTTTATGAACTACAACGACCATAATCCTCCCCATTTCCATGTTTGGTATGGTGATTATAAAATTACCGTAACCATAATGGAAGGTGTTGTAAACGGACAAATGCCTCAGCGAGCGTTGAAAATAATTTTTGATTGGATGGAAATTCACCGGGATGAACTAATGCAAAACTGGGAAAATGCAAAAAACAAAGTTCCTTTAAAAAAAATTGAACCTTTAAATTAATTAATTATGTTAGAAGTAAAATCAGCAAATCATATTAAAGATTATCAATTAGAAATCCTGTTTAATAACGGAGAAAAAAAAATAGTTGATTTAAAAAATTCGCTTCAAGGGCAAGTGTTCTTACCGTTGCAAGACTTAAATTTGTTTAAGTCATTTAAAATTGCCTTCAATACTATTGAGTGGGATAACGGTGCAGATTTTGCACCAGAATATCTCTATGAAATAAGCCAACCGATTAACCCCGCTAAATTTTTTTTAAAATAATTTCACTCATGAAAAATCTCAACCCCATTCTTTCGGTTGCCCCTTTTGCAACTCAAAACCTGAAATCCTACGTAGGACAGGTTCGCCCTTTTTTACTTTTTCTTTTAGTAACAGGGTTAGTTACCAACTATTGCCACGCCCAAGGAACCTGGACCCCAAAAGCCGATTTCGGAGGAGGGGCCAGAAGATTTGGCGTGGCATTTTCAATTGGAACAAAAGGTTATTTGGGTACCGGTACGGATGGAACATATAAAAAAGATTTTTGGGAATTTGACCCCGGCACAAATGTATGGACTCAGAAAGCTGATTTCGGGGGTACTGCCCGCCAGCATGCCGTTGGTTTTGCCATTGGAGCAAAAGGTTATGTTGGAACCGGACTTGCATCAACTTCACCTACCTACCCGGTTGATTTTTGGGAATTCGATCCTTCGCTCAACACCTGGACCGCCAAAGCAAATTTCGGAGGAGTTGGTAGATATGCCGCGGTCGCCTTTTCAATAGGCACCAAAGGATATTTGGGAACGGGTTATACCGGATCAGCGAATCTCACCGATTTTTGGGAATATAATTCACTTACCAATGCATGGGTTGCCAAAGCCAATTTTGCAGGTACGGCAAGAAGGTACGGGGTAGGTTTTTCCATTGGATCCAAAGGATACCTGGGAACGGGTTATGATACTGGTTATCTTAACGATTTCTGGGAATTTGATACCACCGCGAACACCTGGGCACAAAAGGCGGCATTCGGGGGATCAACAAGGTATTTGGCATTTGGGTTTGCCTCAAACTCTAAAGGTTATATTGGAGGAGGATACAACGGATCATATAAAAATGATTTTTGGGAATACAGCCCCTCAAAAGATTCCTGGTTTCAAAAGGCGGATTTCGGAGGTTCTGCCAGGTATGGTGCAAAAGGATTTTTTATTGGTACTAAAGGTTATGTGGGTACCGGTTATGATGCCTCTGGCGTTTACAAAGCCGATTTTTTTGAATACGACCGTTGCGGAACATTTTCGGCCACCACTTCTAAAACCAATTCCACATGCGGAATGAATGACGGGACCGCTTCAATCACTCCAACCGGAGGGACAACAGCCTATTCTTACAGCTGGTCATCGGGTGGAAACACGCCCACAGTTTCGGGCTTATATAACGGAAACCACACCGCAAATGTAACAGATGATAATGGTTGTGTGGTAAGTGCAACAATTTTTATTGGAGCACCTGCTGTTCCAACAATTAATTCTTTTTCACCACTGAATGCCTATCCGGGAGATACCCTCACAATAACCGGGACAAATTTCGGTTCCAGCCCCTCGATGGATTTTGTAAATTTCGGAAGAGTTTTAGCCACTTCAATTTCAGGTAATGATACCCTTTTAAAAGTTGTTGTACCCCCGGGAGCAGCAAACCAAATAATCAGCGTTACAAATAATTGTGCACAAACAGTTTATTCTTCGTTAATTTTTACTCCCCGGTTTTATTGTGCCGATCCAGCCATTACCACTTCTACTTTCGGATCCAAATTGGATATATCGAGTCAAAATGGGTCTTATGATATTGGTTCAGCCGACTTTGACGGAGATGGAAAAACCGATCTGGCAATAACCAATAATGGAAACGGAAATACAGTAATGATTTTTCGGAACACAAGCAGCGGTGATACTATTTCCTTTTTAACCTCTTTTAATTTAAGCATTAGTCCAAACACAAATCCCCAGTATGTTGCCGCTGGAGATATTGACGGGGATGGGAAACCTGATTTGGTCATCGCATGTCAAAACAGCAATAAACTTTTGATTTATAAAAATTCTTCGTTTATCGGCAACATTTCATTTACTCTTGTTTCCACCTTTACTTTTACCGGGTTATACGCCCCTGTAATTACCGATATGGATATGGATGGGAAAGCAGACGTGGTTGTGGCTTCAAACAATAATGTTTTTATCCTTCGGAACACGGGTAAGGTGGGCCAGTTTTCTTTTGTTCAAAAAACTTTTTGGAGCATTTCGCAATTGATTTACCGGATTGCGGCCGGAGATCTTGACGGTGATAATAAACCTGACCTTGCTTTGGGAACCGCCACATCCACCCTTTATATTTTAAAAAATAATTGCTCGGTAGATAATTTTTCTTCTTCCCTTTTTTCTTTTCCTATAACTGGCGGGGGAACAAATTCCCTTGATATTGATTTAAGCGATCTGGATCTTGATGGAAAACTGGATGTGATTGTTCCGGTTAATACCGGGGACAAGCTTGCCCTTTTTAAAAATACCAGCAGCATTGGTTCCATAAATCTTATTCTTGCACAAAACTACTCCATAACGGCAGCACCGAGAAGAATTTCAATTGCCGATATTAACGGTGATAATTTGCCTGATATTTCGGTTGGATTCAGCAATAATACCACTCCTTCAATAATAAAAAATAACGGAGGATTTTCTTTTGCTCCCAAAGTAACATATCCCGCGCTCTCCGCATTGCAGGATGTAGTGCTAACTGATTTGAACGGTAATGGCAAACCGGATTTTATTTTTACCAATAACTCAAATATTGTTGGACTTTCAATATATAAAAACCAAAACCTCCTGAAAACTCTTTCTTTATCCACTACTACCACCGATGTTCTATGTTTTGGAGGAAGCACAGGAACAGCCACGGATATTATTGCCAACGGAACTCCCCCTTATAAATTCAGCTGGAGCAACGGCCAAACATCCAATCCTGCAACAGGGTTATCCATTGGAAACTATAATGTAACAGTAACCGATTCTCTTGGATGCAGAGGAAACACCACCGGGGCTTCTACTGCCGTAATTTCACAACCCGATTCGATTACTATTACGGGCTCGGGAAATAATATTAATTGTTTTGGAGCAAGTACAGGGGCAGTAACTATTAATTCTACCGGAGGGGTTCCCGCTTATTCCAGCCTTTGGTCAAACGGGGCCACCACTTCAAACCTGAGCAATGTTGCAGCAGGAACTTATTCTGTTACGGTTACTGATGATAATAATTGTACCCAAACAAAATCATTTACTGTTACACAAAATTCTGACATCGGCATCACAGTTATTAAAAATAATGTAACCTGTAACGGAGCCTGCAACGGAAACATCTCGGCAACCAATCCCACGGGTGGGGTTCCCCCTTACACCTATCTTTGGTCAACCGGAGCAAACACGGCTTCTGTTGGTTCCCTATGCCCAAATACCTACTCACTTACAATTACCGATAATTTGGGATGTACAAAACCGGGAGTGCCACCGTCACTCAACCCACTTTGCTAACTTCCGCAGGTTCTAAAATAAATATTAGCTGCAACGGACTTTGCAATGGTTCTGCATTGGTAACAGTAAATGGCGGCACATCCCCCTATAGCTATAATTGGTCAAACGGAAAAACAAATTCCGCCATTACCGGTCTTTGCCCAGGAACTTTTTCGGCTACTATTTCTGATGCCAATGGTTGTTTAACTACCTCAGGCGTTAGCATTTCTCAACCAACGGATTTAACATTATCACTTGTAACTAAAGAAAATGTTAATTGCTTTGGGAATTGCAATGGCTCTATAACTGTAGCTGCCAGCGGAGGGACCTCTCCTTATAATTATTTATGGGCAGATGGAAAAACCACTCCCGCCATTACCGGTTTGTGTGCAGGTTCATACTCAGGCACGGTAACAGATGCCAACGGATGCACAAGCAACGGAACAATAATTATTAGCGAACCAACTGCTCTTACAGCATCATGCACTTCAACGATTGCTACCTGTGGAAATTCAGATGGTACCGCTACCGCCACTGCTTCAGGCGGGACTATCCCCTATTCTTATTCATGGTCTAATGGAATGACAGGAGCCGGAATCAGCGGAATTCCCTCCGGAGCTTATACCGTTACTGTTACCGATGCAAATAATTGCACAAAGACTGCTTCGGCCACAGTGAGTGATGCAGGAGCTCCAGCCTTAACCATATCTTCAGCAATAAATGTTTCCTGCTTTGGAGGATCAAACGGAAGTGCAACCGCTAACGTTTCCGGGGGAACTTCTCCTTTTAATTTCCTTTGGGATGATATTAATGCACAGGCAACTCAAACCGCCTCGGGATTAACGGCCGGAACTTATGCCGTTGTGGTTACTGACGGATCCGGGTGTTCCGCTTCAAAAAGCATCACCCTCACCGAACCTTTTGAATTAACTGCAATAGTACCGGATGCTTCAGTTTTATGTTTTGGGGATTGCAATGGAAATGCTGTTGCCACAGCTAACGGAGGCACAAACCCTTACACCTATATTTGGAGTGATGGAAATTCACAAACCGGTTCCACTGCTTCGGGACTTTGTCCGGGTAATTATTATGTTACCGTTACCGACAGTAAAAATTGTATTGTAGTTGCAGGTTCAAACATCAATGAACCTCCTTCATTATCGGCTGGTATTTCGGTTGCCAATGCCACATGCAATGGCCTTTGTAACGGAAATGCCTCTGTTAATTCTTTATCGGGAGGAACTTCACCCTATTCCTATTTGTGGTCAAATACCTCCACCGCTTCATCAATAAATTCACTTTGCTCATCCAATTTATCTCTCACCGTAACTGATGTCAATGGATGTAATTTATTTCTTGTTGATTCCATCAGTGAGCCAACAGCTCTTGTAATATCTTCTTTTAACCAAACCAATGTATCCTGTTTCGGAGGAAATAATGGATCCCTCAACCCGGAATTTTCTGGCGGAACCCAACCCTATTCTTATCTTTGGTCAAACGGAAATTCCGGTGCAAGCCTAAGCGGATTATCGGGGGGAACATATAAAATTACATTTTCTGATGCGAATAACTGCTCGATGGTGGATTCGGTTACTATTGCCGTGCCGGGCCAACTATCCTCATCAACCTCAAAAACGGATTTATTATGCAATGGAATTTGCAGCGGATCTGCACAAGTAACTGTTTCAGGCGGTACCACACCCTATTCATCGTATCAATGGAATGAAGCCGGAAATTATTCTTCATCCCAGAGTGCAACCGGATTATGTGCAGGAACACCAACTGTAACCGCAACCGATGCCAATGGTTGCACCATTTCAGACAGTATTAATATTAGCCAACCTGATTTAATTACCGTAACCTCATCTTCCAATCCGGTTTCTTGTTTTGGAATTTGTGATGGTTCGGCTTCTGTTACTGTTAGCGGGGGTTTATCTCCTTACACCTTTTTTTGGAGCACTGGAAAAACTTCTTCCGCAGTAACTGGCTTATGTCCGGGAACATATTCAGTTACTATCACAGATGGTAATTTCTGCAGTTCTTCAACAGCATTAACAATTGATGACGCAACAATTATTAGTGCCCAGTTTTCTTCTTCAAATATTTCCTGCTCGGGCCAATGCAATGGTTCGGTGGGTGTTTCAGCCAATGGAGGAAAGTCACCTTATACCTTTTTATGGAATAACGGGAACACTACTGCATCCATTACCGGACTTTGTGCCGGAACATATTCAGATTCCATTTCAGTATTTGATTCAAATGGATGTTCGGAATCATTTACGAATGTGGCAACAATTTCGGAACCCGATTCTGCCATCTCAGTTATTATTTCCAAGACCAATGGCTGCAACAGTATCTGCAATGGGAATGCAAGCGTAACTGGTAGTGGAGGAGTTTCCCCCTATACTTATAAATGGTCCAATGGAGATACTTTGAAAAACATTCAAAATCTTTGTGCCAATATCTATACTGTTACCGTAACCGATGCAAACGGTTGTAACCTTGTTTCCAGTGCTAACATTTCTCAATCCCCTCCTGTAAGTTTAAGTTTTTTTAAAACAGATGTTAATTGTTATGGAGGGAATGACGGAACGGCAAGCGTTTCTGTTTCAGGAGGGATTCCTTCTTACAATTACCTATGGAGTAACGGCTCCAATTCAGGAGCAATTACCGATCTTACTGCAGGTACCTACAACTTAACAGTTAATGATGTGAACGGTTGCGGAACTACCGGAAATATTACCCTAATCAGTCCTTCAGCAATAATAATATCTTTCAGTGTAGTTCCTGCAGGTTGCGGAAGTGCCACCGGAAGCGCAACCGCTACAGTTTCTGGAGGAACGGGGCCTTATTCATATTTATGGTCAGCTCCGGGGGGACCCACGGGTGCCTCGGCCAATTCGCTTGCCGGGGGAAATTATTTTCTTACCGTTACCGATAATAAGGGCTGCAAAAAAGTGGGAACAGTAAATGTAGGAACTACATCCGGTCTTACGGCCAGTTTTAATTCCACAAACATAAATTGCAGCGGAACAAATAATGGAACTGCTACGATTACTCCCTCCGGTGGAACCCCTCCATTTGTTTACCTTTGGAGTAACGGACAGAATTCCCAGACAATTACCGGTCTTTCCTCAGGAACTTTTTCGGGTACAGTTACTGATAACACCGGTTGTGCCATCAGCGGAACGGTTCAAATTAATCAGCCTCCATCAATGAATTTATCCCTAGCCGGCTATGATGCCTCGGGTTGTGGAAATGCCGATGGAAATATTGACGCTTTTGTAAATGGAGGAGTTTCGCCTTATGATTTTTATTGGTCCACCGGAGATACCACCCAAAACCTTGGAAATTTATCCCCCGGAAATTATTCTCTTACTGTAACCGATGCAAATGGCTGCTCAAAATATAAATCACATTTTATTACTGCACCATCCACCACTTCAGTTTCCTTTTCGAAAACAGATGTGCTTTGTAATGGTTCTTGTGATGGAACAGCAATGGCCACCGCAACCGGAGGAATTCCTCCCTATTCTTTTTACTGGAGCGATGGGAATTATGGGGATGCCGTAGGAGGTCTGTGTCCTGCAACATATTTTGTTACGGTAGTTGATTCCTCAGGTTGTGCAAAAACCGACAGTATAGTTATTGGTCAACCCAATTCTATTTCAATGATTGTATCAACCGTTAGTTCTTCCTGTGGAGTAAACAATGGGTCGGCCATGATTAGTGCCGGGGGAGGAAATCCCCCATACAATTACCAGTGGAGCAGCGGAGATACCCTTGCATCAGCAGATAGTTTAAGTGCCGGGATTTATGCGGTAACTGTTTTTGATAATTCAGGATGTTCTAATTTTACCGCTGCAACCATTAGCGATACAGGTGGTGCCACGGTAACCGTAAATTCAATTACGCAAATAAATTGTTATGGCGAAAACTCAGGAGCTATAAATATAAATGTTACCGGGGGTAATACTCCCTACATTTATTCCTGGTCGAATGGTTATACAACCCAGGATTTATCAAATCTAACCGCTGGGCCTTATGAGGTGAGTGTTTCGGATGCAAATGGATGTTTGACAACAAAAAGCTTATCTGTTGTTGAGCCCCCTTCCATGGAGGTTACAGTAACTTCCAACGATGCCACCTGCGGTAGTTTTGACGGGAGTACCATCATTAACACCCTTGGCGGTACTTCTCCTTATTCCTATTTGTGGAGCAATGGAGCTACTTCTTCATCTTTGAGTGCACTTGCCTCAGGAATATATTCGGTTACCGTTACTGATATTAAAGGTTGCGATGTTTCCGCCACTGCGGCCATTGCGGAAATTGGAGGGCCAACTGTAACGGTTGATTCAATCATTAACCCGGGTTGTGGTGGAAACGGGTCCGTTTTTGTTTCGGTTAGTCTCGGAACATCCCCCTATTTATACAGCTGGTCGAATGGGCTTACTTCTGAAGATCTTGTGGGGGTTGGAGGAGGAACTTATAATTTGCTTGTGACTGATGCAAACGGATGCAAGGGCGCACTGACTGCCGAAATATTGCAGCAACTGCCGGGTGCTCCCGAGATTTGCCTTATTACCGTTGATTCAGCCTTAGGGACAAATAAAATTGTTTGGCAAAAATATTTCGGGTTAGGAATTTCTTCTTACAAAGTTTACAAAGAATCAACCCAGGCGGGAGTTTATCAACTGGCAGGAACCGTTCCTTTTGATTCACTTAGTTTGTATGTTGATCCGGTTGCAAACCCCATGCAACATTCCTGGAGATATAAATTATCTGTGCTGGATTCCTGTGGCAACGAATCTCCCATGAGTGCCGAACATAAAACCATTCATCTTACCATTAATCAGGGAATCGGAAATACCATTAACCTTATTTGGGATCATTACCAGGGATTTTATTTCCCCACTTATTACATTTCGAGATACAAACCCGCTACCGGATGGGTCTTGATTGATTCTCTTCAGAGCAACCTCAGCTCTTATACTGATTTTGATACCATCACTCCTTTTGGTTTAAGATATTTTGTTGAAGTAAAACATCCAATAGGTTGCAGTGCTACAAAGTCATCAGAAAATCATAATTCTTCACGGTCAAACAAAACCAGTCCGCTTGCACCCACACCCGTTGATCTTAATGCGAGTGAAACAAATACTCCTGCCACCCAGGGTAATTGTGACGGATCAGCAACAATTACCGCAACAGGTGGAATTGCACCCTATTCTTTCCTATGGGATGATCTGAACAGTCAAACCACCGGAACTGCCAGCGGCCTATGTGCAGGAATTTATAATTGTACCATTACAGATTCAGAAGGAGATTCTGTAATTATTTCAATTACCATTGCAACCCAGATAGGAATAACCGAAAATTCGCAAAATCATTATTACAGGATTTTCCCAAATCCAAACAAAGGGAAATTTATTGTTCAAGTGGATGACGGATATAAAGCCGGGAATGGCAGGTTGCGGGTAATAAATATTCTTGGGGAAACAATATATGAAGCGGATATTTTGAATAAAAAATCGGAGGTTGATATTGGCAGCAACAGAAATGGAATTTATTTTTTGCAGGTTCTAAGGGAAGAGGGGATTTCACTTCCCCTTAAAATTATTTTGCAGAGATAACGGCCATTAATTTTAATTCAAAGCCCTTTGAAAAAATCAATTAATTCAAAGGGTTTATTTTTTTAGTTTTGTAAAAAACATTTTTATGAAATTTATTTTACTTTTTATTATTCCACTCTTTCTTGCAATTTCCTGCACTGAAAAATCGGTGGAGGATTCCAATGCAAATTCTACGGAACAAAATCCGGCCAATGAACCCGGCTTTGGATACGATGCTGATAAGGAAATGGTAAAAATACAGGGAAACCAACCAAAAGAAAATCCATATAAAGATGCCACGGTAGAAATAATAACCTTTAAAGATTCCCTTGGCTGGGGATATGATGTTTATATTAACAAAAGTCAATATGTTCACCAGCCCCACATTCCCGCTGTGAGTGGAAACAGAGGCTTCAGCAATGAAAACTTTGCAAAAAAAACCGGGGAGTTTGTAGCTTTTAAAATAAAAAATAACATCATGCCTCCTTCCATTACACCCGGTGAACTGGATAGTTTGGGAGTGCTTCATTAAGAAAAAAGAAAAATGAACAAAAAATGAAGAATAAAAAAAAAATAAATTCCAAATTCAAAGTCCAAAATCCCAAGTCCCAAAAGAACTACCACTTTGGGGTTTGGAGTTTGGGGCTTGGGGCTTGGGGCTTTTTTATTTCTTCTTTTTTCTTTCTTCTTCCTTCTTCCTTCGCCTACGTTGACAATTACCCCATTGGAGCCCGGTCAATGGGAATGGGAAATGCCTCTGTTACACTTTCAGACCCATGGGCCGTTCATCATAACCAGGCCGGACTGGCCTACCAAAAGAATTTTTCGGGAGGCCTTTTTTATGAAAGCAAATATTTTGTTTCGAACCTGGGGTTAAAAGGGGGAATAGCCGTTATTCCAACCAAAAGCGGAGTATTTGGGTTGGATGTTTCCTCTTTGGGATATTCAAAATACAACGAAAGCAAATACGGGCTGGCCTACGGAAGAACCTTCGGAGAAAATTTTTCTGCCGGAATTCAACTGGATTATTTGCGCACTCAAATTGCTGAAAATTACGGAAGCAAAGGTGTAATTGCCGGGGAAGCGGGATTGCAAGCCAAACTTTCGAAAAACCTTACCCTCGGAGCGCATGTATTTAACATCAACCGGGCAAAAGGGGCAAGTTACAACAACGAAAAAATTCCTACCATTTTCAGGGCAGGAGCAGGATATTCATTTTCCGATAAAGTTATCCTATGCATTGAAACCGAAAAAGACATTGATTTTAAACCAATCGTAAAATTCGGTATGGAATACCATGTAATTGAATCTTTGTATTTAAGAGCGGGTACATCCTCAAATCCCTTTGTAAACCATTTCGGGATAGGTGTGGTTTTTCATAATTTTCAAATGGACATTGCAGCATCCATGCATCCGGTTTTAGGGTATTCATCCCAATTGTCACTTAGTTATTCCCTTATCAGAGAAACTTCCAAAAAGAAAAAAAAATCAGGGGAATAAATAATTATACTTTTAAATTACATTTTGCAAAATTGGAAAATAGAAAAAAATAGAAATTCACATTTAAGGGGTTCGACCCCGCAGGGGTGGTATGTTAATAACTGATTTACGAACCTCCCTATTTCAAATAACAAATAACAATTATCAAATTGCAAAAAAATTCCAATAACCAATAAAGAAAATTCTAAACCGCCATTCGACTTACTACTTCGTTCATTGCATAGGCGACATGATTCTCCAATGAAAAAATGTCGCCTGAACTACGTAGCACTATGTATAAGAAAGCACATTTCAGTTTGCTAAGAATGTTCGTTTATATTTTAAAAATTTTCCAAAAACAACCGATATTATTTAAGATGGAAAGCAAGTTATCAGATCGTCAGGTTCCGTTGGAGGTAATTATATCGAAGCAAAGGAAAGCGCATATTTTCTTCGATTAATTTATGAGGCAAATGCGCGGGAATTTGAACATAAGGGAAAACATTTACAAGACGAGGCAAATCAATTTGAGAAGATTTATTCGACAATAATCGAAAAATCAATTTAGCAGACGGTTTGATAATTGAAATTTTGATTTTGAATATTATTTGTATTTTGATATTTGTATTTTGGAAATTAATGTTTTTGCGTAAACTCAGTTAGTTATTCAAAACCCTGGATGGCTCTAAATAAATTTGAAAAAATTATTTTTTTGAAAGGTTTTTTTTACCTTGGAATTCTCACCTGTTTTTCTTTGCCAAAAGTTGTTTTTTCACAGGAACCTGCCGAACCCCAAAAAAATTATATTATTGAAAAAAAAATCGAAACCATTGCAGAAGCCAATGAGGAAACAGAAATTGATTACTCAACAATGTTTGATGAGCTCCTCTTTTTTTTCGACAATCCGCTGGACCTGAATTTTGCCGAAAAAGAGCAACTACAGCAACTAAACCTCCTCACCGATGTTCAGATTAATAATTTACTCAATCATATTTCAAAAAACGGAAAACTGATCTCTATTTACGAATTGCAATCAGTAGATGGATTCGACCTGCAAACCATTCAGAATATCCTCCCGTTTATTAAGGTTACCGATAATTTTAATTCTCCGCATATTGGTTTTAAGGATCTGATGAGGAACAGCGTTAATCAGGTAATTGTACGCGAAACCAGGATAGTGGAACAAATGGAAGGATTTAAACCTGCTTCCGATTCTCTCTTGCTTGCCAACCCCAACAGCCGATACTTAGGAGGGCCTGATAAGCTTTATGCAAGGTATCGTTTCAATTTCAGAACTAACATCAGTGCCGGATTAACCTGTGAAAAAGATCCCGGGGAAGAATTTTTTAAGGGGACACAGAAAAATGGTTTTGATTTTTATTCCGCCCACCTTTATTTCAGGAATTTCGGCAAATTAAAATTTCTCGCTCTGGGCGATTATCAGGTAAACTTCGGGCAAGGCTTAACTTTTTGGTCGGGACTGGCCTATAGAAAATCGGCCGATGTGATGAATATTAAAAAAAATCCTTTGGCCATCCGGCCTTTTGTTTCGGCCATGGAGAATTTATTTATGCGTGGAGCCGCTACCACAATTGCAATCAAAAAATTTGAAATTACCGGATTTTTATCCGCCCAAAGGCTTGATGCTTCGGTTACAAGAACAACTGATACCAGCGGTACCCAGGAAGAATCCTTTTTGGTTTCGGTTCAAACTTCAGGATTTCACCGAACTCCCAATGAAGTGGCTAATAAAAACAAAGTGGGGGAAACGATTGCCGGTGGCCATATTGCCTACAAAAGGGAAAATGCTGAATTTGGACTATCGGGAGTTCAATCTCTTTGGGCATTGGGGCTGCAAAAAAAAACCAACGCATATAATCAATATGATTTTTATGCCTCCGCTAATCAAAACCTGGGGGCTGATTACAGTTTTATTATCCGTAATCTGAATTTTTTTGGGGAGGTCGCCCGAAGTTTAAGTGGCGGTTTTGCCTTTCTGAACGGAGCTATTGCCAGCATTACGCCCGAAGTAAGTGTTTCAATACTTCACCGTAATTTTCAAAGAAATTATAATTCGGTTTACAGCAATGCCTTTTCTGAGTCAACCGGAACCAATAACGAAAAAGGGTTGTACTTTGGAATTAATGCAAAATTAAATTCCGATTTCACTTTTGCAGGGTTTGTTGACAAGTTTGAATTCCCATGGTTGAAATACCAGGTTAACGCTCCTTCAGGGGGAACAGATTATCTGGCCCAGCTCACCTACAAACCAAATAAAAAGCTTGAGATTTACACACGCTACAGGCAAAAAACTGCAGGCATAAATTCCAAAGACCCTGCTGCCATCATAGATTATCTGGCTGACAGGGAAAAACAAAACCTAAGGTTTAATTCTTCATATAAAGTTACAGAGGATATAACCCTAAGGAACCGGGTGGAGTTTTTGAAATATCAACTTGGAAACCTGAAACCCGAATCGGGTTATTTAATTTACCAGGATGTAATGTTTAAGGCGCACAGCAACCCCTTTTCATTTTCTTTCCGTTTTGCTCTTTTCGAAACAGAATCATATAATTCGAGAATTTACGCTTATGAAAATGAGGTTTTGTATGCCTATTCCATTCCGGCTTATTATTACCGCGGGGTTAGAACGTATGTTATTTTTCAATATAAGTTCCTCCGGAAATTTGATGTTTGGCTTCGGTTGGGGCAGACTTATATCAACAACAAAAACATGATTAGCTCCGGCCTGAGCGAAATTCAGGGAAACACAAAAACGGAAGTAAAAATTCAAATGCGCTATAAATTTTAATAAAAATGAAAAAACCATTCAGCCAAAATAGTATCAGAAAAATTTCAAAAATATTTTTCCATAAATTGTTAATTTTACTTTTCACATTTACTTTTTCTTTCCCTAAATGTTTTTCCCAAATTCCCATTAATGTTCCAAGGGTTCCCCATTTTCCGAGAGAAATGACCGGGCTAAGGGAGTCCATTCCCTCTACAGGTTTTAAAACATTCCCTGATGACCCGATTCAGACAAAGCAATATGTATTGAAAAACGGGTTAACCGTTTTACTCAGTGAAAATCATGATATCCCACAAGTTTTCGGAATGGTGGTTGTAAAAGCAGGAGGAAAAAATGACCCGGCCGATGCCACAGGCCTTGCCCATTATCTCGAACACATGCTATTTAAAGGTACCACCACCATGGGAACCATCAATTACGAAAGAGAAAAACCATTTCTGGATAAAATAAATGATTTGTATGAGGAGCTTGGAAAAACAAAAGATCCTGAGGGAAGAAAAAAAATCCAGATGCAAATCAATGAGCAATCGGTGAAGGCAGGCGAATTCGCCATTCCGAATGAAATTGATAAACTCCTTGGCGAAATAGGATCCACCGGAACCAATGCTTTTACCACTGAAGATTTTACCGCCTATCATAATACTTTTCCATCAAACCAGGCGGAACGCTGGCTTGAAATTTACAGCCACCGGTTTGAACAGCCGGTGTTTCGTCTTTTTCAATCGGAACTGGAAACCGTTTATGAAGAGAAAAACCGGGGTAACGACAATGCCTTCAATAAACTTTTCGAAACATTTCTTGAAAAATTTTATAAAAAACATCCTTATGGCCAGCAAACTGTAATTGGGAAAACAGAACATTTAAAAAATCCGCCCCTAAAAAAAATGTATGAATATTTTAATACCTATTATGTTGCAAATAATATGGCCCTTATATTGGCCGGAGATTTTAACAGCGAGGAAATATTGCCTGTGATTGAAAAGAAATTTGGGGATTGGCGGATGGGAAAAATTCCTGACTTCCCGGAATATAAAGAAGACCCCTTTAACGGAAGGGAATTTATTAAATTGAAAATGACTCCGGTAAAAATGGGGGTGCTCGGTTTCCGGGCACCGCAAAACGGGCATAAAGACAGGGCCGCAGTAGATATTTGCAACCGGCTTTTATCCAATGAAAAACAAACGGGCTTAATTGACAAACTTGTAATTGACGGTAAATTCATGGGAGCTTATATTTACCCGTTGCCATATAATGACTATGGTGCCAACATTTTGATTTTTGTTCCAAAAATTGTTGGGCAAAAATTAGGTACAGTAGAAAAAATGGTGCGAAATGAAATAAAGAAAATTCAGGATGGAAACATTGATGAAGAGATAATAAAAGCGGTTAAATTTTCAATAAAAAATGAAATCCAGAAGGGGTGGGAAACGAATAACGAAAGGGTGATGCAGCTGGCGGATTGTTTTACCCAAAACCGCTCCTGGGGTGATTATGTAAAATATGAAAAAGAAATAAATTCGGTTACCAAAGAAGAAATTATCAGAGTTGCAAAACAATACTATGGCGACAATTTTTTATGCATTTATTCTAAAATGGGATTTCCCAAAAAAGAAAAATTAGATAAACCCGGATTCAAACCGGTCATTCCAAAAAGCGAGGCATTTTCTTCGTTCAGGAGCGAATTCAGCAAAATTCCATCCGCTGCTCCTGTTCCAAAATATGTTGATTTTAAAAAAGATGTGCAGCGGATAGATGTTTCCAAAGGCATCGAAATGAATTTTGTGAGGAACCCATTCAACAGTGTTTTCGGTATGGAAATAAAATTTGGCGTTGGGAAATTTAATATTCCCCTTCTGTTTTATGGTCCGCAATATCTTAATATGCTTGGTACCGATTCACTTTCTGCCAACGAGTTGAAAGAAAAATTTTATAAAATAGGATGCGATTTTTCATTTTCGGTTACCGAAGAAAGCTTTTCAATCAATATTGGCGGAGCCGAAGAAAACCTCACAGGGGCAATTCAACTGGTAAATTCTTTTTGCGCCCATGTAAAACCCGATGACAAAAAAGTGAAAAAGCTGATTGATGATATGAACGCAGATCATAAAATTTCGAGAAGAGAGCCTTCTTTTATCTCCGATGCATTGCAGCAATACGTTTTATATGGAAAGAATTCTGAATTTCTGAGGGAACTATCAACCGCTGAATTAAACAAATTAAAAGGAAAAGAAATGGTGGGGGCATTTAAAACAGCACAGGAATATGAAATAACAATAAATTATATCGGGAAAAAAGACCCGCAATCGGTCAAAAATATTTTTTTAGAAAATTTTTATCCGGTTGTTAAAAATGTACGAACCCCGAAAATTGTAATTGACCGTGTTGCCCGGAGCCAGAACACTGTGGTTGTTTGCGAAAAAAGTAACGTTTTGCAGAGCCAGATAAATTTTAATATTGAAGGCAAGGCCTTTTCAGTTGAAGAAATGCCGGTAATTGATGCCTTTAACAATTATTTTGGCGGGGATATGTCGAGTTTGGTTTTTCAGGAAATAAGGGAATTCAGATCACTTGCCTATTCCACTCATGCAACATTTGATATTTCCCCTTTAAGAGGGAAAAATGCCCTTTTTAGTGGTTATGTAGGATGTCAGGGAGATAAAACGATGGATGCTCTTTTGGCCATGGATTCATTAATTTTATTTATGCCATTAAAAGAAGAACGGATGAACTCGGTTAAAACAGCTTTAATAGAAAAATCGCAATCGCGAAGGCCTTCATTCAGAAATCTGATTGAAACCACCCAGGCCTGGCAGGAACAGGGATTTTCGGAAGACCCCAACAAGATAAAAAATGGATTATACCCCAATTTAAATTTTGCCAATCTGGTAGAATTTTACAACAGGGAATTAAAAGGAAAACCAATTACCATTTCAATTGTTGGGGATAAAAAACGGATAGACATGAAAGGACTTGAAAAATTTGGAAAAGTGGAATTGGTTGGGGAGAAGGATTTGTTTGTGAATTGAAATGCAATATTTTTTTATCTTTGATTAAAATAATCTCTCAATGAAAGCAGTTGAAGGCATTTATGAAAACGGGAAAGTTATCCTTTCTGCCCATCCCAAGGTAAAAAGAAAATACAGGATTCTTGTTTATTTTCTCATGACCAGGAAAAAAAAAACCAACAAAAAACATTTCCCAACGGGTGATTTAGGAAAAATTTTGAATTTGGACCGACAGAATATTTATGAAGAATTCCTTTCTGATAGATACTAATATCCTTGTTTATGCCTACAATCTTAATTCTGCATTTCATAAGTTGTCGGTTAAAATTGTGAATGGTGCATTGAATGGAGATTTTAATGCCTCAATCTCCGATAAAAAAATACCGAATTTCAAAACAATCTGTTTTTGACACCATTCTTACTGCCATGATGATTGAACATAAAATTTCTTCCATCATCACATTTAATGAAAAACACTTTAAAGATTTCAGAGAAATAAATGTAGTAAATCCTCAAAAAACACCCAACTTTTTTTAATCTATGCTTGATAAAAACGGAATCGCAAAAAGAATAGCCCGGGAACTTAAGAACGGCTATTATGTAAACCTTGGAATCGGAATTCCCACGCTGGTGGCGAATTATGTCCCTGAAGGAATTAAAGTGGTATTTCAGTCGGAAAACGGAATGCTCGGAATGGGGCCATTTCCATTTGAAGGCGAAGAACAAGCCGATTTAATAAATGCCGGCAAACAAACAGTAACAATTCTGCCGGGAGGAAGTTTTTTTGATTCGGCCACCAGTTTTGCCATGATAAGGGGGAGGCATGTGGATTTAACTATTTTAGGTGCCATGGAAGTAACCGACACAGGAGATATCGCTAACTGGAAAGTACCCGGGAAAATGGTGAAAGGAATGGGAGGAGCAATGGATCTTGTGGCCTCTGCTGAAAATATTATTGTAACGATGATGCATACTGATAAAGCAGGGAACTCCAAACTTTTAAAAAAATGTACTCTGCCTCTCACCGGAGTTAATTGTGTTAAAAAAATTGTTACCGAGCTTTGCGTTATGGATGTTACACCGGATGGTTTTAAATTACTTGAGCGGGCTCCCGGAGTTACGGTGGAAGAAATTAAATCTAAAACACAGGGGAGATTGATTGTGGAAGGGGAAATTCCTGAGATGGTGGTTTAAAAAAATAATTAGCTGATTAGCAAATTTGCTAATTAAAAAAATGAAAGATATTTCCATTATCATACCGGTTTACAACGAAAGCAGCAATATCACCTTGCTCTATTCCCGTTTGAAAAATGTGGTTTCTCAAATTACAACTCATTATGAATTGGTTTTTGTAAACGATGGAAGCAGGGATAATTCGATGGCGATGATTAAAAAATTATCCTCGGAAGACCCCTCGGTGAAATACATTGATTTCAGCCGCAATTTCGGTCATCAGGTAGCGGTGAGTGCAGGAATTGACCTGGCAGCCGGAAATGCCATGGTGATTATTGATGCTGATTTGCAAGACCCTCCGGAACTAATTTTGGAAATGTATAAAAAATATAAAGAGGGGAACGAAGTTGTTTTTGCAAAGCGGAAGACAAGAAAAGGGGAAAGTGTTTTTAAACTTCTTACAGCAAAAATTTTTTACCGGATTCTTTCTTCCATTACCGCTATTGATATTCCGTTGGATACGGGTGATTTCAGGATTATTGATAAAAAAATTGCCGAGGTTTTAAAGCAAATGCCCGAGCAGGAAAAGTTCCTCCGCGGACAAATTGCCTGGGCCGGCTTTAACCAAACATTTGTGGAATATGAAAGAAATGAAAGACATGCAGGAAAAACGGGTTACCCGTTTAAGAAAATGTTGCGCTTTGCCCTCGATGGAATTACATCTTTCTCCAATTTCCCGTTAAAGTTTGCCACCCTTGCAGGGTTTGCAGTTTCCTTTGTTGCATTTATTTTAATGTTATACGCCTTGTACTCAAGGTTCATTTTAAAAGATTTTGTACAGGGTTGGACCTCCTTAATATTAAGTGTTCTTTTCATTGGTGGGATTCAACTGATTTGCCTTGGCATTATTGGCGAATATATCAGCCGGATGAGCAATAACATCAGAAACCGGCCGATGTATATTGTAAAGGAAACAAATATTTAGAATTTTCAAATGCAAAAACTATCCATCATCATTCCCGCATACAACGAAGCCAAAACCATTCATCTTATTTTAAACAAGATTTTGGCAGTAAACCTGGTAAACAATATTCAAAAAGAAATAATTATTGTGAATGATTGCTCTGCCGACAGTACCCTCGAAACTATTGAAAAATATATATTGGAAACCGCATCCCTTTCAATCCAACTAATAAATCAACCAAAAAACATGGGCAAGGGCGCAGCCATACACAAGGGGATTGAAATGGCAAAGGGTGATTTTATTATTATTCAGGATGCCGACCTTGAGTACGACCCAAGGGAATACAACCTGATGCTTCAGCCTATTCTTGATGGCTTTGCTGATGTGGTTTATGGTTCTCGTTTTATGGGTGGAAACCCCCACCGGATTTTATTTTTCTGGCATTCACTGGGAAATAAATTCCTTACCTTTTTTTCAAATATGTTCACCAACCTGAACCTTACAGATATGGAAACCTGCTACAAATTATTCAGGGCGGAAATAATAAAGAAAATTAAGCTGGCAGAAAAAAGATTTGGGTTTGAACCGGAGGTTACCGCAAAAACGGCCCGGATTGCAGGAGTTCGGATTTATGAGGTAGGGATTTCTTATTATGGACGTACTTACGAGGAAGGAAAAAAAATTGGTTGGAAGGATGGTCTGAGGGCCCTATGGTGTATTATTAAATATTCGTTTTGACCTGTTTTTATTTTTGATAATATAATTTCTTTTCTTTGATTACCCCCCAATAAAGCAACACTTTTGTTTTGTTTTCTGAATTTGCGGTATCGAGCGTTTTTCCCCAGTTCATCACCGAACAATCGTTATCCAGAAAAACAACCCGGTCGGGCGATTGGGATATTTTTTCGAAAGCGTTTCTTTCGCAGAGGTTGTATTTTCTCAACTCAAAATCGTGAACAAAAAATATTAGTCCTACAATAAAAATTAGAGAATAATATGGTTTTTTGTATTTAACCGAAACGGTTTTAATAATATAAAATGCAGTCAAACCATAAAAAAATAAAAGTCCTAAAGTAACAGGCAAAATGGTATCCCTACGAATAATATCGGGCCTGTACGACCTGTAACCACCCAGCGGGAGAAGCAAAATATAAATTAAACACAAAATGGCAAACCATTTAAGAAGGAAAAAGATTTTTTTCTTTTTCAAATCATCTTTAAGGAAATAAATAATAAAAACATTTAAAATTAATATTGTAATCAGCAAAACCGGACCTGGTACGGATAGATATTGATTCCAGAGACCTGAAGGAAGGCGGGAGTATCGTTCACCAAGTGAAATTTTTTCCCAAAGATTTTCTGAGTTATTTAAACCAATGTAAAAGGAATACCCACTCATTAAACAGGCAAGGAAAATTAATAAAAACAAGTTTAATGGGATGGATTTTAATGAAATCTTGATTTTTTCAAAAATAGAAATTGCATTAAAAGAAAAAAAAATTCCGGAAAAAAAATTAAAAATAATGGTTAAACCAATTAAAAGTATCAGTGGAGGGTTAAGCGGTCCGTTGAAAGAAATAATTACCAAAAGGCAAATAAGGAGAATAAAAGTTAAATAATTAATCTTTAATGATCCTTTGTGAAACCAATTATAAAAAAAGGGTAGAAAAAAAGCCATAACCAATCCTAAAGAAAGAGCATAAAAAAAAGTGTAGGTTATTGAATGATCAATAATACCCATCCATTGATTAAACCCGAAAGTTTGAAAAAATGGAATTAGGAGAACACCAACAAATAAAAAATCAAAGCCAAAAAATTTTCGGCTTCCGGTAATAACAAAGGCCATTAGAAAAATCAAAAAGAATTGAACGCCTGTTTTTACCAATGCACAGGAATAATATATGCTTTTAACAGGAGTAGAAAGTTTTTGAAAGCAAAATGGAAGTGTTTTAAAACACCATTCAATTTCAAGATGAGTAAAAAAACGATTTGTAGCAGGATAAACAGAATCGTGAAGAATTACATTTAACCCGAAGGGATCATCCATTACAGTTTGATAAAAACCCGAATCGGGCAAAACAATGGCAGGCAAATCACCCTCCAGAGTAAAGTAATAATACCTTTTAAAGGAAAAAACAACCGAAAACAAAAGGAAAAGGCAAAAAGCAATTTTCACAAATATTTTCATCTCCGGGTTTTCATAAAACAAACTGATTTAAAACTATTTTTGCCGGAAACAAATTTATTAATAAATATCTTCGGAAAATGGGGATTAAGAAGGGATTAATGCCTGGCAAATTTCATCTATGAAAAAGTACCTATATGTATTTATTATTTTTTCAATCTCTGCAATAATTTATTTGGCCTATCCATTTTATTTCATTGATAAAAAAAAAACTTCTCCCGGGTTCGTTTCTATAACTGATAATATTTTTAGGTTCCATGAAAAAATATTTTTCCCAATGGTCTTAAATTGCAAAATATCTCTCCAAACAGATGGAAAGAATTTATGGCCATGCATTTTTCCTGATTATAATTCTGATTCAAAGCATAAGTTTACCACCAAAGAATCCTGCCTTAAACAATTGATGTCGGAATTTGAAATGATCAGCGAAATGGGCTTCAATACCATTCGGATTGTTGGAATAGGGGAATTAAATTTTGATAAAACCGCTCAAAAATTATCCATTTCTGCAAGTACCGGAAATGAGGGTCACAAAGAGATTTCATTTAGGGAAGATGAAAATTATAAAGAATATTTTAATGCTATCCGCGATTTGCTTTTTATCGCCAGTAGTAATGGACTAAAAGTTATTTTTCTGATTCAAACGTTACCCGGATATTCCTTACCCGAACAACATTTGATAAAATTTGTGAGTGAATTTAATTCTGACAGTACTATTTTGGCTTATGATTTTTTTAACGAACCCCTTTACTTTGATTCTCTCGAAAGAAAAAAAACCGGACCATTTGAAATAACTTCAAGGTGGAAAAAACTAATGAATAAATATGCCCCAAACCAATTATTTACAGTTGGATTGGCCGGAGTTAGAGAAGTTTTTGAATGGGATCCAAACCTACTGGCGGTTGATTTTGTTTCCTTTCATCCTTATGAATATGAACCCGAACAGGTAATGAATGAAACCTATTGGTATGGAAAATATGTAAAAAAACCATGGATAATTGGCGAAACAGGATTTCCGGCAGATGATGATTCTATTCCATACACCCGGCAATTATCATTTGCAAGAAAAACATTAAAACAAGTGTACAACTGTGGAGGATCCGGTTATTCATGGTGGCAATATAAGGATGTTGACTGGAAGGTGTTTTATCCAAACTATTTGGGGGTTATGAGCAGGGAAGGTGAAACAGTAACAAAAAAAGGGAATTTAGTTTCAGGTAAGCCAAAGCCAATTACCGAAGCTTTTAGAGAATTTGAAAACAACGGGATTAAAGATAGCTGCGTTTGTATGCCCAATTATTACAACTATTCGGGATTGAATCACTTCAGGTTAGAGGGA
The DNA here is from genome assembly GCA_023250995.1 of Flavobacteriales bacterium. Taxonomy (GTDB): domain Bacteria; phylum Bacteroidota; class Bacteroidia; order Flavobacteriales_H; family JAHEZO01; genus JAHEZO01. The sequence goes on along the minus strand of JAHEZO010000006.1, from coordinate 6,214 downwards.
AAATTATTTGATAACAACAACAATCCCATAGCTGGCGGAGTTGTTTTAGGATGGGATGAAAATTGGGTTCACTCGTTTTATTCCGTAAGCAAACCAGACGGAAGTTTCGAGCTTTTTGGTAACTTTCAATATTTTCATTGGATGGCTTCCGCAACTTTATTTAATATGGCAAGAGGGGAAGTTTTGCCTGATTCTGTGAAAATTTTAAGTGAGAATTTATCAGGTGTAAATCTGGGAGTCTTAAAATTAGTTCCGATTAAGGAAATAAATTGACTCGAAAAATAAAAAATGTTTTATTCAATTTTATTAAAATGAATCAATTAAATGTTTTAAAAAAAATCACTCCGATTCAAATCATCCTGATTTGTTTCGGAATTATTTTTTGTTCAATTTCTTTTATTAATCATTTCAACTACCGCACTTATGCATTTGATTTAGGTTTATTCAATAATGCCCTCTTCGATTTTGCACATTTCCGATCCAATGATTGTGTATTAATGAAGGACAGATTTTCCAACCCTTTAGCAGATCATTTTTCTTTGATAACCCCATTGGTTTCCCCCATCTATTGGTTCCTAGGTTCCTATTCCATGCTAATGGTACAAATTGTTGCTCTTCTTTTGGGAGGTTTTGGGGTTTACACCTATTTTAAAAGCCGGAATAACATTTATTCCCGGATTCCTGAATTAGCCGCAATCCATTTTTTTTCAATGTGGGGAATATATTCAGCCCTTGCTTTCGATTACCATGATAACGTGGTGGCTGCCTGCATCGTTCCATGGTTTATTTATTATTTTGAGCAGAAAAGGAAATGGCCTGCCTTGCTAACCTTTGTCGCCATACTTATTACCAAAGAGAATATGGCCTTGTGGGCAGTATTCATAAGCCTTGGGCTGGCAGCAATTCATTACAAAGACAAAAAACTTTTATTCAGCGGGATTGTTCTTTGTGCTATTGCTTCAGTGTATTTTGTTTTAGTGGTAAAAGTTCTAATGCCTCATTTGGGAAACCTGAATCCCGAAAAAGGATATCACCATTTTGCATTCAAGGCGTTGGGGAACAACCTGGGAGAAGCCCTAACCACTATAGTTACCAGGCCATTTTATTTTTTTAAACTTTTTTTTATCAATCACCTGAACTGGCCCGAAGCTGATGGAATAAAAAGAGAAATGTACATCACCTTATTTTTGTCAGGAGGATTTGTACTTTTTTTTAAACCAAAATTTTTTATTTTTTTGATTCCGATATTTGGTCAAAAGGTACTAAATGATTTTGTTGAACGGTGGGGTTTAAATTATCAATATTCAATAGAATTTGTTCCTGTTATTTCGATTGCATTATTTATCTGGATAAGCAGTTTAACCACCTATTTAAAATCATTGATTTTCGCAGCGGGTGTTTGTGTTTCCACCCTGGTTACTACGTTTCATAAATTAGAACACCGGGTTTCTTTATGGTATGAGCCGTTGAATGCCCGGTTTTACAGCCCCTGGCATTATGGCTGCGATTTCGACCGGGAAAAAATTGAAGGAGCCATGGCACTAATTCCGGATACAGCCAAAGTGAGTGCCAGTTCACCTTTGGTTTCGCATTTGGCTTTTCGTGATGTTATATACCTTTTCCCGGTGGTGGATGATGCGGATTATATTTTGCTGGTAAAATCTAACAATCCTTATCCCCTCACCCCGGAATCATTTAATATTAAATTGGAGGAATTATTTTCAGATCCTGAATGGGAATCATTATTGGGCCAAAAGAATGTTTATCTATTTCATAGAAAAAAAACAGACCAAGGTGATTTCATCACAGAAATTCTGCAGGAAAAAAATTACTATAATGATAGTTCAGGCACAACAATTTCCCAGGGGTTAAACCTCGAAAATGAAGAATTTGGGCCCACCTTCAGAATAAGCCAAAATGAATTAATAACAAAAAAAGAAGGTGAATTTATTACAACCGTTTCTATTTCTTTGAAAAAAGATTCTGCGATACCCAAAAATTCATTGTTTCTTGTTTCTTCCATAGAAACCCAAAGCAAAGAATCTGTTTCGTATAAAAGTCTGGATGTTTCAACACTATCCCCGGATGCAGAAAATAATTTTGTAATTAGCCTATCCAACTCATTCACGAATCCTATTTTATCGAACAGCTTTTTAGTAACTTATATCTGGAACAAAGAGAAAATGCCTGTATATATAAATAGTATGAAATTGTCGTTTAAAGGAAGGAAGTCAAATTCTTAGCATTTATACTTAAAAGTTATTCCACCATGGTTTAGTGGAAGAAAAAGTAAAGATTTATGGTTCAGAATAAATATAGCCTTTCGGAAAAAGTTTGCAGCCAAAACAACCTTCAATAAGTTCAAACTTTTCGTTTTTCCCAATTGTATCCGCTTTTGCCAAAATTTGAAAAGTTTTTTCTTCCATACTTAAATATTTATTGTTATAAGCTTTTAATGCAACAAAATTGCTATCCAGATTAATCAATTTAAAAGTTTCCCATTCACCCGCCTTAGTTCTTGTGGCAGTAAGCTCATTTTTATTCTCCAATTCAGAGCAAAGAAAATGCTCTTCATTAGATACAATGGCATAATTGTTTCCTTCAAGCCTTATCAAAGTAAATGTTTCATTTATGCTTGGTTCGTCCTTTTTGGCAAAAATTAAATTGCTCAAATTTTGGTCAACTCCCAGATACATTTTATTGGAAGCTTTCAAGTGAATAATTTTTCTTTTCTCCATATTTAAAATATAGGTTGAAGAAATTACCGCCCCATCCACTTTTATTGAATCAATTCTTTTAAGGTCATTAAGTTCATGCCTTGCCCACCTGTAATCAGATATAAAATAATTTGCCAAATCATGATTAATAAATTTAAATTTTTCTCTCATATTTACGGGAAGAATGCCAGCGCTGAGGTTACAGTTCACATTTGGAGAATATACAGTAATAATTTTGTCATCAGTTTTTAAAAATAATTTTTCAAGTGCTTCCCGGTTGGCCAGCCCCCAGTAATCCAATTCATATTTAAACCTTGCGGCACCGGCATTTGGGCCAACAAGGCGGTTAAAATAAATGTTCTGATAAGGATGCATCTCAATCATTTTAAATGCAATTGGCAAGGTAATTAAAATTATTCCTGCATTAATAAAAACAGGCTTGATAAATGGGATAAGTAAATTTTTGATTTCCTGCATTCCTCTTATGGAAAGAATACACAAAGGGCCATAAAGAAAAAACACATGTCGCCAGGCATCATATTCCACCGAATGAAGAATTATAATTACAATGAGCGGAATAAAAAAAATCAGAATTGAAATAAACTCGGGCTTGAGGTTTGAAATTCTTTTTTTATCAAAGGAGAAAAAAGTTTTTATCGTTAGGAAAATACCTGCTGAAAAAAAGAAAATATATTGCAAAGGTGTTGTAATCAATAGCCAAAGGGAATCATAATGCCAGGGTAGTTTATTGGTTTGAACATATTCACCACAGTAAAGAGTGGTGCTTATCCATGTGAACCGGCTCATTTCTTTTAGACCTTTAATAAAATGATGAATCGGGTTGAGCCATAAAACAGGCCAAAAAGCAATGGTAAATACAAGGGTTGATAAAATGAAAATAATAAAAGGCACCAGGAATAATTTTCCTTTTTGCACCCTGTCCCTGCTCCCGGCAATTTTTATGGCCAAAACAAAGCAAGTTACTGCCGGAAGGAGAATCCCCATTAGCCGGATATCCATCATAAAACCGCAAAACAACCCATGCAAAATACCCGATTTCCAGGAAGGCTTTTCAAAAAATTTTATCATAAACAGTATGCAAATAATATTCATTGCGAGAAAAGGAACATCCTTGGAGTTATAAAAAGAATCTGCAAAAATTCTCGGCATCAGAAAGTACCAGCAAATACCAATAAATACTATAAAAGTATCCGAATATGATTTTTTCAAAAGGATAAAAAATGCAATTCCTGAAAGCCAATAAAAAATAAAAGTTACGATATGCCTGAAAAAATATATGGTTCTTGAATCAGTTATTTTGAATGCTTTTTGAGATGCCGTAAGAAGCAATTCAAAGGCCGGCCCCTGGTAAACATCCGGATTCTTTAAGTATTTTTCTGCATCCCGGTTTGTAATAAAGGAATAGGCGGTTTCCCCCTTATCAATCATTTGGGCGTATTCATCCCAGCCCATACCATAGTCACGAAAAACTAAAATTCCCATTAGTAAAAATATGGCAAGAGCAATTTGAGGAAGGAAATTATAAAGAGAAAGTTTATTAAAAAAATGGTGCATAAATACAGGTCATTTTTTTTCACCTGTTTCTTCATTGGCGTTTATAATAAAACAGGGTTCAAAATGGGGGTAAATATACTGAATAGTAAAAAGGGTAAACTTTATAAACAAAATTACTGAATTACTAATTAAAAATAATGGTCAATTATCAAAAGGAATAATTCTGAATTTTTTCGGACTTTCAATCGAATCGGGTAATATTTCAAGGTGATATATGCCTTCATTATAGGAGAGTAATTTTCATTAAATGGATTGAAGGCAATTTCCACATATTGCCGAACAGGAAAAAAAATTCCAATTTTCCAATTTGGTGGTGCTTAAAAGGAAAAAGTGTGCAACGAAAAAATCAAAAATCACTGCTCAGATAAAACAAATACAAAAGTGGGTGCGCCCCCTGCATAAAAAAGCACGCTGGCAAAAACGATAAAATAATTTTTCAATCCACCGGGCAAAAGATAATAAACGATAAAAAAAACCGGAAAAAAATATTATAAAAACAATATGGGGCAAAAGACCATAACAAAAAAGGTTGTTTTGCCAATGAAAGGCCTTGTTACTTAAATCAAATTTATGGTTAACCGACACAACAGAGTATTTGAAGATTCCTAATTTCTTTAGGAATAGTTAATTTAGTTGGAGTGTTGCAAGCAGCAGAATCATTGAGGGATTAATTCAAATTTTTCATTCCTGCCGATAAAGCCCGAATTGGCAAAAAGCTGAAGCGATTTTTCATCTGTATTCATGTATTTGCCATTGTTTGCCCTCAAAGCAATAAAATTACTATTCAGGTTTATCATTGTAAAAGTTTCCCAAGGGCCAACTTTTTCCCTCGTAGAAGTAATTTCATTTTTATTTCCTAATTCGGAACATAAAAAACGATAGTTGTAGGCAAGTATTGCACATTCATTATTTTCAAATTTAATTAATATAAAAGTTTCCCAGGTGCTGGCTTTTTCCTTATTGGCCAAAACCAAATTGTTTAATGTTCCATCGGCACAAACATATTTATTATTAAAAGCCTTTAGCTGAAATGTAATCCTGCCAATTTCCTTTTTTCCATTAAAATAATCGTGAATTTGGTTTGGTTCCTCTGGTGCGGGTTTTCCATCTGTCTCCGCTTTTTTATAATCAGGGCCGGCAACATATTTATCAAAATTCTCAATCTTGTCGAGTTTCCAGAATTGCTTAAAATAGAGTTCTTTCGTCATTCCATCCCAGTGCAAGGACTGGTATTCAAATTGGAAAGTTTGAAAAATATTAAGCCAGATAAAAAACAAAACCGTGAAAAGAAAAGCCACACGATAAAATATTTTCTTTTCGGAAATGAACTTTACAAAAGAGCAAAGGGGAATGGCTAATATCGCATAACTTTCTATCATGGGTCTCTGCCCAAATGTTCCGCCATACCACCAGCACCACCAGGAAAAAACTATATAAATATTAATCAGCACAAAAAACACTATTGGAAACCTCAATTTCTTTAATTCACTATCCATCATAAATATTCCGGATAATGCAAATACCATCATAGGTGTGTACAAAAGCCAACCCTTTCTAAAGCTGAACAATCCTTCCAGAATCTTTGGGTTATTGAAAAAGAATTTTTCGTGGGTGTAGGAATAAAAGAAAAAATGTCCGGTAGAAATTTTCCAATATAAAAACTGAGGAATCCAGATTAAAAACCCGACAAGTACAATTGTGATAATTAGAAAATATTTCTCCTTAAACAGAGAATATCGTTTTTTTATTTCATTGATATCAGAAATTTCATAAAATAAAAAAAATAAAAAGACCACTGAATTAGAAGGTCTTATTAATGAAATTAACCCAAATAAAATTCCAAGGGCAATAGAGTAATTTAAGGAAGGATTCCGGTGCCACTTAATTGTGTAAAATATAAATATTGCAAACAGGCAAAAATT
>JAHEZO010000090.1:9722-13602 GCA_023250995.1 Flavobacteriales bacterium | reverse complement strand
TGGGCAGAAGCCACCCGTCAGCTTGCCAACGCCAATAACCTAACCGATTATTCTTTTGTGTTAAAGGTGGTGGCAGACAATACCACCGTACCGGTAATTCTTTCTGATGATAAAGGACAAATTATTTCACACAGAAACCTTGACCCCGAAAAATCAAAAGAAAAAAAAAATATTCAGGAACAGATGGGCCAGATGGCCCGGAGCCATGACCCCATTGAAATAACCGTTTACGGATTAAAAAAAAATTACCTGTACTACCAGGATTCAAAACTATTTGTAGAACTTAAATCTACCCTGGAAGACATCATTAAATCCTTTATTTCAGAAATTGTTATTAACTCAGCTTCTGTTCCGGTTGTTTATACCGATTTTGATAAAATCAGGGTGATTGCCCTGGGCAATATTGATTCTGTAATTTCAACAAACCCCGAAAAACTCAAAAATGAAATTTTGGAAATGGGGCTTCAAAACGATCCCATTGAAGTGGATATTGGAGGCGGTGAAAAAAATTATATCTTTTATAAATATTCCTTTCTCCTTACTCAGCTGCGCTATTATCCTCTGGTACAATTTGGAATCATTGGGTTGTTTATTTTTATTGCTTACTGGTTATTCAGCATTGCACGAAAAGCAGAACAAAATCAAGTTTGGGTGGGCATGGCAAAGGAAACGGCCCACCAGCTTGGAACACCCCTTTCATCTTTAATGGCCTGGATGGAACTGATGAAAAGCAAAGTAAAAGATGACCAGATACTCATCGAAATAAACAAAGATATCTCCCGCCTTGAAACAATTACCGAAAGGTTTTCAAAAATAGGCTCTGCCCCAAAGTTGGAAAATGAAAACATAATATTTGTAATACGAAATTCAGTTGATTATATCAAATCGAGAAGTCCCGAAAAAGTAACTTACCAAATATTATCAAAGAACAGCGAAGATATTTTTGCCAAACTAAATATTTCGCTCTTTGAATGGGTAATTGAAAATTTATGTAAAAATGCCATGGATGCAATGAATGGGGAAGGAAAGATCACCATCGAAATTTCCGATCAGATGCAATATGCCTATATTGATATTACCGACACGGGAAAAGGAATTCCTAAATCAAAATATAAAACCGTTTTTGAACCCGGCTACACAACAAAAAAACGGGGATGGGGATTGGGCCTCTCTCTTTCAAAAAGGATTATTGAAAATTACCATGCGGGAAAAATATTTGTTAAAAGGTCGGAGGTGGAGAGAGGAACCACTTTCAGGATTGTGCTGAACAGGTAAAAAAATTAAATCCGCACTCCAATCAAACAAATATCATCTATTTGCTCCTGTGAACCCTTCCACTCTTCAAAAGAATTTTCCAAAATATTTTTTTGTTCCTTCATCGGTTTCTCGTGAATGGCCAACAACAATTCTTTTAATTGTGCGTATTTGAATTTTTTCCCTTTGGGTCCCCCAAACTGATCGGCAAAACCATCCGAAAAAATATAAACCAAATCTCCTTTTTGCAAATCGAAAATATGATTGGTGAAGTTTTTTCTTGAGATGTAATGGCCAATGGGCTGCTTATCCCCTTTGGTTTCGGTAAGTATTCCGTTCCGGATAAAATACAAAGGGTTATTTGCTCCCGAAAATTCAAGCTTCATATTTTCCCTGTCAATGGCACAAAGTGCTATGTCCATTCCATCTTTAATATCAGTGCCATGTTCCCCTTTTGAAAACATTTCAACCACTCCCTCATTTACTTTATCCAGAATTTCTGCCGGGGTTTTGAGGCCAAAAATAACCAGCGACCGCTGCAAATTTCCATGGGCCACAATGCTCACAAATGCCCCCGGAACCCCATGTCCGGTACAATCAATGGCAGTAAAAAAAACTTTTCCGTGTTTTGCATTTACCCAGTAAAAATCCCCCGAAACAATGTCTTTGGGTTTAAATAAAATGAAATGGTCTTTTAAATTTTCATTCGCATAACTTATAGAGGGAAGAAGAGCATCCTGAATACGTTTTGCATAACGGATGCTGTCGGTAATGCTTTTATTTTTTTCTTCAATTATTTCCTTTTGTGCAACCACTTCAGTAGTGCGAAGAATCACCAGATCTTCCAGATGCTCATTAAGATGCTTTAGTCCGGTATGGGCTTTTGCTTTTTCGATTGCATTAGCTGCCTGGTTGGCCAGAATTGTAATGATAAGTTCGTCTCTTGAATCAAACAGGTTTGATTTGTCACTTTCAACGGCAAGTACTCCTATGAGGCGGTTTTCTGCGAGAAGTGGAATGGCAACCTGGCTTTGTACATTGGGCAGTCCTGGAAGTTTTAAATTTTCCTGCATTTCCTTTCCCAACACAGCAAACTGGTTTTTTACTGATTTTAAGTAGGCCATCTGTGTTCCGATATTTCCCATCCGCATCAATTTTTTCCTTTTAGCTACGACCCCGATTATTCCCTCTCCCAATTTTACTTCAGCTCCAATTCCGGCTTCGGGGTATCCATGACTGGCAGCAACATTCAGTTTTTCTCCCGATTCATTCAGGAGCAAAACCATCGAATGTTTAAAGTCAAAAGTTTTGTCCAGGGAAGAAAGCATCTTGGCAAGGATGGTATCTAAATCGAGGGTGGTGTTAATTTCGGAGGAAATTTCCTGAATGATATGAACCTCTTGTGTTTTGCGGGCCAGGTCAGCATTTAGTTTATCAATCAGCAATTGATTGTCAACAATGCTGTTTTTTAATTCTTCAGCAGGACTTTGCATTTATGAACCCAGTTTTTTAACTGATTTTACCTTATAAATATCAGCCGCATGAAGTTTGAATATTCCTGTCATTCCGCTCATTGAAGCAATTGCTTCCAGTTGCATATCCATCTGATCAAAAATATTTCCTTCCCTTTCGCTTCTTTCAAATTCTATTTCCAAATCCCACATGCTAAAATCCATCGGATTGATTATTTCAACTGCTGCCTTCGGATTTTCACGAATGTTTTTAACTGTTTTATTGAAAAACTGGAAAGAAAGAGCCACATGGGTTTCATCCACATAAAACACTTGAGAAATAATGGTAGTGTTTGGTTCGCCCTGGGCGTTGCAAGTTACAATAACACTTGGAACAAGGCCTTGCAAGGCGGGTTGCATATCGGGGGTTATCATATCAAAAAAAATTAACTGATGTTTTGCAAAATTTGTTTAAAAATCCCAAGGGGTTTTACTTGATTAATTGATGGTCGGTTTTTTGAGAAATTTAAGTTAATACATTAATTAAACTTTGTTCCCGCACCGGGTCCGGGAGTTTGGTTAAAAATATCTTCAACATAAAATGTAACAGAAATATATTCCCCGAAATTTAATTTTTTGAAAATTTCGCGAACCGGCTCTCCATAAATTTCTACCGCTGAATTTTCAAACACACTAAAATTTTTTTTAATGAATTGATTGTCATCCTCATTACAATGGGAATGAGAAAGGTACTTTCCCTTTAGCTGGTAACATACATGGGAAACGGAATGACCTATGGTGAAAGCAATCCTTCCGTTGTGCTGCATATTGGCCAAATGTTTTTCCGAAAGTGCTATTTTAGGAAAGTAAAAAGTAATTTTCTCACTGTCGTCACTCACTTTCATTCCCCAGGCATGCGAAACTGAAGTTTGCAAATCTGCATCACGGGTGCCAAAGCTCATTGGCAATCCAAGCTGTGAAATAAATTCAACTATCTGTTGAGGGATCATAATTTGATGAAATTTTTAAGGATGGCAAATATAATAAAAGTGATGTTAGGATGGGTAAAATCTAATCCGAAATAAAAAATTTTGCCTTAGCTAAGTTAATTAAGATATTTGAAGTGTTTACTTTAAAAAATCTACCTATGCTTCCCAAAGTCCTTTTCTCATTAG
>JAHEZO010000090.1:7875-9712 GCA_023250995.1 Flavobacteriales bacterium | reverse complement strand
TTCTTTCCTGCCTTACTTCTATTTGCTTCAGGAGATTTGCACTGGATTGAAGGCTGGATTTTTAGTATTTGGTTTATTTGTTTGTGTTATACCACCATTTTTTATCTGTACAAAAGAGACCCCGGATTGTTGGAGGAAAGATACAGGAAACCAGGCACTGGAAATCAGAAAGGATGGGATAAGTATGTTGTTTATCTCATTGTGGCCGGTTTTATTGTTTGGTTGGCTGTAATGCCGCTCGAGGCTAAGAGGTTTCAGCGGACCATGCCATTTTCTTTTTTAGTAAAACTTACTGGAGCGGTAGTCCTTATATTTTCCTTTTTCTTTTTTTTTCGGTCTTTTACCGACAATACATTTTTATCGCCTTATGTGAGAATTCAGGATGACAGGAAACAAAAGGTGGTATCATCGGGAGTTTATGGAATAATAAGGCATCCGATGTATTTTGCTGCTGTTTTACTTTTTCTTGGCGCGCCATTGCTCCTAAGCTCATATTTGGGAATTGTGTTAGGTTTACTTCAGAGTTTACTTCTCGTTTTCAGAATACTTGGGGAAGAAAAAATGCTGGTGAATGAACTGGAAGGTTATGTTGATTATAAAAAGAAAGTAAAATATAGGATTATTCCTTTTGTGTGGTAGGTTGCCCAATCAGGGCAAATTCAGAAAATGAAAAAAATTGGACCACAATAGTTTCATAAACCAAATAAAAAAACCACTTAGCATCCATACCTAATTTTACCAACAATGTTTCCGATTGGCTTTTTGTAGTTCCAAATTAAAATTGCATGCCATCGGTAAATGATTTTCTTATAGTCATTCTACCACCAATTTCCGGCTAAATGATTTTCCTTCTGTTTCAATTTTAATTAAATACAATCCCCTGCTGAAATTAAACATTAGTTGATGGTTGATTTCCAATAGAGATTTCAAATAAACTAATTCCCCGGTAACATTAAATATTTCAAGTTTTCCATCTTTTAATTGCAGGTTTTGAAATTGAAATTCAAACTCCCCATCATTGGGATTTGGGTAAATAGAAAATCCTTGTTCCGAAATATTTGGTTCATTCTCACCCAATGGATTTACAGAAATGTAACAGGTTTTAGCTTTTGTATCTGAACCGCTGCCATTGGTTGTTATCAGAGTCACATCAAAGCAACCTAAACTGTTATATTTAATTCCCTTGGGGTCCTTAATAATTGAAACTGCAGGATTTCCATTGGTGAAAATCCATTGCCATTGGGTTGGGTTGTTTTGGGAGAGGTCGTAAAAGTCAACGCTGTCGCCCGGACTGATGTTTATTAAAGTGGAAGTAAAATTAGAAACCGGAGCGTTACCTGCCGATACATTTATATAACATGTTTTTATTAAGGTGTCGGTTCCTGCCCCATTGGTTGAAATAAGAGTTACATTATAACAACCCGAATTGGCATAAACAATATTTGAAGGATTTTGAAGACTGGAAGAAGAAGGGTTTCCTCCAGGAAAAATCCATTCCCATGAGGATGGATTGTTTGTAGAAAGATCATTAAAACTCACCGACCCACCTGGAGAAATGGTAACCATGTTGGCCGAAAAATCAGCCACCGGGGCCATTGCGGAAGGAACCGAATTCCCTCTGTTAGATCTCGAAGAATTATGGTTTTCACTTGATTTTGTAACAAGACATCCACCGTTTGGATGAACCACCTCAATAACATAAGTTGATGTGGCAAAAACAGGAGGAGAAAGGTCGGTCCAGGTGAAATTTGAATTTTGAACCGAATCAAGAACCGAAAAAATTCCAAAACCAAGGGTATCCCTTAAAATCCGGTAATAAAAAGAGGTGTTAAAACCC
>JAHEZO010000090.1:0-7865 GCA_023250995.1 Flavobacteriales bacterium | reverse complement strand
CACATAATTATCCCAGGTAAGATTTGCCCCGTTAATTTGAAGGTGAATGGTTTTGTGGAAACTGCTCAAAGGACTTTCATTTCCGCAGGTATCAACCGATGATATTTTATATTGGTAAGAGGTGATTTGAGGATTTACTCCAAGTGTATTATCCGTAAATTTGCTGAAATCAGTGTACGCTACACTTCCCAGATAAGTATAATTTCCGATTACATCTCGGTATACCCTGAAACTGTCGATGCCTGCCAATGACGGTTTTTCCCAAACTATCAGATTTTTTGTAGAAGTGCTGTCAACGGTAACCAGACAAATATCCGGTGTGTAAGGAGGGGTGCAAAAAGTTTTTACAATCCATAAATCAACCTTTCCTTTATTCGAAGTGAGGTCTTCGTTGAATGACCGGGATAATCCGGCAAGTGCGTAACCACCATCAATGGTTTGAATCATTCCAAAACAGTATTCCAGACTATCACCCCCAAATGTTTTCGACCATTGCATTATTCCATTGTTATCGAGCTTTGCAGTCCACATATCATTGTCACCATGATTCCCTGTAATATCACTGTCATTTGAATTGGTAAACCCAGAAACCATATAACCTTTATCAGATGTTTGAATCCCGGAATATGCAAAATCATCCATCGAACCTCCAAAGGTTTTTTCCCATTCAATTTGAGTTCCGTTGCTGTTTATTTTTACTACCCAGTAATCCCATCCCCCCTTATGAACTGTTACATCACCTGTACCAGCCGTTGAATAAGTTGAACCTGTTACAATATATCCGCTGTCGGCCGTTTGTACAATAGAATTCGCATCATCATAATAATTTCCGCCCATGGTTTTTTGCCATTTTAAATTTCCGGCACTATCCAGTTTGATAACCCAGTAATCATCCCAGCCCTGGTTGACTGTAATATTTCCGTCATCAGAAGTGGTATATCCGGCCACCACAAAACCATTATCAAAAGTTTTTGAAATTGAAAAAGCATCATCATCCCCGGTCCCTCCGTAATTTTTTTTCCAGATGATAGAACCGTTTGTTTCATTCACTTTTATTATCCAGAAATCGTCCCCGCCTTTATTACCCGAAATATCCCCACCTGTTGAATTAGAATATCCGGCCACAACATAATTCCCGTCAGAACTTTGAGTTACGGAATAGGCGTAATCAGAACCGGTTCCTCCATACGACTTTTCCCAAAGTATTGAACCGGAAGAGTCTAACTTTACAATCCAGTAATCCCAACTCCCTTTGTTCACCGATACATCCCCGTCATTTGATTGTGACTGTAGGGCCACTACAAAATTTCCATCATCGGTTTCAATAACTGAATTTGCATAATCTTCATAAGTTCCTCCGAGAGATTTAGTCCAGAGCGTATCTCCATTGGATTTTAGTTTCATCACCCACCCGTCAGGATACCATCCGCCCGAACCATGGTGGCCCGTAACATCCCCGTCATCTGACCAGGAATACCCGCAGACAACATAACCGTCATCCGAGGTTTGTTTTACCTGGTAAGCCCCGTCAAAACCTGAGCCCCCATAACTCTTTTGCCATTGAATTAAATTGTTTTGAGAAAACAAATGGATGGAGAAAAGAAAAAAAACCAGCCATAATGCCAGGTGGAAGAGGAAATATTTTTTCATAAATTTTTCGAATAAAAAAATTTTTATTTTCAATATGCAAAGTAAGTAAAAAGAATGGATAAAAATATTTAGTTTTTTGTATAAACCCAGGCCCACCATATCAGCAAACCCTGTACCGGAAGCCTTATTAAAGTGACCCATAAAAATTCATTCCCCGAATTCCAATAATCGAGCATCATTTGAATGTTTGCCGGAAAAACCGCCAGCAATAAAACTATGATTAACCAGGCTGCCGTTTTTCTTGAAAAAGAAAACAGAAGCAGGAAACCGAAAATAATTTCACACAATCCGCTAAAATAATTTATCCATCGGTGCCCTTGCAGCCAGTGGGGAATAATTTTTAAATAAAATCCGGGATTTAAAAAATGATTTGTTCCCGCCAAAATATAAAATAATGCCATTACCCAAAGGAAGTTTTTTTTATTCATTTTTCCAGGTTTTATTTGTTTCGAAAATAAACCAGAGCAATTCTTCGCGGCCTTTTTTATTTAATGAGGAGGTGATAAAAATATGGGGAAGGGCTTCCCACCATAGAAGCATTTCCCTCTTGTACAGAGAAACATTTTTAACCAGTTCATTGGATGAAAGTTTATCCGTTTTTGTAAAAACCATCGAAAACGGAACTTTATTTTCCCCCAGCCAGCGCATGAACTCAACATCAATTTTTTGAGGTGGAATGCGCGAATCAAGCAGTACAAAGGCACACATCAGGTTTTCCCTCTTCACAAAATAATCGGTAAACCATTTCTTCCATCCTTCCTTTTCGGCTTTGGAAACTCCTGCATAACCAAAGCCCGGCAAATCCACCAGATACCATTCACTGTTGCCATGTGATTGAATCCCTTCCTTTTGATTTATTGTACTCCCCTTAGAGAGCATTGGGCCATTGGGTTTAATAAGAAAATGGTTGATGAGTTTTGTTTTCCCGGGCTTTTTTGAAACTTTTGATAAGTTCTTTTTTTCGCAAACCATGTTGATCAGAGAAGATTTGCCCACGTTGCTTCTGCCGATAAATGCATATTCCGGAATCCCGGGCTTGGGGCATTGTTCAACTTTTGCCGAGCTGCAGATAAATTCGGAGGATTTGATTTTAACGGATGTATTCATTGATTTTAATTGCTTTATTACAAATTTGATAAATATTTTTTCAAAAATGTTTTCAAATCACAAACCCTGATTTCCTTTTGAATTGAATAATCGTTTTCAGTTGGAATAATTATATAATTTTTGGGGGTCCTCAAATCCTCAATAGAAATTTTTAATCCTTCCGAAATTTTTGGAGCCGAAGTAAATTTTATTTCTATGGCCGCAACTGGTTTCCCGTTTCGGGTAATTACCAAATCACACTCTGTACCCCTGTGGGTGCGGTAAAAAAACATTTCATTTTGTGTGCCGGCAAGCTGTTTTATTTGTTCTATCACATATCCTTCCCAGGAATGGCCCAAAAGCGGATTTGAAAATAGTTGGATTTTCGTTTGCAACCCATGTAAATAATGAAGAATTCCGCTATCACGGAAATAAATTTTTGGTGCTTTGACCAAACGTTTTTTTATATTAAAATGATAGGGTTGGAGCATATTAATCAAAAATGAATTTTCTAAAAAGGAAAGGTAGGTCCTTACAGTAGGTGCCGTTATTTCCAATGATTTTGAAATATATGAAGCATTCCATACCTGACCGTGAAGGTGCGAAAGCATTTGCAACATTTTTCGCATCAAAATTGGGTTTGCCGGAGATCCAAGCATGGGCAAATCTCTTTCAATGTATGTACGGATAAAGTTTTCGGTCCATTCAAACCGGGTATTATTATTCCTGTCAAGATAGGCCAGTGGAAACCCGCCTTTAAGCCAGTGAATTTCCATGGCCGATTTTTTTTCCACCTCTGTAATGTTAAACGGGGCAAGTTCTTTATAAGAGATCCGTCCTGCCAGGGATTCGGTTGAATCATGAATTAGTTCGGGGGTGGCTGACCCCAGTAAAATGAACCGGCCCGGAATCCTGTGTTTATCCACTAAAGCCCTCATTAAAGGGAATAAATTCTTTTGCCTTTGTACTTCGTCAATGATTACGCAATGGTCTTCGTGGGCTTGTAAAAAAGCCGAAGGGTCGGTCAGGCGGGAAATATCATCATGTAATTCAAGGTCTAAATAGAGCCATTTTTTTTTGAGGGAATTTTTTGCAATGTGCTTTGCCAGGGTTGTTTTTCCAACTTGCCTCGGTCCAATGATACAAACAACCGGAAATTTCTTTAAGGAATCAACAACCTGACCGCCAATTATTCTATCAATCATGATGTAGAAAAATGAAAAATTAATTTTCAAATTTCTACAAAGGTAAAAATAATTTTACGAATTATTTTTTATTCGCAATTCATCCAGTTCTTTACCCAGCTTTTCTTTTGTTTCTGAAAAATACCTGTTCCAGTCGGAAATGGAAATGATGGTTTTGAAAGTTTCGCTGTTTTTAATAGTAACAAGTTCATTCTCCAAAATTTTTATTTGCCTTCGCAGTTTTGCCAATGCAGCCTTAAGTTTTTCTTTTTCAGAAACCGTGTCTGAAATTGTTTTGAAATTATCGCCTTTTTCAAGTTCATTCAGAATTTCAGTTACTTTCTTTAAGTCGTTGGCATCATAAGCGGCTTTTAATTCTATAAATGATTTTTGAGCAGCGTCCTTAAATTTTTCTCCTACCTTATCCGGATGGCAAAGAAAGGTTGCTTTGCGGAACTTTTGTTTCAATTCTGCTTTTTCGTTATCGCTTAAATCAAACTGTTTTTTCTCCTTCTCTTTCTGATAATTTTCATTATACTGCTTAAAGTCGTTCTCTGCTTCTTCATATTTCTTTTTATCATCTTTGAATTTTATTTTTCTCAGCTTCAGAATTTCCAAAATGATTTTTCCTAACTCAATTGAATGGCGGTGCTGAAATTCCGATAATATTTTTTCCAATTCAATTTTTTCGTTGTCAAAAGCATTGAGTTGGTTTTCTAAAAGTTTTATTTCAAGTTTTAATGCCGGAATTTCCGGGTCGTTCCAGATGGCTAATTGCTGATTCTGAGAAATGAAATTCTGAATTTTATTTATTGCAAATGAAAATTCCTTTGTTTCAATGGCAGCAATGATTTCTGAAATATCGCTGTTGAAATTGTATTCCGAAAGTTTTTGCGCTTCCTTTTTTAATTCTTCAACATCTTCCAGCAGGATGTAATTTTTTAAAATCTCTAAGCGCCTGATGATTTTGCCGAGTGGAAAAACCGTTTCTGTTTTTGGTTCATCCGGAAAATATTTTTTGCGGATTTGGTTAAACTCAGAAATAAATTGCTCCGCAAGGACGGTGTCATTGTAATTAATGATGATATTTTCAAAATTAGTTTCGGCTTTGAAACTCCAGTTGTAAGAACCTGTGATGACTGTGCTGTAATCAATAACACAGAATTTATTGTGCATCAATTCTGTTTCACCGTCTCCTACAGGGTAGCACTTTGAATTGTACTTTTCAAGTTCGCTGAAATTAATTTTAGAGTTGGAATTGATTTCATCATTGGATATAATTAATGAAACATTGCAGCCTCTTTTCGCTTTGGAAAGAATAGAATTGAAAATATTTTTGTTGGTGAACCAAGCAACCGCAATTACTATTGATTTCTGTGCCTTGCCTGTTTCCTCCTGTATGCGCTCTGCAATATTTTCAAAAACGGCTTCGGTCTGCATAGTTAAATTATGAATATTTATACAAGTTCCAAACCGGTTATTCTGCCGAAGTGTTCAACATTGCTTGTGGCGAGTTTCATATTGTTCTTCAAAGCGATGGATGAAATTAAAATATCTTCCACTCCAATCAAATTGCCTGTTTGTTTTAAATTCCGGTATATTCCTCCGGCAATTTCAGAGGATTCCATGGTCATATCCAAAATGGTTACCTGCGAAAAAAAACCTTTCCAGAATTTATCCTCTTCCGAATTATCGCCCCGCAATAATTCATAAACGGTAATTACTGAAACAGCAAAATGATATTGAGCGGAAAGCTGAAAGAATTTTGTTTTGTCTTTTTCCCTTGCCCTCTTGTGGTCAATTAATATATCGGTGTCAAGACAAACTATTTCCATTGGTTAAAATGTTTCCGCTTTTCATTGATGTAGTTATATTCTTTATCCGACATCCGTGGCCAGGACAACAAATATTTCTGAAATTCATTATTTTGTTTTCGTTCATTTTTCCGAATGACTTTTCCATGACTTTTTTCTAAAGTCAACTCTTCCTTTAATTCTTTTTGAACGGTTGGAGGAAGCAATTTAAATAACGCAATAAAGGCGTCAATAATGGATATTTGCTGAGAGCGTATCATAGATGATTTGCAGGATTAGTTTTTACAAATTTAGTTTTTTCCCTTCGGATTGGTGGAAGAAATTGAAAATATTTTTGTTGGTGAACCAAGCAACCACAATAACTATAGCCTTATGCGCCTTGCTGGTTTCCTGTTGCTTGTGCTTTGGGATATTTTCAAAAACGGCTTTGGTTTGCATTTGTTAAATTATAATTGATTTTACGCAAAACAAAAAAATCCCGAAGGGATGTTATTATTATAAAAAGAATGAACTGCCAATGAAACAAAACCCTGTAAGGGTGATATAATAATGCCATCCCTACGGGATTTTGAAATTTTATACTCTCTCATTTTCTATAATTATATCAGTCCTTCGGACTTTTGCGTAACATCAGTTAGTAAGTCATAATCATCCTTTCATTATTTCCCCTCCCCAAATCTTTTCCAGAAAAATTTTCCAAGGTAATACTGTAATTTTTCCCACCGTCCGTGGCCTTGCATCCATGGAAACTACAATTGCATTTTTAACCTTGTATTCCTCCATAAATGCTTTTAATCCGGTCAGATGTTGATTACCTATTTGCCCCGAACTTTTTACTTCAATTGCGGTTTCATGGTCTCCAAGAATGAAGTCAACTTCCAATTGTGAGGCAGTGCGCCAATATGCCACAGGATAATTTATGGAAGAATAATGACTGTGAGCAGTTATTTCCTGAAAAATAAAATGTTCCAGTGCTTTTCCGAAAAGTTCACTTTTTTGCACCACCTTATTTCGGTTAAGCAGTGCATTTGCAACGCCCACATCAAAATAATAAAACTTGGGAGCAAGAATCACCCTTCGTTTCGGCTTTCGCTGAAAAGAAGGTACAAAACGGGCAATCAGGGTGTCCGTAAGAATTTGGAAATAATCTCTTACCGTGGGTTTGCTTACACCACACTCGGTGGAAATATTTGTAAAATTTACAATTTCGCCATTGCTGAAAGCCGCTATTTCCAAAAACCGGCTAAAAGAGGGAATATTTCTTGTAGCTGCTTCATTGGCAATTTCTTCTTTCAGATAATCGCCAATATAAGATTGCAACATTTGTTTTGGATTTTCTGCAAGATAATGGCGTGGTAGCAACCCGTGGTTTAGAGCCCTGTTTAAATTAAATTTTGGAATTTCAGAAAATACCAGAGGGAATAGTTCATATCTCAGTATCCTTCCTCCGAGCAGATTTGCACCCCTCCTGATAATTTTTCTCGGACTCGAACCGCTCAGGATAAATTGGATTTTATGATTTTCAATAAGCCAGTGAACTTCATCCAGTAAGGCAGGAATTTTCTGAATTTCATCAATAATTATTACATTATTTTTCTTGTTCTGAGCTAATATTTCCTCTCTCATCAGGGAGGGCTGTTTATTTAGCCGGAAGTATTCATCCGAAAGGAGCAAATCGTATTTCATTGCGGAGGGAAACACCTGCCGCAATAAAGTGCTTTTTCCGGTTTGCCTTGGTCCCCAAATGGCTAAACTGCCTTTTGCCAATCCTCTAAATTGCTGCTTTCTTATAAATTGCATAATGATAAAGTAAATATATGTTTTATTTTATCAGGATAAATAAAAACTATTGTTTGCAAATGTAAATACAATTTATCTGAAATTTCAATTCCGGGAAGGAAAAAACAGGACAAAATGGTTAGTATTCAAAGAGGAAGCTATCTTCCAAACAATTTCTCCAGCCACTTTTCCATAATCTCATTAAATTCTTTGGGCTGTTCCATCATGGCGGCATGCCCGCATTTGTCAATCCAGAAAAGATCGGATTGGGGAAGGAGCTTGTGGAATTCCTCTCCCACATCGGGTGGGGTGATGGTATCGTTTTTTCCCCAAATTAGACACACAGGAACAT
>JAHEZO010000089.1:1666-13607 GCA_023250995.1 Flavobacteriales bacterium | reverse complement strand
GGAAAACTGTATAAAGTTATTTTTTTTCTTTGTATGTTTGTGAAAGTCAAATCTATGGTTCAAAACAACCTTGGGTTTTTAATATTTTTTTCGCCTTTTGTTTCCAACCCGAATAGTCACAAACATGAAAAAGATTTTTCTTTTTTTCTTTTTTTTCTCCGGAATAACGTTCTCCCTTAAATCTCAAAACGTAGTTGTAAATTCCAGTGGTGCCTCGGGTGATGCCTCTGCCGGGTTGGATGTTGATTTTACCGACAAAGGATTACTGGTACCCAGGGTAACTCAAACGCAAAGGAATGCAATTTCTTCTCCTGCTACTTCACTCCTGATATTTCAGACTGACAATACTCCGGGATATTATTTTAATTCCGGAACTCCAGCTTCGCCAACCTGGTCACTTCTAGCGGTTGGCGGGAGCAGTGGAAGTGGATGGAACATTCTTGGAAATTCAGGAACGGCAGACGGCACAAATTTTATTGGAACAACAGATAACATTCCCTTAAATTTCAGGATTAACAATTTAAAAGCGGGAAGGGTTGATCTCACTTCAAAAAATACATTTTTAGGATTTAAGGCAGGAAACGCATCCACCAATGCAGCAGATCAGAACAACACAGCCATTGGTGATTCTACGCTTATTACCATTACCACAGGTGTAAGAAATACAGCCGTGGGTTCCAATGCAGGGAAACTTTTGTCGGCAGGAGGTAACGATATTACCGCCATTGGGTTTGATGCCCTAAAAAATAATAATGCTGATCAAAATACAGCTGTAGGAAGCGGAGCCCTTACTTCAAATAATACCGGAGTTCAAAATACTGCAGTTGGGTATCAGGCCCTTTATAATAACGGCACCAACCTAAATGGGAACACAGCAGTTGGCTATTGGGCATTATTTACAAATGGTTCCGGGGGTGCCTATAACGCCAGCTATAATACCGCAGTTGGAGATCATTGTCTGTACCGAAATACCGGGCAATACAATGTTGGCCTTGGAGTTAACTCGGGGTATGGTGTAGGCAACGGAAATTACAACACTATTGTTGGTTTCGAAGCGGTTTTAAACAATTATTCGGGCCAGGCAATTTCCAACAATTCAATTTTCGGTGCCCAGGCAGGATGGTCCTCTGCGGGTACTTTTACGGGTGGCAATAATTGTTTTTTTGGTTATAAATCGGGTTCTTCAAATTCTTCGGGATCCAATAATATTTTATTTGGTTATCAGGCGGGAGATAACATAACCACCGGATCGGCAAACATTATTTTGGGCAACGACATTGATGCACCTTCGGCAACAAACAGCAATCAGCTTTCCATTGGCAACCTTATTTATGGTTCGGGCCTTGGAGCCACGGGCACAACGGTTGCGAACGGAAAAATTGGAATAAACAACAATTCCCCTTCTGGCACCTTTGATATTACACAGCCGGTTGCAACCACCGGAAGCCCAAATGGAATTATTTTTTCCGGTGGCGCTCATACCACACTAACCGCATCTACCGAGGCCAATGATGTAAACATTAATTTAGCCAGGACAGTTCAATTTTCTTCAGGTGCACTGGTAACCCAAAGAGCTTTTCTGATTCAGGCACCCACTTATGGGTTTTCAGGAGCAAGCACCATCACCAACGCTTCCACGGTTGCAATTACGGGTGCTCCCGTAAAAGGAACAAATGCTACTCTTACAAACACTCATGGTTTATTAATACAAGCTGGTGCAGTTTCAACGGCAACAAATTCTTACGGGCTTTCAGTAAATGCACAAACCGGAGCAACAAATAATTATTCAGCCCAATTCATTGGAGGTAATGTTGGAATCGGAACTGCTTCGCCAAGGCAGGCTCTTGATTTAAATGGGGGTTTGATTTGGGTAGAGGCGGTTTCTGCCCCGTCATTGTTAAATTCATGGGTTAACTTTGGCAGTGGTTTCAGCAATGCAGGTTATTGGAAAGATTCAGAAGGAAACGTACATTTACAGGGCTTGATTAAAAGCGGAACCATCGGACAAATTGCATTTACCCTGCCTGCGGGTTATTTTCCGGCAGATGGATTAAAACATTATTTCAGTACCGCTTCCAATGGATCAGTTGCAGGGGTAGAAGTGGATGCCAGCGGAAATGTTACGCCTCAATATGGAAGCAATAATTATCTTTCACTGGAAGGAATTGTTTTTCGATCAGGGCAGTAATATTTCAATGACATTCCCTTGCAAAAGTTATTTATTAAAATACACATGAATTTTAATTTTCGATCCTACGATTTCATTTACAAATAAGTAAATTTTGGTTTTTAGTAATTACCATTTATTTTTTTTCTCCCTTTCATAACAGCGTTTCCCAAAACAGTAATTAAAACCACCAGGGCTCCACCGTAAAATCCCGGAGTCATTTTTTCCTTTTCTCCAAAAATTATTAAAGCAAGAATAATGGCGTACACGGGTTCAAGGTTTACACTTATGCTCATGGTATAGGGAGAGATAAATTTCAGTAAATCCACACTTGCAACAAAAGCATATGCAGTGCACAACAACCCAAGCACAAGCAGATAGAATAAATCGGGAAGTGTTGGAATGTTATTGAAAAGAAAACCAGGATTCGAAATAAATAAATAAATGCTTATTCCGGCAAGTCCGCCAATCATTTCATAAAGAGTAATCATCCCCGCCCGCGATTCCGGTGCACCCTTTTCTTCCATAAAAATTCCGTTAATTACAGTAAAAAGAGCTCCCATTGAAGCGGAGAACAAACTAAAAAAAATTCCTGTTTTGTACTTTGTTTCAAATTCAAAAATTATGTATAAACCCGCAATGGCTATTAATCCGAATAATATTTCGTACCCGATGATTTTTCTCTTAAAAAAAAACGGCTCAAAGAATGCGGCAAAAAGTGAGGTAGAAGCAAAACAGACCAAGGCCACCGAAACATTGGAAACTTTTATGGCCTCAAAAAAAAATATCCAGTGAACAGCCACCAACAACCCGTTTAAAAGAAATTTTTTTTTATCGGGAAACGGGATTGTAAATGAAACTTTATTCCATTTTAGATAAGCAGCAATTCCTGCAAATGCAATAAGCATGCGGTACCATACAAGTGTTTCGGAGGGTAATGATATTAATGCACCCAGCACTCCGGTAAAACCCCAGATGAAAACAATAAAATGAAGTTTAATTTGATGTTTTAGCATTGGGGGAAAGATTTCAGTTGAAGGAAAAATAGTTTTTGGTTATGAGATAGGAGGAAAGACCGAAGTCGGAAGACGGAAGACGGAAGTTGGAAGACCGAATCCGGAAAAACTAAGACATGAAAATGAAGCGAAAACAGGCATCATTTAAAATTTATTTTCTGTTTTTGGTTATTTTACGGATTTCAACTTCTCCTTTATTTCCTCCACCGTTTTTATTTGCTTTTCTATTTCCAATTTTTTCGCTTCCTGCATTTTGCCGTTTTCAGCAATTCCTGATTCTGTTTGAGAAATCCTTAGTTTATAATTTTCAATATCCTTTTGCATTTGTTCCTTTTCTCCGGATAATGTTTCCTGCTCTTTGATCATTTTTTTGTACTTCTTTTCAGCATCTTTAAGCATTGATGCGATGGCTTCCTTTGTAATTTTAAGCGCAAAGTCATACATCAGATTTTCAATTCTTTTTATTTGATCGGGATTATTTCCTGATAAATAGGTGCCGCCCATATCTACTGCAACCATTAATTCCTTTTCCCCTTCACTTACATTTTTAATTCGGGCATAAACATCGCAGGTGTTGTCGAACCCCTTAATTTTTGCGTTGTCGGCAAAAATTTCTCCTCCCATGGTTACCTTGGCATCATGGTCTTTCATCAGCGATTTCCATTCCTTTGCAATGTTTGTAACATCGGCTTCAAAAATAGTGGCTACAATGGCAACGTTATTACCTTTCCCAATGGTTTCGTTGCGTTGTTTTATTGATATTTTTTGAGAGAATGTATTTCCGCACACAAATAAAATAAAATAAAATAAAATTAAATGCAGGCAAATTTTCATGAAAATTGTTTTAATAACTGATGTTTCGCACATCTCTATTTCAAATTACAAATAACAATAATCAAATTGCAAATAAATTCCAATGACCAATAAAGAAAATTCTAAACCGCTAAAGAAGATTTTTTGGAAAATAATCGAAAAGTCAAGATAGCAGATGGTTTGAAAGTTGAAATTTTGATATTGATTATTATTTGTATTTTGACATTTGTATTTTGGAAATTAATGTTTTAACGTAACTTCAGTTAATAATAGATTACCACTCTTCCTGCTCCTCCAGCCGCAGCTGCCCCTCCTGCCGTTCCACCACCACCACCTCCTCCGGGACTTGTTCCGGCCGATGCCGCAGCTGCCCCTGCCCCATAACCTGCACCACCGCCACCGCTCCCCCCGTTTCCTCCCGGATTTCCCCCATCACCTGCCCGCGTTGGGCTATTGCTTCCCCCTGCTCCCTGCCCTCCGGTAATGTTAAAAGTGGCGGTACTGGTTCCTCCAACGCCCCCTGCTGCTCCTGCTCCCCCTGCACATCCTCCTCCACCCGTAGCACTAATTAATCCGCCCAGGCTACTGGTCCCTCCGGCTGCACCCACAGCCCCTGCTGCTCCAATGGTAACAGTGTAGTTTGTCCCCGGGACTACAGTAAAAACCTGAGTTCCATAACCACCGCCACCACCACCACCAGATGCATTTACACCAGTTGAACCCCCGCCCCCTCCTCCTCCCCAAACTTCAACCGTAATTTTTGTAACACCGGCAGGAACCGTCCATGTTCCTGCTGGCGGTACTACCACTGTAGAAAAGGAACCGTTGGCTCCTGTCGGGCCTGCCGCTCCAGTGGATCCTGTAACTCCGGTGGCACCGACCGAACCAGTCGGCCCGGTTGCCCCATCCGATCCATTGGCCCCAGGGTTTCCCTGCGGACCTGTTGGGCCAACTCCCGTAGGGCCGGTAATTCCTGTTGGGCCCGGAACAGAAGAATCAGCCCCTGTAGGCCCGGTTGCCCCGGCCCCTGTTGGTCCGGTTGAACCTGCAGGCCCTGGCACAGAGGAGTCAGCCCCATTCGCACCGGTTGCTCCTGTTGGGCCAATAACACCCGTTGGGCCTGGAACAAAAGAATCAGCCCCTGTAGGCCCTGTAGCTCCGGTTTCGCCCGTGGCACCGGTGGGGCCGGGAATGGAAGAATCAGCTCCTGTTGGGCCCGTTATACCAATGATTCCAGTTGGGCCGACTGGTCCGGTTGGTCCAATTATCCCTCCGGCATTAATCATACTATCAATTAAGGATTGAATGGACGTTCCGTTTACAAACAAGCTATCAAAATTTGCATAGGACGAAACCAGCGTGTCGGCATAAATAAAATTTGCAAATAAGGAATCAATGTTGGCATAAGAAGTTACCAGGGTATCAATCTGGGCATAGTTGGCAAAAAGTGAATCTACAGAGGCATAATTTGCAATGAGTGAATCAACGGAAATATAATTGGCGAAAAGCGAATCAACATTGATGTAATTTGCAATTATGGTATCTGCCTGAATAAAATTTGAATAAAGGGTATCAATCTGAGCGTAGTTTGCTAAGAGACTATCAATGTTTGCAAAAGAGGCAATCAATGAATCAACATTTATATAATTAGCGAAAATGGTATCGGCATTAATATAAGAGGCAAAAAGGGAATCCACCGAGATATAGTTTGCAATCAGAGTATCCACACTGCTGTTGAAAGATCCCGTTGGGCCTGTGTTTCCTTGAATTCCGGTGGGCCCAGTTATTCCATTTGCTCCTGTGGGGCCTGTTGGACCGGTTGGACCGGTTACAACTCCACCGAGTTCCCTCCAGAAGGATCCGTCAAAATAATAAAAAGTGGAATTATTTATTTCAAAGATCAACAAACCTGTTGCCGGGGTTCCGGATGCCGCATTTACAACATTTGTATCTGTGCGCGGAATCAAAAGGCCCTTTTCTGTGGAGTTTAATTCAAGAATTGCGCTTGAATCGGGGGTAAGGGTTCCTATGCCTACATTTTTTGATTGGGAGAATCCGTGCGGAATTTCAAACAATAAGAATAAACCAAAGAAACCAATTAAACCTGCTTTGGAAAAAAGTTTTGCAATCTTTTTCATGGTTAAAATTAATTAATGGGTTAAGGTGCCCACCACCTATAATCCTGAACCGGGTCGGCTGAACAAAATAAACAAACAGCCATTGGGGGAGCCGGCAAATTTGGGTCGGACAAAATTAACAATTTAAACACGCTCAAAATAACTTAGGTTACGCAAATAATATTATAAGTCCCAAGCCCAAAATTTCAAGTCCCAAAATCAAAGGCTGGCGATTTAGCGTGAATCCATTTTTTCCCGAATTTGGGTCCGTTTAAGTTATAAAATTTTTTTACCTTTGTTCCGTCTCACTAAATCCGATGGATTATGTTCACAAACAAAAGTAACGGTCAGGCTACCCGTACTCCGGAAGCCGATTCTTCACGCAATATTATTGCCGCTGGTACTGTAATAAAAGGTGATATTCAAAGCGATGGAAACATCAGGGTTGACGGAACGGTAATAGGGACACTGAACTGCAAAGGCAAGGTAGTACTTGGAACCACCGGCAAAATTGAAGGTGAGGTGGTTTGTCAGAATGCCAATCTTTCGGGAGAAGCAAAAATGAGAATCACCGTGGCTGAATTGCTTTTACTGCAAAGTACGGCCAAACTTTTTGGAGAAATCACAACAGGTAAATTAGGCATTGAACCCGGAGCCATTTTCTCCGGCACTTGTAATATGGGTACTCCCGCACCCGAAAAACTCAATGGAGAATCCAGAAAAGAATTTGCAAAACCAGAATCCCAACTCGCCTGATGACCCATCCCGGAACCAAAACCCCTGGGGTAAATATGCCAGATACTCGGCAGCCGGGATTCAAATGGGAGCAGTAATCCTTCTGGGTTTATGGGCAGGCATAAAATTAGATAGTTATTTTAACGTTTCCCCCCAGGTTTTTACACCCGTTCTCACCTTCCTTTCTTTTGGAGGAGCCATGTACTATTTTTTTTCGGTGGTTTTAAAAAAGTAAAAAAATGAAAAATTTTATCATCAACCTTTCGGTAGTTGCATTTATTTCGGGTGGAGGTTCTTATTTTATCACCAGTGGTTTCACCGGAGTTGGATTTGATGTAGCAACTCTTATATGCATTTATTTTTTCATAATAACTGTTATTTCACATTATATTATCACCGAAACAGGAGCGGGTAACCGGAAAACCAATTCCGATTTAAACCAATCGGAACATAAGGGGAAACATTCGGGTTTCGTTACCCGGTTTATGTTGGCTACAAGTGCGAAACTTCTTTTTTCGGCCTCAATTCTCTTCGGATATGTTTTTTATAACAGGGATTCGGCCGTTTCTTTTATCCTTCTTTTTGCGTTGAACTATTTTCTTTTTACTGCCTTCGAAGTGTTTTCCCTCAATAAATATTTCAGGTCGCAAAAATGAGATTATAATTTTACCACCTTCCTCATAATTACTTTTTCTTTATAATGCCCCTCAAGAAAATAAATTCCCTTTGGTTGGCTCCCGAGGTCAATTGTGGTTAAATCTCCGCTACCCTTGTTTTCGCTCTGCCTGAAAATAGTTTCTCCAAAAACATTGAATACAATTATATCAGAATGACGGGAAAACTGAACAAGGAATATTCCTGCAGAGGGGTTGGGAAAAATTTTCATTTCTCCATCCGCAGTTATGTTGCTTTTCTCAGTTACGGCAAAATCACTTTTTAATATTTGCATACCTCCGGGGTAAGATCCAACGGCAATTTCATTTTTACCGTCCCCGTTAATATCCGCCATCGAAATACTAACCCGAAGGTTTCCGGTAACAATTGAATCGGATAAGGTAAAATTTCCATTCAGATTTCCCTCCATATTAGTAAAATAATAAATTGTTCCTCTTTGGGATCCAACCAACAGGGAATAGGTTCCCGGAATGCTATCGAAAACAAATGCTGTGCTGTAGCCCGTGCAGCATGGGATCTCAACATCAATTCCGCCAAGCTTTGTAATGGTAGGTATGCTGCTGAAATCAGGATTAGTTGGAGTACCTGTATTTTGAAAATAATTTATGGTTCCGTCCTGTTCTCCAACAATCAAATCATTCAGCCCATCCCGGTTTAAGTCAATAATTTGCGGGGAGGCAAAATGGCCCACATCAATGTTTTTATATTTGGGTGCAATTAATTGAAAATTTACCGGATTGCCTGGACCCCCTGTATTTTGATACAAAAAAAGACCCCCGTCATATTCTCCAATTATCATGTCATCATCCCCATCACCATCCAAATCGCCAAAGGCCGGGTAAAGAGCAGTAATGGTGTCGGAAGAAATTTTTGAAAAATCCCTGTCGGCCAATTTGAATTCAGGTTTTACCGATGTTCCTGTGTTTTCAAATAAAGCAAGCTTCCCTTCGTATCTTCCCGAAACAGGATTAAAATAACCGTAATTTCCGGCAATGATATCCAGAAGCCCGTCAGCATTATAATCGAAAAAAACAGGATTGCATCCGGAGCCAAGGTCTATCATTGTTTCCTGGAGGAAATTTTTTTTCTGAAAATTAAAAACCGGAGAATTATTGGTTCCCGAATTTGTGTAAAGCCAAACGCTTGTAAAGTTTTCGGTTCCCGACTGACTGTTTGTTCCTACAATTAGGTCTTTTACATTATCGTTATTAACATCTATGTAAAACCCTGATGGGAAAAGGATTCCTGCGGGAGTGGTATTTGAAGGAAATGAAATGTCCTGCGAAGTAATTGAAGCCGTAAAAGCATCACCCCCGTTGTTAAGAAGCACCATGTTTTTATAATTAAGGCGGCCAAGTACAAGGTCTTTGTCGGAATCTCCATCAATATTAATGGCCAATAGGTTTGCCGGGCAGGCACAGCCTGTTCCCTGGATTGGGTTGCTTACAGGCCCTTTGCAGTTATATGGAAAGCTTACCGGATTTCCGGCAGTTTCAAGAAACTTTCCCCAGCAGGCATCAGCAAGCTGAAAGAGCAGGGTGTCGCAATTTCCCTTCGTTTCCATGGAGAGATTTTTAAAATAATTTACCGTGGTTGCCCCGGTTGACCAGGCAAGAATATCCATATCTCCATCCCCATCCATATCGGTAAGGGCAGGTATATCGGTGGCGGCAACATAAAGATTAAAAACTCCCGAATTGTAGTCGGCATTAAGAATTGGAGTAACCATGGTAAAATCAAGTCCACCTGAAAGGGTTGAAATATTTTTGTAAACGGCCATCCCTCCAAGTCCTGGGGCAAAAGCAAAAATATCTTCTTTCCCATCACAATTGTAATCGGCAAGGAAAGCAAATAAACTTATTTCAGGAAACAAGGGCTCATATTCAGGAGCATAAATATATTCAGAACCGTTATTGATAAAAGTGCGGGCATTGGCCCCGTCTTTTTCAAAAACAAAAAGGTCTTTAATTCCATCCTGGTTGAGGTCAATTTCAGAAAAAAGGGCACTGTTTATTCCTCCTGCCCATGCATTTTTAAGGGTATCTGTTCCCTGATAAACCAAAACTGAATCGAACCGCACTGCCGGAATCTGACAAAAAATTGAAAAGGGCAAGAATAAAAAAGAAAAAAAGGAAAAATGAAGATAATACTTATTCATATTAACTGAGGTTACGCAAAAACATTAATTTCCAAAATACAAATATCAAAACACAAATAATATTCAATTTCAAAATTTCAATTATCAAACCGTCTGCGAATACCATTTAGACAAATAAAACAATCTTTTCCAACCCTCACCCTTTTTTCTGGGGCGAACGCATAAAAAAAATCCTGCACCCTGTTTTTGAACCCGTAGGGTTCGCATGTTTATAAAAATATTGGGTGATAAATTATATTCGACCCCAGCGGGGTCGTATGCCGTTTTGGGTTCCATTTCTATAAATATTTGATGCCTCCGGCATCAGGAAAAATTTTTATAACCGTTTGCCTTTTTTATTTTATTTCCTCACAGCAACGGAATAAGGATCTGTAAGCACCTCAGCATTAAACTTTGGTAAAATTTCCAAAGAATTCAGATCAATGGCGGTTACATATCCGTTTCTGCCTCCGCAGGTTGATGAATGGTGAGGTGCAGGACCTGAAGGGTTTGTATTCCGATTTGCCACATAAACTAAATTTTTTTCCTCATCAATACCAAGACCGTGGGGCTGAAAGCCGGTGAATATTTTTTTTACAAAAGAGTTGGAGGCAACATCAATTACACTAACCGAACCTCTTTTCCCCGGATAAGAAACCGTATCTTCCGAAGAGGTAACCAAAAGGAACCCTTTTGATTTTGAAATTCCCATTTCAAGAGGCGAGTAGATATTGGGGATGGTGGCCATCCAGGTGTCGTCAGCGGTTTTCATCACCCGCACCTCGTTGCTTTTGGTACAACTTACAAAGTATTTAGATTCATCAGGCGAAAAAACAATTTCGTGCCCATCGTATTTCGACCCGTAAATTACCGGATCTGTGGGGTCTAAAACAATTTCCTCATAATTGCCGGGGTCGTTTACCGGAATTTTATAAATAAAATTACCTGTTTGAGCCGTGAGATATAAAATTGTTCCGGCCATGTTTATTGCACTCCCATGGGGATATTTAATAAAGCCGTTTCCGCCAATTGTTGAAACCAGTTTCATGTTTTCCAGATCCACTTCCGCCACCTTTCCATCTGCCTCCCAGCTCACCACAAATGCTTTTTTTGAATCGCTGCTAATAATAAAAGTGTTCCAGAAACCGGTACCGATTTCAATGTTTCCGGCCGGGGAATCGTCAGAGGTGTTAAATTTCTGAAGTGCTGTGCTGTTTAAAAAACAGGCGTACCAGTATTTTCCATCGGGCGAAACCCGAATCATGTGAGGCGATTCGGCCGCATCGGTTTTTCCGACTTTAACATACCTCATGGCGAGTTTTGTTTCAGAGTCAAAAATGGTTACCTGATCGCAACCCTGGTTGGCCACATAAAATTTTTTTCTGCCCGGAATATCCGAAAATTTAACAAAACCTCCGTTGTCGGCTGCCCCGTTGGCAATCCAATCCCGAATTGTTATTACACTTTCTTTAGAAAGGTTAGCTGAATTAAGAGGCATGGTAGGAGTGAGCCGCTGACCAAGATCGGAGTAGGTGTTAATAAAAAACAGCAATGGACTTTGCTCCGGCGCAAAGGGAATTACCACAGCACCGCTATGGCCACCCGAAAACAATTTTTCCCATGACGAAAGGTTTAAACCTGCTGTTGCTTCATGACTTTTTTCATTATGGCATCCGGAAACAGCACAGCTGTTAATAAATATTTTTCCAATTTCTTCGGGATAACCCTGGTAGGTTGGTGGTATTTTATCTTTGGTACAAGATTCCAAAAGAACTGTGGCTGCAAAAAAAAGAGATGACTTAAAAATTGATTTCCACATTTATAGTTTTCAATTTTCCTCGGTAACGTGTATTTGAGCGTCCATTTCTTCTTCTCTTTCGCTTCTTTTTATTTTTATGGCAAGGCCCCCTCTTACTTCTTTAAATATTGTGCTGTCATAACCCACGGCATAAAGATAATAATCGCCCCATTTTAAATTTTCAATATGAATATGCTCTTCCGAAGTTGCCCCTTTAACGGCCAAATCATAATCGGAAAAATTTTTACCGGGAAATTCTTTTGCTCCGAATTTTACATAAACGGTTGCTCCTTTTACGGGGGTCTCGTGGTGTTTGGGGAAGGCGGCAATGGTGGCCATACCGCCTGTTCCTTCCTTTTTGCAGGAGGAAAAAATTCCCATCGAAAAAATAAAAAAAAATACAAGAGGGTACTTTTTCATGGATGGGGGGAATAAATTTTTTAGAAGCGAAGATAGGAAAAAGAATTGCGGGGGGGGGGGGGG
>JAHEZO010000089.1:0-1656 GCA_023250995.1 Flavobacteriales bacterium | reverse complement strand
TTAATTTAATTGACTGAAGTTGTATGGTATTTGGATAATTTGGTACTATTAATCTTTTTTAGAACAATGAGTTTCATCCCCACTTCACTTTTTTCAAAACCTCCCTCAGCTCTCCCATCATCATGGCCGTTGCGCCCCAAACCGTGTGTCCGTAAATATCAAAATATGGGGTATCGTCCATTACCATTCCATTGGCAAGTTTTATGTTTTTTGATTTAATGGTCTTTTCATCCAGAATCATTAGCAAGGGTACTTCAATTAATTCCTCCACCTCTTTTTCATCAGGCTTAAAAAATGGTTTCTCATTTAAATATCCCACAAAGGGAAATACTAAAAACCCGCTTGGGGGAATATACACACTGGATAACTTACCAATAATTTTCACCTTATTTTTATTCAACCCTGTTTCTTCTTCCGCTTCTCTTAGTGCTGTTTGGGTAAGTGAAACGTCATTTTCATCTTTTGAGCCACCCGGAAAGCTAACTTGCCCACTATGCACGCCAGGGTAGGTTTTGCGCAGCATCAGTAAGGTGTGAGGCTCACCCTTAAAAGGGTAAAATAAAACAAGCACTGCGCTTTGCCTTGGTGATGCGTTTTCGGCAAGGGCATTTTTCCTCAATCTCCGCTGATATGGGGCCATGGCAAATTGAGCTTCCTCCCCCGGCAGGGGTTTTTGCAGTTCAAGTTCAAGGTTTGAGGTAAACTGAGAAAAATCCGTTAGTTCAGAAAATGGCATTGTAAATTTTTTCAAGTTTCCCGTTCACGGGGGTAAAAGCCGAAACAATAAATTTCCCGTTGCCTGTAAAATCAATTCTGAAAAATCCGGGTCCTTTGTCGAAACTGAATTCCGGAGAATACTTTTTTTCGCTCAGCGGGGTTACTTTGCTACCCGAACCGCTTACAATAAAAAAATCATCTCCATTATTAACCGGTTTCGAACCCATTGTGAAATTATTTTCCGGTGATTGATTATTGTTTTTAAGAGGAGAAGGAGATTTAAATTGCAGGTTATGTTCATGGCCGGCTGCATAAATTATTCCTGGATATTTTTCAAAAATATTTAAAAGAGATGTTTTTAATTTCCGGTATTTTGGCTGCTGAAGGTCTTGTGCAAACAAACGGTTTAATCCAAGAATTCCGAAAATCTGCAATGGAGAATAATTATTCAAAAATCGAAACGGTTGGCGGTTTTTGGAATGCCTGCCATTTGAAAAAAGCGGATGATGGGCTGCAATAATTATTTTTTCTCCTTTTGACGAAGCATCTCCCAGAACACTGTCGAGTTGCATCAGAAAAAAATTCTTTTCATATCTGTTTGCTTCAAAGGGCTGAAGCCACCATTGTGTATCAATAAGAACCAACTTCAAAACGGGTGATAGAGAAATTGAAACAGGCCCGGGATTTCCCTCCCCGGGGAAAAAAATTCCCGAATCCTTATTTTTCAATTTCGTATTTTCCACACACCATCTGTCAACAAAATTTCCTTCCTGTATTACGGCTTTTTTCCCGTTTAATTTTCCAATACGCCAATCATGGTTTCCGGGCACAAAAAAGGCACTTCCTTTATAATTATTTAAAATACTCATTTGGGCCACAATCCGTTTTTTCTCCAATTCGTGCCTTTGGTTTTTTTTTTTCTAAAAATCCTTTCTGATA
>JAHEZO010000240.1 GCA_023250995.1 Flavobacteriales bacterium | reverse complement strand
TAGAAAAACTCTTCTCTGCCTTTATGGATGGTTTCGTACCGTTCAATACTTTTTCTTCCCGCTACGGCTTCAAATGAGCATTCAATAGTTTTAATCAAGTCAAAAAAAGTTTTCTTACCTCCGGCAGATCATCGGTTGCGTGGAAATAATAACCCGTGCTATTTTTCTTTTTCAAAACCGATTTTACTTGAAAGTATGCATCGTTGCTGACTTTTGATTGCAGCTCAATTACCTTTTTCCTTACTTCCGGCAATGGTTCTTTAAATTTCACCATCCCAAGGATAAAACAATTTGAGACTCCGATATTCCCTACAATTTCTTTCTTTCCCTTACCATAAAATGTAGTATCGCCCGCCTCGTCAAGGAACCGGTGATTCATTTTAATTTTGGATGATTTGTCCATTCCGAACTGAAACAAATTTGAGAAAAGGAGTAATAAAAAGTCATTTGTTTTTTTAGTTCTCCAATATTTTCCTAGAGCTATTCAAAAAGTTTTTCAACGACTTGAACCGGTGCTGGTCTGAACTATATCACCCCTGATTCGTGTTCCATCACAACTATATTTCCCATTCGCTAAATTGCCCTCTTGGTTGGCCGGCCATAAATGATTTGCTAATAATTTATTTGCATTTAGCAATGTTTTAGCAATGAGTTGGGAATAAATTTTAATTTTTATTTCCACCTTTCAGGGCTTCTTAAAATCCAGAGACTCTGAATTTACACAGTAGCGCAAACCGGTAGGTTTCGGTCCGTCATCAAAAACATGGCCGAGGTGGCCTCCGCACTTATGGCAGGTAATTTCTATTCTGTGCATTCCATGTGAATTATCAACGATGGTGTCAACCTTTCCGCTGAGGGATTCGAAAAAACTGGGCCAGCCGCATCCTGCATCAAATTTTTTTTCGGAAGAAAATAATTCAACCCCACAGCCGGCACAGGTGTAAAACCCTTTTTCATTGTGCTTGTAATATTTACCTGAAAACGGATTTTCTGTTCCCTTTTCTCTAAGTACATGAAATTGGCCGGGAGTGAGTTCTTTTCTCCATTCATCATCACTCTTAATAATTTTTTCTTGTTTTGTTTGTGAATTTTCCATTGGTAATTTTATGTTTTCCTGGGGTTTGTTCCCTGAAATCTGGCCGGTGCAGGAATGAAAAAAGGCGGTTAAAATATAAAGTCCGAAAAATTTATTCATATGAAAGAAAACAAACTATTGATGTTTTAAAATATAAAATTTATGTGCAGAATTAAAATTTTTGGATTCCAGATTTAAAAAATAAATTCCATCAGGGCAACCTGTAATATCCACTGTAAGATCATCCTGCGATTTAATTTCCCGGTGAAGGATTTCTTCACCCAAAGAATTCCAGATTTTAATCCTTTTGGATTTCTCCTTAGTTGCTTCATTAGTTTTCACAATAAATTTTCCACCTGAAGGGTTCGGGTATATCACAAAAAAGGAATCAGAATTTTCTAATTCATTAACCTCAAGTACTGCCGGCTGAACTGTATCAGAGCCCTGAAAAAGACATCCTTTTGAATCCTGTACAAATACGCCATAAACACCCGCTGCCAGGTTTGTAATACCTGAGGATGTTTGCCCGCTCGTCCAGTTATAGGTATAAGGGGGGGTACCTCCGGAGACGGTGATCATCGCTGTTCCGTCATTGCAGCCTCCGCAACTTTCATTGGTATGAGTCATGGTGCCGGTAAGCGGGGCAGGCTGGGATACTGTTAATGACGTGTCGGCCGAACAATTGTTAATGTCGGTAATAGTAACGGAATATAACCCTGCACTAACGTTAAAAGCTGTGTTTCCTGAGTTGCCATCCGACCAGGTAGTTGTCAGAGTTCCGGTTCCCCCTGTATTAGTAATTGAAATTTGCCCATCTCCCGATCCGCTGCAGGAAGGGTTATTTACCGTAATGCTGTTAATTAAAATATTACAGAGGGGAGGGGGAGCCACAGTTGCAGAGGAGGTGGCCAAGCAATTGTTGCCATCCATTACAGTTACACTGTATGTTCCCGCTGAAAGTCCTGTGACATTAGCTGTGGTAGCACCACTGGTCCAGGAAAAAGTGTATGGAGAAATTCCACCTGAGGTAATAACCGATGCGGTGCCATCCCCTGCACCAATAGCGGTTTCTCCGGTGGCAGTTGCATTTGCTGAGAAGGTGCAAACAAAACTATCCACCTGGGTAGATGCAATGTCTGTACATCCAACGGCATCGGTAATCGTAACAACATGCAAACCGGGAGCAAGTCCGGTTGGGTTGGCTGTTGTTTGTCCGCTGCTCCAGTTATAACTATAAGGCGTAGTTCCACCCGAACCAATGGCCGTGGCCGTTCCGTTATTTCCATTTGGAGATGTTTCGGGAGTGGAGGAGGCGGTAACAGAAAGCGTACAATTGTATGGCAAAATGGTTACACTGGTTGCTGAAACACATCCTCCGGCATCAGTTACCGTTACCGTGTATGTTCCGGGGGCAAGATTTGAAACCGAAGCGGAGAATTTATTATTACTCCAGTTATAACTGTAAGGGGAAGTTCCACCCGAAGCGATGGCTGTGGCTGTTCCGTTATTTGCACCCGGGGCCGTTTCATTGGTGGATGTGGCAGAAATATTTAGCCCGGATGGTGAACTTAAGGTGAAAGAAGAATCAGTGGAGCAACCGTTTGAATCGGTTACTGTAACGGTATAAATTACAGAGTTCAGGTTTGAAATCTGGGAAGTGGTTGCTCCGTTGTTCCACAAATAAGAATAAGGGGAAAGCCCTCCTGAAGGAGTTAATGCAATACTTCCGTTGGGAGAGGAGCAGGAAGTTGGATTTGTAAGAACTGCAGAAAGGGAAATTTCGGGGCATGGAAAATAGCAATCCTTGACAAGGAAATTATCCAGGAATAAAAAAAACATGTCGAAAGCATTATGATGGAAGGCGATAAAAACTTTTTTTGCTCCATAAGAGGCACTGTCAATGTTAACCGAAAGGGTTTTCCATAAAGTATCCCCGTCTGTTGAGGGGTCGTTGTCGGTTACCGAAAACAAAACTGTTCCGTTATTTACAAAATCGTTGATGGTGTTTCCAACAGTATTAATAATAACTTCATACCCATCCCGGTAATTATTATCCAGAATTTTATGCTGCCATTGCAAAACGGCACCTGTGGCAGGAATGCTTGTGCCACCGAACATTATCCAGTTGTCGGCCTGATCGGGCGAGGCAAAATATGACGTAGCACCCAAATAATAATTGGTATCACCGGGCATTATTACTTCAGAAAATACCTGCCAGTCGCTCGTTATTCCATTTGAAGCCAATGGTGGATAGACGGGATTGCTGTCATTATCTATGGCTTTAGCGGTGAAGGAAGCACTGTCAGCGGGGGATGGAAAAAAATTAACTCCATCCGAGTAAACAAGAGTATCGCAAGGTTGTGAAAAGGAAACTAAGAAAGATAGAAAAATAAGGGAGCTCAAAAGTAATATTTTCGTGAGAAGGGTAGGGGCATTACAATATTTTTGACCAAGAAATGTCATGTAAGAATTTGAAAAAAAAGTTTTATGAAGATAGCATCAATATTTGTTGGAAATTTTTATTAAAGACGGAAGCTTGGAGACCGAAGACGGAAGCTTGAAGACTGAAGACTGAAGGAATCTTCCGACTCCTGACTTCGGTCTTCCGACTTCCAACTTCCAACTTCCGACTCCCAACTTCCGACTCCCGCTTCCGACTTCCGACTTCTGACTTCTGACTTCCGACTCCCGACTTCCGACTCCCGAATTCTGACTTCTGACTTCGGTCTTCCGACTTCGAGCTTTTACCCCCTCCATTATAAATCTCCTTTGATTAATTTCCAATAATTTTAAACTCGGTTCTCCTGTTCTGCTGATGCTCATCTTCGGTTTTTGCATTTGGAATTAGGAGTTTTGTTTTTCCATATCCTGCTGAAACGAGCCGGTCTTTCGAAATTCCTTTTTGGATAAGAAAATCAACCACTGCCTTGGCTCTGCTACCAGATAAAGTATTATTAAGAACATCCGACCCTCTGCTATCGGTATGGCCTGAAATTTCAACCTTGATGTTGGGGTTATCTGTCATTACTTTCATCACCCTTTCGAGTTCATAAGTGGATTCCGGTCTTAAGGTGGCTTTCCCGTAATCGTAAAAAATATTATTGAGAATGATCACCGTTCCGATTTTTATTTTCTTCATCAAAATTTCCTTGGTTACTTCTTTATATGCTGCCGATTCGGGAATATCAAAATTTTCGGAGTGGAATAAATACCCTTCTGCTTTTCCGGCAAGGCCATAATTTTTTCCCGAGGGAAGTGAAACAAGAAACTTTCCGGTTTTGCTGTTTGAAGTTGAGCTTAAAACAATGGTCCCATTGGAGTTATCAATTATTTCGATGCCTGCTTCGAGGGGAAGTAAGGTTTCAGCATCTTTAAAAAATCCTTTCAGAATAGTTACTTTTGATTTTGAAACTTCAACGGCAGGTTCAATGGCTGTTTCTTTTACAGGGGCTGCAATGCTAGCTAAAAGATTATCTTCTCCGTTGAGTGTTAATGGTTTTTCGGGTCCAAGAAAAGTAATGGTATAAAGATCTTTTTCGCCAAATCCATCTGTTTTAAATGAAGTGTAATAGGCCCTTTTCCCACTGGCATTCATAACAAAAAAAACATCGTCATCGGGAGAATTTACGGGGTAGCCCATGTTTTCTGGTTTTCCCCATTTGCCATTTTCAAAAACCGATTTAAAAATATCATATCCGCCCATAGTATTATGTCCTCTGGAAGAAAAATAAATTGTTTTTCCGTCAGGGTGTACAAATATGGCATCCTCAGAATATTTTGTGTTAATGGTCGGGCCGAGGTTAACGGGAGGTCCCCACTCTTTTTCTTTCGAATCCCATTTGCTCATAAAAATATCATGGTCGCCAAGGCTTAAATCCTCGCGGTTGCTAACAAAAAACAGTGTTTTACCAT
This sequence comes from Flavobacteriales bacterium, assembly GCA_023250995.1. Taxonomy (GTDB): domain Bacteria; phylum Bacteroidota; class Bacteroidia; order Flavobacteriales_H; family JAHEZO01; genus JAHEZO01. The sequence goes on along the minus strand of JAHEZO010000240.1, from coordinate 213 downwards.
CAAAAGAATAACAGGCAGATGATTCGTGAGATTTATTTGTATTAATGTTTTTGCCAAGTTTTTTTGGTTTGCTCCACAATTCTCCCTGAAGTTTGCATTCATAAATATTTCCGTCCCCTTTATCATCTTCATAAATTAAAAGGGTCTGACCATCGGGAGAGAGGTTTATTCCGGCATCATGTCCCTCTGAATTTACCGGTTTTCCCATGTTTT
>JAHEZO010000239.1 GCA_023250995.1 Flavobacteriales bacterium | reverse complement strand
TGTTTTGGGGATAAATTTAATCAATGAGGAAGGGGAGCCGGAGATATTACTAATTGAAGTTTCTCAAATTAAAATGAAAAAGTCCCAAGCCCCAAATTTCAAGCCCCAAAATCAAAGGAAAGCAAACGACTATAGGCTGGTTGAGGGGGCAGGTGCAGCAGCACAACAAGCAGGATGGAAAAAAAAAATCTCATTGAAAGATAAATTCAGTTTGCTGTAGATGTCATTTTATTTTTGCGAATTGTTAAAACCAAAATTTGTAACTCTCTGAAAGAAAAGCCGGAGGCGGATTATTTTGAACAAACTTTCAATTCTCTATTTAATTCCCTGGGGCATTGAATTTGGAATTTGGGTCTTGGGATTTTGTTTGTCAAAAAGTTTGCTTACCTAACATCAGTTATTACTCCTGATTATTATTTTCACTTACCTTCAACTTGTTTTTTATTAACCAAATGTTCCAGCCCAGGCCAAAGGTCAGTTTTATTTCATTCAAAGATTCCGGCTGAATATCCGAAAGGTGTTTCCCTGTTACGTACTTCAGGTGAACAAACAGGTTAAAAAATTTATAGGCGTAAAAGTTAAACCCAGCAGAGGCCGAAAAGAGCGGACTGAAATTCACCGGATAAGAGGATACGGTATATGGCGACCAGGAAGCCGTGTCGGCACTTAACAAAACGGGTTTTGAAAGCTGAGTAAGAGCTATTCCGGGCTGAATTCCTACATAGGGGTCAAGTTTTCCATTGGTTTTAAAATGATACATTACTCCGGCAAAATTCGAATGGTTTTTCGAAAATGCCGGCTCTCCGTTGAAAGTGCTCAAAAAATAATAGCTTTCGCTCCTGATTGAAATTCCGGGCTCCAGGTAATACTCAAGGTCACCGTGCAAATAAATATTAGTTCCCGGTGATTTAAACATCACTCCGGATGAAATGTTTCCCTGTGCCCTCAGCAACCCTTTATTTATAAATTGCTGGGCCGAAACAATCCCGAATTGATTAATTACAGCGGGAATAATAAGCTGGAACATCAGAATGAAAAATGGAATACCGGAAGATTTAATAGTCATTCGGAAAAGGATTTTTTGTGAATTACTTTTTTAAATCGGCAATAATAAAATTTATACTTAAAGTTATAAGCAAATGCCCTTCGAGTCCCAGTGTTGATTTCTCCTGGTTAATAACCAGATATTTTTCACCCGAGATTTCACTGGTTTTTTTCTCGGTTTCAATTTCATTTCCCAGGTGCGACATATATTGAGCTGACAATGAAACATCCGTTTTTTCCCCCAGCATATAATTAGCCCCTAAACCCATTTGCACTGCAGTGCTTAAACGGTGTTTGGAATCGGGCAAAAAGGAGGTCCAGTTGGTGCTAACCTTAGTGTAATCGAAACAATGGCCGGCCAGGAGATAGGGTGAAAATTTACCTTTTTCGGGCGATTGGCTAAGCGGATAAAACATCACAGACCAACCAATGTGCCCGTCCTCTCGTTTTCCCAAACCTCCAAGGTCGGTTGTAATCCAGTCGGCATACCATTCGGTATTAAGTTTTTTAGCAAATCTGATTCTGAATTGTCCTCCATATCCCAGCCCGTTATATCCGCTGGCACCAAATGCACTTATTGTATTCCTCATTCCGAGTGAAAATTGCCCTCCTTCTCCCGATTTGTTTTTATTATCCATTGCTGATTCTTCTCCAATTTTAGCAGCCGGTACAATTAATGAATTATTTTTCTCCTGCGCAAAAAGATGAACTGAAAAGAGAAAAAAGAAAAGGAGAATGTTGGGGGTCCTCATAAGTAAAGAGTTTTTAATAAAAACGAAAATACGGATTATTTATTTTACACTCCGGGACATCAAAATTATTTTATCCCATTATAAACATTGCCTTTCAATCCATGGAAAAAGAATTTTATATTCGTAACCTCATCAATGAAAAAAAATGCAAAATTTACTGCAGGCGGCCATTAATGCTTCACTAAAAGCCGGAGAAGAAATTCTTAAAGTTTATCAAACAGATCTTCTGGTGGAGAAAAAAGAAGACCATTCCCCCTTAACCCTGGCCGATAAAAATGCAAATGCAGTGATTTGTGAAATTTTGAAGAAAACAGGAATACCCATATTAAGCGAGGAAGGAAAAAATATTTCCTATGATGAACGAAAAGACTGGAACCGGATATGGATTGTGGACCCCCTGGACGGAACCAAAGAATTTGTAAAGCGGAATGGAGAATTCACAGTAAACATTGCTCTTGTTGAAAATAAAATTCCGGTTCTGGGAGTAATTTATGTGCCGGTAACAAGAGAATTATTTTTCGGGGAACAGAGGTTGGGATGTTTTAAATTTGAAAATTTTAACCGAATTATTTCTTCTTTGGATGAATTTATCTCACAAAGCAGACGGCTGCCCCAAAAGTCCGAAGTGGAAAAATTTACCCTTGTAGCAAGCCGTTCACATATTACACGTGAAACGATGGATTATATTGAAAAAATGAAAGCCATTCACGGGGAAGTAAATATTATTTCGGCAGGAAGTTCGTTAAAATTTTGCCTTGTTGCCGAGGGAAAAGCAAATGTTTACCCACGCTTTGGCCCAACCATGGAATGGGATACCGCAGCAGGGCAGGCCATAGTGCAAAGCATGGGGAAAAAAGTTACTGACAATGGAACAAGGCAAACACTTTTGTACAATAAAGAAAATCTCCTGAACGGAAATTTTATTGCAGAATAAATTTTAATAATTGATGTTATGCACATCTCTATTTCAAATAACAAATAACAATAATCAAATTGCAAAAAAATTCCAATGACAAATAAAGAAAATTCTAAACCGCTAAAGAAGATTTTTTCTACAAAAATCGAAAAATCAAGTTAGCAGACGGTTTGATAATTGAAATTTGGATATTGAATATTATTTGTATTTTGATATTTGTATTTTGGAAATTAATGTTTTTGCGTAAATTCAGTTAATAATTATTATGGGAAAGATTAAAAGAATTGCAGTATTTACCTCTGGCGGTGATGCCCCCGGAATGAACGCCTGCATCCGTGCTGTTGTGCGGACGGCCATTTTTAACAAACTAAAAGTATTCGGAATTTACCGCGGATACGAAGGGATGATTGATGGAGATATCATTCCCATGGAATCAAAATCGGTGGGGAACATCATTCAGCGTGGGGGAACCATCCTTAAAACAGCCAGGAGCGAAGAATTCCTCACTCAAAAAGGCAGAGCCAAAGCATATAAAAATTTAAAAAGGTTTGGCATTGAGGGTGTAGTTGCCATTGGAGGAGACGGCACCTGCAAGGGGGCAAATATTTTTTCCAGAGAACATGGCATCCCGTTTATTGGCATTCCCGGAACCATTGATAATGATTTGGCAGGAACTGATTTTTGCATTGGCTACGATACAGCCATTAACACGGTGGTTGAGGCCGTGGATAAAATACGCGATACCGCAGCATCACACAACCGCTTGTTTTTTGTTGAAGTTATGGGACGAGATGCCGGATTTATTGCATTGCGCAGCGGGATTGCCTCGGGTGCCGAAGCCATCCTTGTACCAGAAACCAAAACTTATATTCCCGAATTAATTGCCAAGTTGCAAAATGGAATCAGGGCCAATAAAACCAGCGGAATAATTATAGTTGCCGAGGGAGATGATGGTGGCGGGGCATATAAAGTTGCTCAAAAGGTGAAAGAAAAATTTAATTATTTTGATACCCGCGTGGTGGTGCTGGGGCATATTCAGCGGGGAGGCAGCCCCACGGCCATGGACCGTGTGCGTGCAAGCCGAATGGGGCATGAAGCAGTGCAGGCGCTTATTGAAGGAAGAAAAAACGAAATGGTTGGAATTGTAAAAGGACAAATTACTTTTACTCCTTTTGAAAACGCAACCAAACACCATATTGAAATAAATCAGGAACTCCTTAACCTGGCAGAGGTGCTGAGCATTTGAGGGGGGGGGACTGTTGGGGTTAATGCTAAAAGACACCCGTATAGGCGGACACTTACAATAAAATGACATTAGGAACAATGTGAATATTTAATTATGAATTTGGGGTTATCATTAGGCATCAATTTTCTGTTAAATGTTTATCAAGGAATATATTACCCAATTGTTGATTCCGTTTATTTTGATAATGAAAAAAAACAGAAAATGGAAGTTTGCATTTTTTAAATTAGGTTTTGTTTGAATTCGGCCCGGGTTTTTGCTTTTGGTTGCAGGTTCTTTTTTAATGCAGAGTAATGCGTAGTTCAGGAAACATTTTTCCTTGAAAACTATGTAGCCTTTGCAATGAACAAAGTAGTAAGATTTAAGAAAATTATGAAAATTGAATATAAACTTGATATTATTCCCTCCACAGAAAAAATAATTGACCTTTACAATAGCTCCGGAATAAACCGGCCCACTTCCGATAAAGTTCGAATTTCAAAAATGTATGCAAATTCAAATTTAATTGCAACTGCGTGGGATAAGGACAAACTTGTTGGCATAGCCAGGTCTCTTACCGACTTTTCCTATTGTTGTTACTTGTCGGATTTGGCTGTAAGGAAAGAATATCAAAAGGATGGCATTGGAAAAAAACTTATTGCTTTAACGAAAGAAAAAATTGGCAACCAGGTAATGCTTTTACTCCTTTCGGCACCTGCCGCAATGGATTATTATCCCAAAGTTGGATTTCAGAAAGTTGGCAATGGTTTTATAATAAACAGGACTAAATAATTTTTCCCATGATAAATATCCCATTCCAAAAAATCGACTGGTCTTCGGTTGAAAAAACTGAGCATATTGGAGAAACCGGAACATCCTATTGGCAAACAATTCAATTTGAAGGACTCAGAATCCGGATGGTAGAATATTCCAAAGGCTATCTTGCCGATCATTGGTGCGAGAAGGGACATATAGTTCATTGTCTGGAAGGATCATTTGTAAGCGAACTGAAAAATGGAAAGAAAATAATTCTTTCCAAAGGAATGACCTATGTTGTTTCCGACCATCTTAGTTCACATCGTTCGGTTTCCGAAAATGGGGTTAAGCTACTTATTGTTGATGGTGATTTTTTAAAGAGTCCACCTGCGGATAAGTGATAAAAATTTGAATGCCATTTTTGTAAATAAAATTCAGTTTAAAATAATCAATCTGAGTTTTACGTGATTCCATTTGGACAATTATTTTAATTTCTTCCTTCCCGCACCCTTTTTCCCTGAAGGGACCA
>JAHEZO010000238.1 GCA_023250995.1 Flavobacteriales bacterium | reverse complement strand
CCTGATGCACTAGGGGAGGCATATAACTCTTACCTGAAGGCTTACGATTATGATACTAAAAAGATTGATATAAACGAGCTGAACCTTGCCTTTGCATCTTTGGTTCCTCCAATGTTTTCGAAAGGTATTGATAACTACAATGCCAAAAAATGGGATGATGCAGTATCAACTTTCGAAAAATGTATCTTCATCAACAAAAAATTCGGCCATCTGGATACACTTTCTTATTACAATGCGGGTCTGGCTGCAGAGAGATCTGGGGCCAAAGACACTTTGTTTGATGCTCAGGATGAAAAAGCCATTGGATATTATAAACAATGTACAAGCTTAGGATATGGCGGGGCAAAGGTATATGCCAATATTGCGGATGTTTATAAAAAAGCCAAAAAGGAAGAAGAAGCAATGAAGGTAATAAAGGATGGAAGAACAAAATATCCGAATGACCAGGATTTGATTACTGCCGAAATAAATTATTCCCTTTCGAAAGGGCTTATCGATGAAGCTCTGGTAAACCTTGGCCTGGCTATTCAAAACGATCCGAAAAATCCCACTTTTTATTTTGCCAGGGGATCCATTTACGATCAGAAAAAAGATTTAATGAAAGCCGAAACAGATTACCGCAAAGCCATTGAAATTAAGGCCGATTATTTTGATGCGCTTTATAACCTCGGGGCATTGTTTTTTAACAGCGGTGCCGAAATATATAATCAGGCCAACGATTTGCCGCTGAATGAAATTAAAAAAGCGGAGGAACTAAGAACAAATGCCAATGATAAATTTACCAATGCACTTCCCTTTTTGGAAAAAGCACATGAATTAAACCCCAAAGACCGGAATACCATGATTTCTCTAAAACAATTGTACGTCCGCACAAACCAAACCGAGAAGTACAATAAAATAAACGAGAAGTTGAATAACTAAGCGGCCTGTAAAATTTCCTTTTTATTGTGATTTTTGGGTATGACAATTCAAATCTTTCTTAATAACTGAAGTTACCCAAAAACATTAATTTCCAAAATACAAATATCAAAATTTCAATTATCAAATCTTCTGCTAACTTCAATAAAACCGTTTGTTTTTGGAAATTTTTTAAACATAAACGAACATTCTTAGCAAACTGAAATGTCCTTTCTTCTACATAGGACAACGTAGTTCAGGCAACATTTTTTCATTGGAGAATCATGTGGCCTATGCAATGAACGAAGTAGTAAGTCGAATGGCGGTTTAGAATTTTCTTATTGGTCATTGGAACTTATTTGCAATTTGATTATTGTTATTTGTTATTTGAAATAGAGATGTGCGTAACATCAGTTAATAATGGTTATATTTATTTTTGCCACAAAAACACAAAAGTTCTAAATCCCTCAAAAATTTTTTGGCGGGATTTTGCGTTTTAGGGATTTTGTGGCTTTATTTTCATGGTTAATAACATTAGACATTTATTTTAATTTTTTCCTTCCTGCACCCATGATCCCCGATGGGACCAGCCCACTTAATCTTGAGCGTTGATCCCTTCAAGGAAAAAAGTGTGAGGGTAGGAAAAGATTTTTTTTTGTCTAAATTGTATAAGTTTTTCTACTAATATTTTGTTCCTGACTAAACAAAAATAAATTACTTCATAAGTTTCATTCCTACCTATTAAATAAAATTGCCAGTCCCGTTTCATTTTTATATTTTTGAAACATAATTCAAAAAAAGGTTTTCAATGGGAAAAATTTATCCGGTTAAGTTTTTTATTCTTCTCTTACAACTTTTCTTGGTATCCATTTTTTCAAATGGACAAAACAAAAATTTCGGAATAGGAACCTTGACTCCTGATTCAAGTGCCATCCTTGAATTAAAATCAACAAATAAAGGTTTGTTAATCCCAAGGACTGATACCTTGCTGGTAAATGCACTTGGCACCCCGGCCACCGGTTTGTTAATTTATCAAACCAGCAGCAACACATTTTATTATTTTGATGGAATTTTCTGGAGAGAACTTGCAGCGGGCACGGGTGTAACCGGTCCCACCGGACCGCAGGGAGCTCAGGGTTTGCAAGGTACAACCGGTCCTTTAGGTCCACAGGGTTTACAGGGCTTAACCGGTGCGGATGGAATTGTTGGCCCAACTGGAATTCAGGGACCGCAGGGCCCTCAGGGATTGCAAGGAATCACAGGAGGTACGGGGATTTCAGGAGCCGATGGCGCCACGGGGATACAGGGGCCTCAAGGTATTCAGGGTATTACAGGTCCTTCCGGTAATGATGGATTACCAGGTGCCCAGGGTTTACAGGGTAACACAGGAAATACAGGAGCCGATGGTTCAACAGGTGCCCAGGGCCCACAAGGGCTACAAGGAATCACCGGACCCTCGGGTGTTTCAGGAACTACGGGTGCTGATGGGAACACCGGAGCCACCGGACCTACAGGTTTGACAGGATCTACCGGTGCCGATGGAATTACAGGAGCCACAGGCCCCTCAGGAATTGATGGTTCAGCCGGACCCACCGGGAATACCGGTCCAAGCGGAGCTGCGGGGCCTCAGGGAATTCAGGGAATTACAGGAGTAACAGGGCCTGATGGGATAACAGGTGCCCAGGGAAACACAGGCCTTACAGGAGCAACGGGTTCAGATGGTGCTACAGGATTGCAAGGAATTCAGGGCTCTACAGGAGCAACTGGTACAGCCGGTTCAACAGGTGTGCAGGGTACCACCGGACCAACCGGAGGAATTGGAGCTACTGGAGCCACCGGTGCTGACGGGGCATTAAACGCCTGGTCACTCACCGGAAATGCTGGTACAACCGTAGGAACAAATTTTATTGGAACCACCGACCCGGTTGACTGGCAAATAAAAACCAACGCTTTAAACAGGGTTTATTTTACCAGCGGAAGTCCGGCACGCATTGGAATTAATACAACCACTCCAACTCCTGCGTATTTGCAGATAAATGCAACCAGCAGCAGTAACGATGGGTTAAGGTCAAATCATTCTTCTTCCTCTACAGTAAGTGCTTATTATGCAATTGGGGGAGATGTGAGCAATGCGGCTTACACCAATGCATTCGGGTATCTTGGCTATCATACCTCCGGAAACCGTACCATGGGGGTTTATGGAACAGGAGGAAACTGGTCGGGAGTTTTTGCTGGAAAGGTTGGAATCAACAGTGATATCGGGAACAACCCTGTTTCTTATGATTTAGAAGTAAGAAATGAATCGAGCGGCAGTCCCGTATCGGTAATTTACAGGCAAACTGCTTCACAATCCACGAGCGGTTCAATACTTTCAAATTTTGATTTTGGCGATAACAGCATTACTTCAGCACAGGCAAGAATTCAAACAATAAGAGAAGCCGCCTCCTCTGGAACAACCGATTTGCCTACTGCTATGGCTTTTTCAACTATTACAGATGGTAGTTCAACCCTAAATGAAAGAATGAGAATTACGAATTCCGGAACAGTGGGGATAAATATTTCAAACCCGGGAAATAATTATTTAAATGTAACTTCTTCCACTTCCACCATTGCTTCAATAGGAGCATATCATTTATCTGTTTCAGGCAGCCCAAATACTATTTATGCAGAAAATGCCAGTCCCTCAGGAAACATTATCAGGGCTCTTTCCACGAGTGCATCAGGAGGGGCGGTTTATGGAGTTTGGTCCACTGTGGCCTCCACCAACACCGGGGTTAAGGGAGTTTACGGGCAGGCAACCGGAACTTCAGGGATAACCTTTGCCATTGATGCGCAGAATTCGAGCAATGACGGATTCGCACTTAGAGCATTAAACAAGAGCACTTCTTTACCCTCATCCTCAAAAGTTTCTGCAGTTTTTGGTCAAACCGAGGGTGCCAATACCATTGCTTTGTGGGGAGTTTCAAACGATAATTCTGCAACGCAGAGTTATTCTGTTTGGGGAGAAACAAAAGGTAGTAACAGCATAGGAGTGGTGGGAGTGGGGAATGGGACTGTTTCCGGTACCATTCCTGCAGGTGGGGCAGGAGGATTTTTTGCAGGAACGATGAATGGTATTTATGCAACTTCCAACAATACCTCTGGCGACAGATACGGTGGATATTTCGGTTGGAGGGATGGAGCAGGAACTGCGCGCAATGTACAAGTAGGAGGATTTGTAGGTGGTACGGAATATAAAATTGTTGGAAACGGAGCAGTTTCAACGCTGGTAAAAGACATAAATAATAAAAATAGAATTATGTATTGCCCGGAAGCACCCGAAGTTTTCTTTCAGGATTTTGGCAGAGGGAAATTAGAAAATGGAAAAGCCCATGTTAATTTGGATAAAGTATTTTCAGGAAATATTCTGGTAGATGAAAAACACCCTCTCCATGTTTTCATTCAACTTTATGGAGATTGTAAAGGGGTGTACGTTTCAAATTCAAATCAAACAGGTTTTGATGTTTCCGAATTACAAAATGGTTTAAGCAATGTGGAATTCGGTTGGTTTGTTACAGGAACAAGGGAGGATGAAAAGGATGAAAAAGGAAATATTATTTCTAATTATTCAAATGTAAGGTTCCCATTTATGCCCGATCCTCCGGCTGAAAAAAAATTAAATCACCGGCTTCCGGATTTTGGAAGGGAGAAGTGAACGCGGGGTAAGAGGTAATTTGATTTTGGGGAGGGGGAAGGGCAATCCTTGATAAAAAAAACTACAAAATCGTCAAATCACAAAACCCCTAGAAAAAATTTGGGATTTTTTTTTCTGGCAACCAAGCCAACACCAATAAATAATACGAGAATTCAGCTCCGAGCATTTCTGAAAAAAAAACCTCAAAAAACCATAATTTCCAAAACATTTCCCTAACTTTAAAAAATGACTTTGGAACTAAAAATTTTAAACAAGGATTTCCTTAAGAACTACAAAACCCAACTGAAAGTTGATGTTGAATCTGCATTTGGTACATTAAAAAATCAACCGCAAGGGTTGGAAAATTTTAAGTTTTATAATGCAAATTCTGCGGTGCATTCATCAAACATTGAAGGAAACACTGTAAGCTTTGACACCTATTTGAAATCAAGCGAATTTAACCTTCACCTTAAGACGAAAGAAATTAAAGAAATTGAAAACCTGATTTCAGCTTATCAATTCGCAAGGGAAAACGAATTGACACTTGAAAACGTTTTGAAGGCTCATGAAATTTTCTCACCTACTATTCTGGTTAAAAAAGAACGGGGCAAAATAAGAAAAGTAAAAGTTGGTGTAAGAAGCCAGGGACGATTAATTTATT
>JAHEZO010000088.1 GCA_023250995.1 Flavobacteriales bacterium | reverse complement strand
CAAATAAAGACCACTGCAAATTTTGCTACCAAAAGCAAAATAATTTCATGGTTCACCGGAGGGCTAAATTTTCAGGTTGAACACCATTTATTTCCAAAAATCAGCCATGTTCATTATCCTGCCATAAGCAAATTTGTAAAAGAAACCTGTGATCAGTTTAAAATAAAATACATTGAATATCCAACCTTTTTAAGCGCTTTGCGCTCTCATGTTTTATACCTTAAAGCAATTGGTGTAAAATAACCGGTTATTTTTCCTTGATAAAACCAATCCATGTTAATCGTTATTGGTTTTTCTTTGAGTTCAGCTAAATTTTTACGATTAACAAATAAATTCCGGAGTTTCCGGAAAAACAAATAAAACAATATATGACATTTGAAGAATTAAATTTACTACCCCAATTACTGCAGGCTGTTAAAAGTCATGGTTACACTCAACCATCTCCTATTCAGGAAAAAGCTATTCCGCTTATTCTTGAAGGAAAAGATATTTTTGGTTCGGCCCAAACCGGTACAGGGAAAACAGCAGCCTTTGCACTCCCGTTGTTGCAATTAATTCAAAATAAACAAAGCAAGGATAAGGGGGTTAAAGCCTTAATTCTTGCTCCCACCAGAGAACTTGCAGTTCAAATTGGGGAGAGTTTCAGAATATATGGAAAAAATCTTCGTCTTTTTCATACGGTTGTTTACGGAGGGGTTTCACAATATGCGCAGGCCCAGGCCATACGCAAAGGAGTGGATGTACTTGTTGCAACCCCCGGCCGGCTGCTTGATTTAATTAATCAAAGAATCATTCATTTAAACAAAGTGGAGTACCTGGTATTGGATGAGGCAGACAGGATGCTTGATATGGGTTTCATAATTGATATCAAAAAAATCATTCACCAGATTCCCACCGGCAGGCAAACTATTTTTTTCTCCGCCACCACAACACCTGAAATTAAAAAGCTTGCACATACTATCCTCAATAATCCGGTTAATATTGATATCGCACCGGTAGATTCTGTGGTTGATGTAACACATAAATTGTATTATGTTGATAAAAGTGATAAAAGCAAACTTTTATGCCATATTATTGAGCAGGATAAAATTACCCATGGACTAGTATTCACCAGAACTAAAAGGGGTGCCGAAAGGTTGGCTAAGGATTTAAAAATGTCAGGTATCCTTTCTGATGCCATTCATGGTGATAAATCTCAGCAGGCAAGGCAAAAGGCCCTTGATAATTTTAAAAGGAACAAAACCAAAATACTTGTGGCAACGGATGTTGCCTCGAGAGGAATAGATATTAAGCAACTGCCTTATGTTGTAAATTACGACTTACCTGAAAGTTCTGATACTTATACTCATCGAATTGGAAGAACAGGGAGGGCAGGAGCCAGCGGTGTTGCCATTTCTTTTTGCAGCTCTGATGAAAGGGCTTACATTAGGCCGGTTTTAAGATCTTATCCAAATATGGTAGTGGAGGAACACCCTTATAAAAAAGCCCCGGCAGTTGATTTGGCAGGCTCATCCGGAAATCATTCCAGGGCGGATCAAAATGCAAGGAGAAAAAGATTTTTCGGGAATAAGAAAAAATTTTCGTGGAGAAAGAGATAATGAATTAATAATTTTTTTCATCGTTGATTTTCCCGTTTATGTAAAATTCTTCTTTGGTAACATTTCCTTTTTCATCAAAGTACGACCATTTTCCGCTCCTCTGATAATCAAGTAAATCTTCATTGTAAACGGTTTCACCTTCCATTTTAATTTTTCCGTTTTCAAAAAATTCCTTTTTGCTGTAAATAAGTTTTTTTTTATTCACAAGTTCAAGGGTTTCCTGGGGCAGGCCGTTCTCAAAAAAGGATTTCTGAGCCAAATAATATCCCTTCTTGGCAAACTCCTCAAAATATTCAGGCTTCCCGCTTGAATAAAAATCTTCCCATTTTACAGGGCTCCCGTCAACATATTTAATTTCCGATTTTATTTTTCCGTCTTTATGGTAAACAGTCATGGCACATTTATAGTCATCCAAAATTTTGAATTCCCTCTCCATTTGCCCGTTTTGATAAAAATTCTGGTAAATTTTTAATTGGCCTTCCACGTAATATCCTTTATGCAAAATTGCTCCGGCAGTGTAAAAATCGGCCACCCACCCTTCACAGGCATATCCTTTACAGTTACGTGTTGAATCTCCGCCAATGCGGGCATTGAGCCGGTCATAAATATTTATCCCGTATTTCTGATCAGTTACTTCTTCGGGCGTATACCTTTTTTGTGAAAGGGCCGGAAAGGTAATTATCCAGATAAAAACCACCGGAAAAAACTTTTTTTTCATGCGTTACAATTATACAAACTAATTTCTTTCCTGAAAAATTATTTTTTTTCTGTCAAATCCTCCCGAATACTTTTTTTTGCTTCTTCTAAGTTTTTTTCAACAATTAAAACCGGCTTTCCGTAAATCACCTTTATTGTTGAAAACGGGAAAGGCACTTTCTTTTTATCCCAGGTAGGAAGGGTAAAAAATTTTGATGGAATGATGCACAGAGGGATAACGGGAATCCCCGTTTCCAATCCCATTTGCATAACCCCGGATTTAATTTCGAAAGGTGGCCCTGCCGGTCCATCTGGCGTAATTAAAGTGTTGTATCCTTTTTTTAAAAATAATACAACTTTTTGAAGTGCCTCCTTTCCTGAATTCCCGGCTGAGCCAAGCGCCAGTTCTTTTACTCCCGACAGACCCAGCCAATAATGAATGGGTTTCATAACCCAGGACGGATGGTTCATCCAGATATGGTTTCCCCGGTGGCGAATGAAAACAACAAAATAGCAGGCTAAAGACTGATGCCACAAGGCATAAATAAAATTTTCGGAAATATTATGATTTTCGTTTCCTTCATGCTTAATACGGCAGGAAAAATGGATAAGGGCAGTAAATAAATAAAGCAAAAGGGCAATTAAATAAGATATTAATTTGTAAAAGGGTCTCCAGAAAACAGGAATTTTATCAACTCTTAATGCCATTGAATTTTTTTTGCAAATAAAAGAATAATAAAGAAATAAAAATTCTTTTAAAGTACTCTGATTTTTACCCTTTTGAAATTAATTTTTTTATATATTCGTAGCTTCAAAAACCAATAATAAAAAATTAAATTTTGCGATGAAAAAATTTCACCCAGGAAACACCCCCGTTTTTCTAAGATTTACCATCGTAACTTTTTGGGCCATTCTTTTGTCTTTTTTCTGCTTTTCGCAGGAAATGTCCAAATTGATTAGTCCGGCCCATGATGGCGAAGTAATATCGGTTTCTATTAATTCAGAGGGGACTTCCATTGTAAGTGGAGGGACCGATAAGAAAACCTATTTGTGGGATGCAAAAACCGGAAATAAATTAAAAGCACTTTCGCTGGCAGGAATTCCAAATTCAGTTGTTTTTAATTCCAGCGGAAAATTATTTGTAATTGCTTGCAATGATATGAAACTGTATGTAATTGACGGGAAAGAAGGAAAACCAAAAAGATTGCTCAAAGAAAAGGATCAAAGCTCAGAAGCCACTGCGGCCGCTTTTAATCCCGTGAACGATAATCTCGCGAGCGGTTACAAAGACAACAGTGTTAAAATATGGGATGAAACAAATAATATTTCCATTACCACTTTTCGTGATCACCAGTCGGTGGTAAACGCCCTTTCTTTTAGCCCCGATGGGAAAAATCTTGCATCGGGATCTGCGGATGATAAAATAATAATTTACGATTTAGCCGAAAATGGTCCGAAAGCAACAATGAATTCAGGGTCAAAAGGAGTTTTGGCCCTTGCTTACAGCCCGGATGGAAAATTACTGGCAAGTGGTGGAGCGGCCAATTCGGTAAAATTATGGGATGCCGGGGATGGAAAAATGATTTCAGAATTTAATGAATGCCGGTCATCAGTAAATGCAATTGTTTTCAGTGCAGATGCCCAATATTTATTTGCCGGGTCGGGGGATGGGAAAATTTATATTTTCTCACTTGAAACCAAACAACTTGTAAAATCCTTTGCAGCCCATAGCAACGGCACAAATTCCTTATCTTATTGCGATAAAGGAAATGTACTTGTTTCAGGAGGAAAAGACGGTACCATTAAGTTATGGGATTTGAGTTCCTTAAAAATCGGAAAGAAAAAATTTGTCGCTTCCAGTGGTGAACCCAAAATTGTTTGCTCAAACCTCTCTTTAAAAGAAGATAACAACAACGGAATAATGGATGCAGGCGAGAAGCCTTCCATTGAGTTTACCGTGAGGAATCAGGGAAAAGGGCAGGCCTATAATTTAATGGCGAAAGTTTCTATGGATTCCCATATTGAAGGAATTAGTTATGAAAAAGAAACTGTTATCGGGAATCTGGATGTGGATAAAACTCAAACTGTTTCAATACCTATTATAATAAATGAGAATCTCGAAACAAATTCGGGTGCCTTTATTATTACTTTGGACGAGGCCAATGGATTTAATCCATCCCCTGTAAAATTAAATTTTCAAACGGGCGGTTCCTCCGGTCATTATTTTGTAATGATAACCGGTCACGAATACAGTTCGCCCACCGGAAAAGCCGAGTTGGGAGCGCCTATTTCTCTAAAACTTAAAATTAAAAATGTTACTGAAGGCGAAGCAAAAAACATAAAAGTAAATTTTCTTATGCCCGAAAAAGTAATGGCAAATAAACTGTCTGAAACGATATCTTCAATGGCAGCAGGGGAAGAAAAGGAAATAAACATGCAGTTTCACGCAATGAAAGAATTTACCGGTACTTCAGTAAAAATAGGGCTTTCAGTGGAAGGGGTGGCCTTTTCCAATGCGGCTGATATTATTTGCGGAGTGAAGTTAAATGAACCCCTTCCGGGGGCGCAGGTATTTAAAGTTGAAGCACCCGCGGTTGAAACGGCTTCTGAGGGAATCGGGGCACCCCTTCAGGCGGAGGGCCAACCACTTTACAGAGGAGGGGGAGACCCCCTTAAAGGTTTGAATGTTGCCAAGGCAAAAGACATGGTAATCGGTAGCTACTATGCCCTGGTTATTGGGGTAGATAAATACAAAGGTGCGTGGCCGGCACTGTTAAATGCAGTAAACGATGCAAAAGCCATTGAAGGAATGTTAAAATCAAAATATAAATTTGAGGTGGTTCATTCAATGTACAACGAACAAGCCACCAGGGAAAAAATCATCAATGAATTTGAATGGCTTGTATCCAATGTAAAACCTCAGGATAATGTGTTTATTTATTATTCCGGCCACGGGGAATATAAGCAGGAGCTTAACAAAGGGTTTTGGGTCCCGGTGGATGCCGAAACACAATCTACCTCCAAATACATTTCTAATTCCGATATTCAAACATTTTTAGGAGGTATAAAATCAAAACATACTTTGCTGGTTTCTGATGCTTGTTTTAGCGGTGACATTTTCAGGGGAAACACAGTTTCGGTTCCGTTTGAAGAATCAGAAAAATATTACAAGGAGGTTCACGGTCTGGTATCAAGGCAGGCATTGACTTCAGGTGGCATTGAACCAGTTATGGATGGCGGCAAAGAGGGACATTCGGTATTTGCTTATTATTTTCTTAAAACCCTTGGAGATAATGCAAGCAAATACATTGATGCAAGCCAGTTATATAATAAAATTAAAATTCCGGTAATTAATAATTCGGAGCAAACTCCTAAATTCAATCCGATAAAAAACACAGGTGATGAAGGCGGGCAGTTTATTTTTATTAAAAAATAGCAGGTTTGCTTTTCACAAAAATTTCAAAACTTATTTTTTCAAAATGATAAAAAAATTAATATTATTTTTTTCGGGAATGCTTTTATGTGTGGATATTTTCTCACAATCTTCCAGGGGCCTTCTTACACAGGGGACTAAAATTCCTGTTAAATTTTTAAAAACAGCAAGCAGTGATAATAATGATTCATTGGTAATAGCAGTCCTAAGTGATGTGAATGACGCAGAAGGAAATAAACTTATTTCAGCAGGCACACCGGTAATTGGAACTGCCGACAGAGTTGCATCAAAGGCCGTTGGAAAACCCGGAGAGATAACTGTCAATTTTGTTTCGACCACAGGGACAGACGGACAAAGAATTGATCTTAGCGGCAACCGAACAGGATTTGGGAAAGATCGTTCGGGATGCGTTTGGGCTGGGTGTTTTATATTATGCCCCCTTGTTATTTCTCCTTTGCTGCTTTTAATACATGGAAAGGCCGGTGAGATTAGTGAAACTACCCTTGTGGAGGAGGTGCACTCGGCAACAACCTATAAAATTAATTTGGGCAATGCAAATTCTGGAAATACTTCAATGCAAAATAATGGCAATGAAACACAATATCGTGGTGGAGGAGACCCCCTTAAGGGCCTCAACATTAACAAGCCTTCAAATATGATAATTGGCGATTATTATGCACTTATTGTGGGTGTGGATAATTACACAGGCTCCTGGAATCCTCTTAAAAATGCGGTACGTGATGCGAAAGGGGTTGAATCGTTATTAAGGGAAGAATATAAATTTGATTATTTTAAAACCTTGTATGACGACCAGGCCACAAGGAAAAATATTATTTCGGAAATGGAATGGCTTGTAAAAAATGTAAAAGAAAAGGATAATGTACTAATTTATTATTCCGGCCACGGTGAATTTAAACAGGATTTAAATAAAGGATATTGGGTTCCGGTGGATGCAAAAACCACTTCCACTTCCGATTATGTTTCAAATAATGATATTCAAACATTTTTATCGGGAATAAAATCTAAGCACACCCTTTTAATTTCCGATGCCTGTTTTAGCGGAGATATTTTCAGGGGAAATACCATTTCCGTTCCTTTTGAAAATTCAGAAAGATACTACAGGGATGTCCATAATCTTTCTTCGAGGCAGGCTCTTACCTCAGGGGGCATAGAGCCTGTGATGGATGGAGGAAAAGAAGGACACTCGGTTTTTGCTTATTACCTTATGAAGGCATTATTAAACAATCAGGGAAAATTCTATGATGCAAGCCAGCTTTACTCTACCATTAAAATTCCCGTTACCAATAATTCCGAACAGTCACCTCAGTTTCAATCTATAAAAAATACAGGGGATGAAGGCGGCCAGTTTATTTTTATTAAAAAATAATAAATTCAGATTAAACTAGAATTCCCGTACATGGCTTTGGTAAAGAGGGTGAAAAGAGATCCCCTGATTATTTTTTTGCTAATAAATATTTTCTTCTGCGTTTCTGCTGCATTTTCTCAAAAGAAGGTTGGTGAAATTGAGGATGTGGGCCCCGAAAAATTAAACAAGAATGAACAAAAGGAACTCATTGAAGAAACCCTTGAAAAGGGGGATGCTTATTTTGAACGGGGGCCCCTTGAGTTCCGGAAAGCAATGGAGCAATATATGCTGGCTTATGATATGAATATCATTTATGCAAAAACCAATTTTAAAATAGGTCGGCTTTTCCTTGAACAAAATAAAAAATTTGAAGCCCTTAATTTTCTTAGAAAATCTTACATGTATGATCACAGGGTTGATGATAATATACATTACATTCTCGGCTATGCCTTTCAAAGACACGATTCGTTGGGGGATTTGGATTCTGCCGAAATGCATTACAACCTGCATATTGAGGAAATGAATTTAAAATTTACCCTGGCAGAGCGCAACGAAAAACTCGCAGATGTAAATAAAAGAATTCAAGAATGCGGATATGCGCGGAGGTTTATGAGAGAGCCAGACAGTGTCTCCATTGAAAATCTGGGAAGGAATATTAATACAAATTATCCCGAATACGATCCTTTTTTTATCCCCGACTTTTCACTTTTGATTTTTACTTCACGCAGGCCAAGTACCCGTGGCGGAGGCAGGGCCGCAGTTGACGGAGGATATTATGAAGATGTTTTTGAGTCAAAAAAATCAGAAGACGAATGGGGGCCGGCTACGAGTTTTGGAAATAAATTTAATCCGAAAACAAACAATGCTGTGGTTGGACTTTCTCCCGATTTAAGGACATTGGCTTTTTATCGAGATGACGTTGGGAATGGTGATATTTACCTGAGCAAAATTAAAGATAATGATTGGTCGGCACCTAAAAACTTCAGAGCAATAAATTCTATTTACAGGGAGACCTCCATTTCCTTTTCATCGGATGGAAACACGGCTTACTTTGTTTCTAACCGTCCCGGAGGAATAGGTGGAAAAGACATTTACAAATCAATTCTTTTAAACAAAGAAAAAGAAAAATGGTCGGTTCCCGAAAACCTGGGTTCTGTAATTAATTCTGCTTATGATGAAGAGAGGGTGTACCTGCATCCCAACGGAAAATATCTTTATTTCTCTTCCAAAGGCCATACTTCCATGGGAGGATTTGATGTTTTTAAATCAGTTTTGATTGGTGGAAAATGGTCGGACCCCATAAACCTTGGTTATCCTGTTAACAGTGCCGATGATGATGTTTCCTTTGTTCCATCCATCAGCTGCAAAGAAGGTTATTACTCTGCATATAATCCTCAAAACGGAAGCAAAGATATTTTCCTGGTTACTTTTTTGGATTTTCATCCCGATACCATTCAACCTTTAACTGCCCTTCAACCGGAAATTCTTGACTCATCAGAATCATTGTTAAAAACTGGTGATTCATTAATAACCTCCCAAAATTTCGCTAAAAAAGATTCACTTGAAGGAACTATTAATTCTTCAGCAAGTTCACAAGAAAAATTAGCCAAGGTCCAAAGCAAAAAGTTTGAGTTCAGTGGAGTAATAAAAAATCCAGAAACTAACAAAGCCCCTGCCGATGGTTCGGTGGAAGTAATAAATAAGAACACGGATGAAACCCAGGGAACCGCATTAATAAACCCTACCAGCGGTGAATACTATTTGCCATTGATGCTTCTACCTTTTGGGGTAGAGTATCAAATGATCATAAAATCCGGTGATACAATCGTTCAGAGGGAGGATGTTATTTTACCTGAAAATGGAGGTACTGTTAAAAAAGATATTCCAGTTAGACCTTCTGAAATGGATGGAAAACTTCCGGTTACCGGTTTAAGGGGGAAAATTTTCGATTCAGTTACAAACAGTCCAATCCCCGATTGTAAAATTGAACTCTTGGATAAAAGTACAGGGAAAATAGCTGGAGCTACAAGAACTGATGATGTGGGTGGAAATTATTTTTTGTCAAATGTTGGATTAGGAAAAGATTATGAAATGGTAATAAAATCGGGAGAAAAAATTTTGAAAACAGAAAACATTTCGGTTCCTTTCAATGCAGGTTCTGAAATTAAAAAAGATGTTTCAGTGGTTATAGCAGTTCCTGAACTAAAACTAGTTGTGACAACCATTACCGGAAATATTTTGGATCCTGTTTCAAAAAATCCAATTTCCAATTGCACTATTGAACTCATTGATAAAGCTACTGGAAAAGTTGTTGGAAAAACAACTCCTGATTTGGCCAGCGGAAATTATACCTTGCCAAATGTTGTCTCCGGAATGGATTATGAGCTGGCAGTTAAATCGGGGGATAAAACTTTGAAAACAGAAAACATTTCGGTTCCTTTAAATGCAAGCTCAGAAATCAAAAAAAATGTTTCGGTGGTTATACCAGTTCCTGAAACTAAACCAGTCGCGACAACAATTACAGGAAATATTTTGGATTCTGTTTCAAAAAAAACAATTTCTAATTGTTATCTTGAACTCATTGATAATGCTACAGGAAAAGTTGTTGGCAAAACAATTCCTGATGTGGTTAGCGGAAATTACCTTTTGCCAAATGTTGCCAACGGAAAGAATTACGAGCTTGCAATAAAATCAGGAGATAAAACTTTGAAAACCGCAAACATTTCAGTACCTGCAAATTCAAGTTCTGAAATCAAAAAAGATTTTCTTTTAGTGGTTTCCTCTCCCTACTCAAAGCTTACTACTTTTAAAATTTCAGGAGTTATAAAAGATTCCCTTTCCAACAAACCAGTTTCAAATTGCAGCGTTGAACTAAAAGAAAAGGCCACTGGAAATAATGTAGGCTGGGTTAAGCCTGATGTTTTTACCGGGAGTTACGAATTTCCGGTTGTGGCAGGGGGAAAGGAATATGAAATCATTGTTAAATCGGGCGACAAACTAATTAAAACTGAAAATATTTTAGCAGCTGATGCCGAAGGAGCTGTTTTGATAAAAAATATTTTGGTTTCACTAAATGAAGAAGAGATTCAATACTTTGGGAAGAGTAATTTGGTAATTAACCCACTTTTGTTTGATTACGACAAATCGGAATTAAGGCCTGAATCCAAAGGATTACTGGATGGGGTGGTAAAATTTATGATGGAGAATCCTAAGGTTAAAATTGAAATTTCTGGCCATACGGATTCAAAGGGCAATGATGTTTATAATATGGGGCTTGCAAAAAGAAGGGCAAATGCAGCAGCTGATTATCTAATAAAAAATAAAATTATAAGGGTAAGGTTGAAAATTATTGCAAAAGGCGAATCTCAGCCTGCAGCCGCAAATAATTTTCCGGATGGAACCGATAATCCTGAAGGAAGGAAAAATAACCGGAGAGTTGAAATAAAAATTATTTCCTTTTTGTAAATATCCGGAAAACAATAGAATTCCCCCCCCCTTTAATTGCCTCTTATGAGATTTCACCTAGTTACAGAGTACTACGTAGTTCAGGCGACATTTTTTCATTGGGGAATATGTCGTTTATGCAATGAACGAAGTAGTATCTGAAAATTTCTTTAAGAATTAAAAAAAAAATGTGGCTGATTTTTGTTTGCTTCTGAAATGAAATTGAAAAAGAAAAATATTGCAGCAATAGATGAACTTCAGATTCCTGCAATTTGGAAAAATGTTTTGCTTGGAATAGCCTTAATCTTTATAGCCCTTTTTTTTGCTCACAAAATTTTATTTGTTAATGCCGATTTGGGAAGGCATATTAAAAATGGTGAGATAATTTCTTCCATTTTGTTTGGGAATGGAATTAAAGTAAAAGAAATTCCTGGTTCGGTAAACCTTTTTACTGCAAATTATTATTCTTATACCGAGCCTGCTTTTCCACTTATAAACCACCATTGGGGAAGTGGGTTGATATTTTATTTCATCTGGAAATTTTTCGGTTTTAACGGACTTGCATTTTTTCATGTTTTAATTAATACTGCCACCTGTCTGTTATTTTTTAAAATAGCGCAAAAAAAATCTAATTTTATTGCAGCTTTCTTTTTTTTGATTATTTCCATTCCATTAATTACCAGCCGAACGGAAATAAGGCCTGAGGCATTTTCATATTTTTTTTGCGGGCTGTATTATTATTTTTTAATTCTTTTTTCTGAGGGAAAAATCAGTTTTAGAAAAACATTCATCCTGCTAATTCCTATCCAGTTTTTTTGGGTAAATCTTCATATCTTTTTTGTTTTAGGAATTTTTCTTACCGGAATTTTCTGGGTTGAATCAGTAATTAAAAAAAAGCCGGATCTTAAAAGCTTTTCGATTCTGCTTTTAGCACAGGTAGCCATTTGCTTTTTAAATCCCAACGGGTTTTACGGCTTTGTTGAACTGTTTATGATTTTCAGGGAATATGGGTATATGATTGCGGAAAATCAGTCGCTTTTTTTTATGCAGAACCGGTTTCCTGAAAGTTTTCTTTATTACCATTTCGAAATTTTATTTATCCTGGCTCTTTCGGCATTTATTTACTTAATAAAAAAGAAACCGGAATTCTCCTTTAATCCCCATTTTTTTATCCTGTTGTTTTTTACGGTCCTTTCATTTAAAATGATTAGGGCAATTCCCTTATGGGGTTTGTTTTTTATTCCTTTTTGCTCGGCAACTATTGATTCATTAAAACAAAAGGTAATATTTTTTAATTCCCGCAAAACGCTCTCTATATTTTTTCTTTTTGTCTCTTCAGCAATTTTATTTTTCGGATTTTTTACAAAAAACCATTATTATTCTCCCATTAATGGTATTAACGGATTGGGGTTGTTTGAAAAAATCAACAGTTCGGCTGATTTTATTAAGTCCAAAAAAGTAGAGGGTCCGATATTTAATAATTATGATATTGGAGGATTTATGATATTTAATCTGTTTCCCCAATACAAGGTTTTTGTAGATAACCGGCCCGAAGCCTATAGTGTTGATTTTTTCAAAAAAATTTACGAACCGATGCAGGAAAATGAAAATAAATGGAGGGAATTAAGTTTAAAATACGATTTTAATGCTATTTATTTTTACAGACATGATAACACACCCAATGCCCAGCCGTTTTTGATCAGGCGGGTGAATGATGAAGATTGGGCACCGGTTTTTGTGGATGATTTCACAATTATCTTTTTAAAAAGAAATGAAAAAAATAATAATCTCATTAAAAAATTTGAGCTGCCGAAATCACTTTTTATATCGGTACCGCAATGATTATTATTTAAAAGTAAAATTTACTGGTTTGTTCAATTTAAAGGCGTAATGTTTGAACAATGAAAAATTGTGGAAAGAACTAGGTAGTACCCTCCAATTGTTGTTCATTTTTTTGCGCAACCTGAGTCAATTACTGATATTAATCATTGTATTTAACAATTCCTGCCCCGACATTTGCTCTAAGATTTATCCCCAATGAGCAGAAATGGAATGTATCAGTGGCAAATTACAGAGCTGGACAAAGAGTTCACACTGGTAGAAAAACCAATCCCTACTCTTAATGAGAATGAAGCCCTTTTAAAAGTTGCGGGTTGCGGTGTTTGCCATACCGATTTGAGTTTTTGGCATTTCGGAGTTCAAACCAAGCATCCCTTTCCACTCACCTTAGGCCATGAAATCAGCGGAACTGTGGTGATGGGTCCTGCAGAATGGATAGGAAAAAAAGTAATTGTTCCTGCAGTTCTTCCATGTGGCGAATGTGAATTGTGCAAATGCGGAAGAAGTAATATTTGCCGAAATCAACTAATGCCGGGAAATGATTTTGATGGTGGTTTTGCTTCTCACATAAAAGTTCCGTTCAAATATTTGTGTGAAGTTCCTCCTTCAACCCTCTTAAAATATTCTCTCGAACAACTTGCAGTAATAGCGGATGCCATATCAACTCCTTACCAGGTAATTAAAAAATCCGAACTTCATAAAGATGATCTCGCAATTATTATTGGAGTGGGAGGGGTGGGAATTTATGGTGCACAAATTGCCAAAATTTTTGGAGCAAAAGTTATTGCACTTGACATAAGCAATGAAAAACTTGATATTGCTTTCAGCCTTGGCATTGATTCCGCGTTAAATATTAAGGATTTGGATATAAAAACCATTAAAGAAAAAATAAAAGAAATTTCAAAGAAATTATTTGCTCCAAAATTTGGCTGGAAAATTTTTGAATTTTCAGGAACCAAAGCCGGACAGCAGCTTGCCTTCAACCTGGTCACATTTGCATCTACACTTTCTATTGTAGGGTTTACAATGGAAAAGTTGGAATTGCGGCTAAGTAACCTCATGGCCTTTGATGCAAAAATTATCGGTACCTGGGGTTGCAAACCCGAACTCTACCCCGAAGTAATTGACCTTGTAGCCAATGGAAAACTTGAAATAGGAGAATTAATTGAAACTTTTCCCCTTTCAAAAATTAACGAAGTATTTAAAAATACCCTTGACCATAAATATTCAAAAAGATCGGTTCTTGTTCCTGATTTTAATTAATTTTTTTTCATTGAATAATGATTTCTAATTTTTTTCAAGCATTAATACTTTTTCCCGCCATTTGGGTTTCCTCTTTTTTCTTCTGTCTTGGGGGTCAGAAGAAAGATATTATGCCCCTGGCGGGGGAAGTATTAATTCCGGAATCAAATGGTCAGATACAAAATTGCCAGTAACAAAATATT
>JAHEZO010000237.1 GCA_023250995.1 Flavobacteriales bacterium | reverse complement strand
TGATTAAATTATCAAGGGAGTCAATTTTGTTCTGATCCTGGGAAATTGCCAAACCCGAACAAAAAATGTATGCAGCAGCTAGAAAAAAATTCTTCATTTCCTATATTTTAACTCCAATAACACAAATATCATCAATTTGCTCCAGCTCCCCTTTCCAGGATTCAATCGTTTCATTCAGTATTTCTCTTTGCTTTTCCATTGGCTCAGTGGCTATGGTAACAAGAATTTTTTCGAACTGTGAATATTTGAATTTTTTTCCTTTGGGGCCGCCAAACTGGTCGGCAAAGCCATCTGTGAAAATATAAAATGAATCATCTTTTTGAAGCTCGATAATATGATTGGTAAATGGTTTTCGGTAGGAGTATTTGCCAATGGGCTGTTTATCCGCCTTAAATTCTGTCAAACAGTTTCCCCTGATATGATACAAAGAATTTCCTGCTCCTGCATAATTTAATATAGCCAAAACGGGTTTATCGCCCGGAGGCATGGAATGTATTCCTGATGGCCCATTAAATTCAAGGCTGCAGAGGGCAATATCCATTCCGTCATTAATTGCAATTTCACTTTTGCTGAATCCTTCATCAATTAGTTCACAAAGTTTATCCAGAATGGCTGCAGGTTTGCTAAGCCCAAAATCTTTTACGCAGCAGTTGAGTCCGTTATGACCCAGGATGCTCATAAAAGCTCCGGGCACACCATGACCTGTGCAATCGCATGCCGCAAATAAAACAGATGCTCCGTCACCGGCAGGAGTGGGTTTGCCAATCTCTTTGCCTGCTACCGGTATTTGAGGATTCCCCTTTTTTGAGGGTAGGGGAGTCATCCAGTAAAAATCTCCGGCAACAATATCTTTTGGTTTGTAAAGAATAAAGGATTTTTCAAGATATTCTTTCACTATTTTTTTAGGTGGTAAAATGGCTTCCTGTATTCTTTTGGCATAGCGGATGCTATCCATAATTTCATGATTTTTTTCTTCAATATTAAGATATGCAATTTCAAGATTTTTGTTTTTTTCTTCCACCAGAAACTTTTGATTCTCAACTTCTCCTTTTTGTGCCGAAATTATTTGATTTGCTGTCTTTTTTTGTTTGTATCCTCTGAAAATAACCATGGATAACAAAAGAGTAAGAATTAACCCTGAGCCATAAGCAATTTTCTGTAAGTTTTGTTTTTTAATTTCAGATTCTTTAAAAGCATTGTCTTTATTTAGGTTTTCAATCTGAAGTTCCTTTTTTTCGGTTTCGAATTTGGTTTGCATTTCAGTAATCTCCTTTGTTCCGGCCTCATTATACAAACTATCTTTGTAGGTGGAATAAAGAAGATAGAATTTATAAGCATTTTTAAAATCCTTTTCAAGGGCTGATAATTCTCCAAGTCCATTATAACAATCCTTGACAGAAGTTTTTTCACCCGATTCAAGAGATAAATTTAACCCTTTCATAAAATGAATCCTTGCGGCAGGATAATTTTTTTGCATTGTATAAACATCCGCAATATTTATGTTTGTGGAAGCAAACTGGGACATATCCCCAATTTTTTCTGAGATTTTCAACACCCTTTTATCATATTTAAGAGCTTCATCAAAATTGTTTTGATAAAAGTAAATATCACCAATATTGCTTAATGCCTTTTCAATTCCTGCAGAATCTTCCAATTCTTCCGAAATTTTTAAACTGATCTGAAAATATTTAATTGCCTCATTAAAATTTTTCATTTGCTGATAAATTTCCCCAATTACAAGGCCTGTATTTGCCGCCCCGTCTTTATCTTCAATTTCCTTTCTTATTTCCATTGATTTTATGGAATATTTTAATGCTTCGGAATAATTTTGTTGATGTTTTAAAATGATGGCAACAGATAAATAGGAGGCACCAATATCATATTTATCGCCAATTTCTTCTTTCACTTTCAGGGATTGAAGGTGGCTTTTTAATGCATCAGGAAAATTTCCAAGATGAATTTGAATGTTGCCTACATTGTGAAAAGTTCCGCCCAAACTTTTTTTATCTCCAATTTCCTTAAATATTTCGGAGGCCTTTAAATAATCCTTTATTGCAAGGTGGTAATTCCCTTGTTTTTTGTGAACAATGCCAATATTGTTGTAATTAAAGGCCAGCCCTTTTTTATCATTCATTTTTTCAAAAATCAAAGAAGAATTTTCATAATTTTCCAATGCCTCCGAAAAACTTCCTTTCATCATCAGCATGATGCCTTTATTATTATATGCCGTTGCAAGAGCATGATTCATGAAATTGAATAATGCGGTATCATTGCCTTCAGTGGAAGATTGGGAGAGGAATTTTTCCGTAATCTTTTTAGTTTCATTTACATACTGAAAAGCTTTTTCATAATTTCCTGTTTGACCAAGTTGTTTTGTAAGGAGAGAAATTATGCTTAATCTGCAAGTGTCAGATTTGGCATTATTCAAAAGATTCTCAAGAGAATCAATTTTTTTTTGACTTTGCCCGAAAGAAGAGGAATACAATAAAAGGAATGCAATAAATGACTGTAATTTCATTTTTTTATTTTTCAATAAATTCCCCTTCCCATTTTGCAATCACCACTGTGGCAAGGCAATTCCCGATAACATTTACCGAAGTACGTGCCATATCCATCAGTTCATCAATTCCGAGAATAATAAATATTGGTTCAACCGGCAATCCGAAAGAAGAGGCGGTTCCCAATAGAATTACCAGGGAAGCTCTTGGCACTCCTGCTACTCCTTTTGAAGTTAACATTAAAGTAAACACCATAATTAATTGAGTTTCCCAACTCATCGGGATTCCGGCAGCCTGAGCAACGAATACTGAGGCAAGAGAAAGATATAAAGTAGTTCCGTCCAGATTAAAACTATAACCTGTCGGAATTACAAAAGCAACTATTTTCCTTGGAACTCCTAACTTTTCCATGGCCTCCATGGCTCTGGGCAAAGCGGCCTCAGAACTTGTGGTGGCAAAAGCAATGGAAACCGGCTCGGCAATTAAAGAAATAAATTTTTTAAAAGGAAGCCGGATCATGAATCCTACGGGAACTAAAACTAAAGCAATAAATAGGAGCAGGGCAATATATAAAGTGGCCAAAAGCTGGAATAAATTAACCAGTATGCCCAGGCCCATGTGTCCAACAGTGTATGCAATTGCCGCCCCAACACCAATGGGAGCAAAGTACATAATTACGTTAGTGAATTTGAACATAACATCCGAAAGCCCTTCGGCAAAATTAAGCATGGGTTGTCTTTTTTTTTCACTCAGCATGGCTAATGCAATGCCGAAAATAATGCTGAAAATTACCACCTGAAGAACCTGTCCCTCGGCCACTGATTTGGCAATGTTTTCGGGAAAAATATGAAGTATGATTTCTTTTGCCGATTGAGCTGAAACTGACGGTAATTCTTCATGGGCACCCGGGGGAAGGTGAATACCTACTCCTGCCTGGCTAAAATTAATGGCCAGCAATCCGATAAAAAGGGCTATGGTGGTAACAATTTCGAAATATACAAGGGATTTCCAACCCATCCGTCCCACTTGCTTTAAATTAGAATGGCCTGCAATTCCAACAACAAGGGTCCCGAAGAGCAAAGGGGCAATGATAGTTTTTATCATTTTTAAAAATATCTGGCTGAGAACTCTGAGGTTTACTGCTATTTCAGGAAAATCATGGCCTGTTTCAGCACCTGCCACCATACTAATTAAAATCCAGGTTGTAAGAGATTTTTTTTCAAAGGCGTATCCCAAAAGAAATGCAATGGCTCCCCATCGAACCGCAATTAAAAGGGTTTGATTTATCTCAATGAAATAATGATTTGCAACAGAAAGAAGGGCGGAAATTGAAATAAAAATTATGGAAAAAAATAAAAATTTATTTTTCAGCATTGAAATTTATTTGAGATTATTTTTGACCGGAAGAAAAAATATTTACTGAGGCCCTCCTTAAAAGATGATCGGCCATTGTCATTGCGGCCATGGCTTCCACAATGGGAACTGCTCTTGGCAACACACATGGGTCATGGCGGCCTTTGCCTTTTATGGTAACGGTTTCCATTTTGGTATTTAATGTTTCCTGATCCTGCATAATGGTTGAAACAGGTTTAAATGCCACCCTGAAATAAATATCTTCTCCGTTTGAAATGCCACCCTGAATACCACCGGAATTATTGGTAATGGTGCCTACCTTTTTCTCCTCATTTCTGATTTGCTTTGATTTTAATGTATCAGTTTTAGCCGACAGTTGAAAAATATCATTGTGCTGCGACCCCTTCATTTTCACTCCTTCAAATCCACTGCCTATTTCAAATCCTTTTACTGCATTTATTCCGAGCATTGCTTTTCCCAAATCGGCATGAAGTTTATCAAATACAGGTTCTCCCAATCCAACGGGAACATTTGAAATTACACAGGATATTATTCCGCCAATGGTGTCGCCTTCCTTCCTCACCTGTTCAATTTTTTTAATCATGGCATCAGCAATCAGGGGATCGGGGCAACGCACAATATTTTCGAAAGTTTTTGAAAGATCTAGCTTTTTATAATTTTTTAAAAGTTTAATGTTTCCAACCTGTGTAACATAAGCGTTAATGGGGATACTGTAATGTTTTAAAATTAATTTGGCAATAGCACCTCCCACCACCCGGCAAACTGTTTCTCTGGCGGATGATCTTCCACCTCCCGATTGAGGAGAAATTCCATATTTGGCAAAGTATGTATAGTCGGCATGTGAAGGGCGAAAAGCATCCTTAATATGGTCGTAATCTTTTGACTTTTGATTTTCATTTCTAATAATAAAGCCTATGGGTGCCCCGGTGGTTTTTTTTTCAAAAATTCCCGAAAGAAATTCCGCCTGATCCGTTTCTTTCCTTTGAGTTACAATTTTTGACTGACCGGGTTTCCTCCGGTTAAGTTCTTCCTGAATAAAGTCAAAATCAATTACCATTCCTGCCGGACAACCATCAATGATGCCCCCTAGGGCCTTCCCATGCGACTCACCAAATGTGGTTAAACGAAAAAGAGTACCAAAGGTGTTTCCTGCCATAATAAATTTTTATTTTGAAATTTGTATTTTGGAAATTAATGATTTTGCGTAACTTCAGTTATTAGGTTTTATAGATAAATTTTACTCCTAAAACCACCCCCGGATTAAATCCTCTTCATTTTTTTGAAGTTTATGGTTATACTCATTTGTTTTTGGATTATAGCGGTAATTTCTCTCCCATTGTTTAAAATTTAAAACCAGGGATTTAATTGAATCAAGAATAAAGTTAATTTCTTTATCGG
>JAHEZO010000087.1 GCA_023250995.1 Flavobacteriales bacterium | reverse complement strand
TATTTTGATATCGTTTGTGTAGATGATTTTTCGGAGAAAGAAAAAAACAAGAACCTGGAAGGAAAAGTTTTTTCAAAAAAAATCCACCGGGATGATTTTTTAAAATGGCTGCGCGAAAATCAGAATCTCACCCAATTTGTTTTTCATATAGGGGCCCGCACAGATACCACCGAATTTGATAAAACTATTTTCGATAAATTAAATCTGAATTATTCCAAAGAAATCTGGAACATTTGCATTGAAAACGGCTTGCCTCTTGTTTATGCATCCTCAGCGGCCACTTACGGACTTGGAGAATTCGGGTATGATGATAATCACCAAACCATTGAAAAACTAAAACCCCTCAACCCATACGGTGAATCGAAAAACGATTTCGACAAGTGGGCCCTGGGGCAGGAAAGGAAACCTTATTTCTGGGCAGGATTAAAATTTTTTAATGTATACGGTCCGAACGAATTCCACAAAGGCCGTATGGCCTCGGTAATTTATCACTCCTTTCATCAGATACAGAAAACCGGGAAGGTAAAACTATTCCGCTCCCACCATCCAAAATTTGCGGATGGGAGGCAATTACGCGATTTTATTTATGTAAAGGATGTGGTAGATGTATTGTATTTTTTGATGCTTCACCGGAAAGATTCTGGAATTTATAACCTTGGTACCGGCAAGGCAAGAACTTTTTTTGATCTGGCTGAAAATACTTTCAAAGCCTTAAACAAAAAACCTGTAATTGATTTTATTGATACACCCGAAGACATCAGGGAAAAATACCAGTATTTTACAGAAGCCAAAATGACAAAACTCCACTCCATAGGATATACCAAGCCTTTTACCTCGCTCGAGGGAGGCGTGAAAGAATATGTTAGGAATTACCTTGCAGAAAATATTTATTACTAACCTAATTATTGAAATTTATTTTTCCTTAAATTCACCTCCTATTATATTCGATTATTTATAATTAACGAATAATTATATGTCAATATTTAAAAATTTTTTTCCTTTTATAGTCCCCGGATTGTTGCTTATTTCTATTTCCTGTAAAAAAGAAGCCGGGGATGGCGGAATGGGAACAATAAAGGGAAAAGTTCTGGCAGGCAACTACCATTCACCCGATACCCCAGTAATGTCAGATGACGGAGCAGCGGAAGAACCCGTTTATATTATTTACGGAGATAATTCCTTCCCGGACCATAGCCTGAAAACGGCTGCTGACGGTTCTTTTGAGTTCGATTACCTCCGCAGGGGGAACTATACCATTTATGCCTATTCGATGGACAAAAATTCTTCAAACCAGGCAAAAACAGTAATTACAAAAACCATTGAAATAAAAGATAAAAAAGAAATTGTGGATGTACCCGATTTTGTAATTTATAAAGAGGCAAATAAGGATGGAAAATCAAGTATTAAGGGAAAAGTTTTTTTGAGGGATTATGATTTGGCATTTACATCTCTTCAAAACCAGTATTACAAATCGGATGAAGATGTAATGATTGTATTTGGAAATGACACCATCAATGATGATAAAACAAAAACCAGCTACGATGGTTCTTTTCAGTTTAACCACCTGAGAAAAGGGAAATATAAAATTTACGCTTTTTCGGCTGATTCATCAAAAATTGTAGCCTGCCAGGGTTGCACTTTTACCCCCGACAGCACTGTTTTAAGAACCGTTGAAATAACAACAAACAACCAGGAAATTATTCTCCCTGATATTGTAATTTTAAAAAATTAACTATGAAAATTTTTTTTATTTTTTTTCTCGATTTTCTCATTTTCGGAGGGATGAATGCTTTTTCACAGAGTAAAAAAGACATTAAAAAAAACGGAATTAAATCAGCCAGAGTATTAATCACCGATGTAAAAAACGGAACCACGGTAACAGAATCGTTTACAAGGTTTGATTCCAATGGAAACAACATCGAAGAAAACAGTTATGATGAGGATGGCAAATTGAAAAAGAAAGAAACCTTCCTTTTTAATAAAAATGAGGATGAAACCGAACATATCATTTATAAATCGGACGGAAGCATAAAAAAGAAAATTAGCACAAAATACGACAGCAATAATTACAAAACAGAAGAACTTACAACCGATGCTGAAGGAAGGCAAACCGAAAGATGTGTTTCAAAATACAATGCCTTTGGAAAAAGAACCGAAGATTTTATTTATGACGAAAACAATAAGCTCAAAAACAAAAATATTTATTCCTACGATAAAATGGGAATGAAAACCGAAAAAAAAACTCTTGATTCGGAAGGAAATTTAATTTCAACAAAAAAATTTGTTTATGAATATTAAATTCTTTACCTGTTGAAAAAAAATACTTATATCCTGTTATTATTTCTTTTACACCTCCTTATTGGAAATATTACTGGATTTGCCCAATTTTATCTCAACAGCAGTAACTTCCCATTAGCCGGGTCGGAGTACAACCGCTTTATAAGTGTTGGTGCAGGTGTTGGAAATCAAGGAGCAAATCAGATTTATGATTTTTCAAAAGCCATGGTCTGGATAAATGATACAATAAAATATTTAAATCCATTGGCAACCGGTTTTTCCTCCTTCCACCCCGGAGCAAGTGTGGCTACCGTTCAGTGGGGAAATGTTTCAATCATCTGGTACTATTCCTCCGATGCAAATGCATACTGGACCAGCGGGGGAACTCTGATGGGCGATTTCGGAAACGGTTTTACGGTGGTACATGCCAATCACCCTGCACCTTTTGTTGATACGCTGATTTCAACTGATTACAGCTTTGGCCATACCGAAACAGAAATTTCAGGAATCCGGTTTTCAAATCTTTCTCCGGGAGTAGATTACCAAACTGTTTCAGGAAAATTTATTGCGGTAGATGGTTACGGAACTCTTTATGCGCCATTGGATACTTTTTTAAATGTTTTGAGAGTTAAATATATTGAATATAAATTTGATACGGTATTTGCTAATAATATTCCCGTTGATTCCAAAACAGACACCTTGTATTATTTTAAATATTTTGCCCCTGGAAAAAGACATCCCGTTGTAATTGCCAATACCGATGCTAACGATCAGGTAAAATGGCTGGAAATAATTCACTTTCCCGATACCCTTTACGGATGCACGGATTCAACGGCAGAAAACTTTAATCCGCTTGCTACCCAGAATAACGGAAGCTGTCTTTTTTGCAATCAGGTAAATTACACAATTACACCCGAAAAGAATATTTGTCCGGGAGATTCTGTTTCTCTTGTGGCCACGGGGGCCACAAAATATCTGTGGTCAACAGGTGATTCTGTTTCCTCCATAGTGGTAAATCCCGATTCATCACAAACATATAGCGTGTTTCTTTCGAACCAATCCTATTGCTGGCAAAATGCAGTAGTCAAAGTAAATGTTTTTGATAATGTAACAGCCGGATTTTGGGGAACTCCCATTTCAGGCGACTCAATTCTTTTTGTGAATACCTCTGTAAATGCAACAAATTATTTTTGGGATTTCGGAGATTCCACCTCAGTTAACGAAAAAAATCCGAAACATCATTTCACTTCAGAAGGCCCAAAAACGGTTAAACTCATTGCCTCAAATCAATGTTTTGCGGATACTTTTTTTGTTATATTTAATAATGTTGGAACAAACGAGTTAACAGTTTCAGGTTACAAGATTCTGGTTTTTCCGAATCCTAATAATGGCAGATTCAAAATCCAATTACCCAACCTTAAGATTCCAACTAACGAAATCAGGGTATTCAATTCCCTCGGGGAAACAATAATAAGTTCGTCTTCAGTTATTCAAAACACAGACTTTGAAATAGATTTTTCAAGGGAACCCAATGGAATATTTTTCATTCAAATTAAAACAGAAATTGGTGTATATCAGCAGAAATTGGTGAAAATGTAAAAACAAGAAGTAATGAAATTACCCATATAATTAGCAAATTAATGTATTTATCTGCTTTAATAAATTGACAGAAAAAAAGCCATACGATTTGGAGGATCGCTTGATTCGATTTTCTATTAGAATGCTTTCCATTGCCGACTTATTGGTAAAAACAAGAGCAGGTAATCACATTGCCGGACAACTTGAACGGTGTGGTACATCCTCAGCATTTAATAATGGAGAAGCTCAAGCAGCAGAATCCCCGGATGATTTTATTCATAAGCTAAAAGTTGTCTTAAAAGAACTTAAGGAAACAAGGGTTTGTCTTAAAATTATTGTTCTAAAACCGTTTTTGGAAAATCCTGAGAAAATCAACCAGGATATTCAGGAGTGCAATGAACTTATTGCCATATTCATGAAAAGTATCCAAACTGCAAGTAAAAACAAAGACCTAAAGAATAAGAAATAAGAAATAAGAAATAAGAAATTACAAAATAATGCCGCTTTGTTATTGTTTATTAGTTATTCCTTATTTGTTATTTCAATTTTTCACAACTTTAGTTAATATTTTCAACCAATAATACCCAACCAATCCTATGGTAAACCAATTTCCAAGAGTAAAAGAGTATATGATCTCACCGGTCTTTACTCTGAAAAATAACGCCACAATTTATGAGGCAATGGATTTTCTGATTAAAAAAAGAATCTCAGCTGCACCAATTGTTGATGGCAATAATAAACTCATCGGAATACTTTCTGAAAAAGATTGCCTCCGGCTCATGAGCAAAGGAATTGAGCACCGCCTTCCTTCAAAAGAAGAATCGGTGATTAATTTTATGACAAAGGATGTAGCCACCATCTCGCCCGATACAGATATTTTTTTTGTTGCCGGAGTTTTCCTGAATAATTTTTACCGGAGGATGCCGGTGGTTAAAGACGGGAAAATTCTGGGGCTCGTGAGCCGGGTGGATGTGCTCAGGGGCATGCGAGACTACCTCAGGGCCAGGGGGATTTCGTAACTTTTAAATAATTACCTCATGTTGAATAAATTATATTTAATAAGCCCCAAGCCCAAAATTTTGATTGCAAAACATCTGTAAATTATACCAATGAAAGCAAAAAATTTGCATTTCCTTTTATACTTCTTTTTAATTTACTGTTTTTCGGATGGGTGTAAGGTTTTTGCCCAGATAGCAATCAACGAGGTGTGTCCCAAAAACAATGGGATTGTTAAAGATGAAGACGGTGATTTTGAAGATTGGATTGAACTCTTTAACTCCAGTGCATTCCCTGTAAATCTGAGCGGATATTATCTCAGTGATGATTTCGCAAACCTTTCGAAATGGCAGTTTCCGCCTTTCACTCTTCAACCACAAAAATATTTTCTTGTGTTTGCTTCCGGGAAAAACCGCTCTCTAATTATTGATCACTGGGAAACCCCTGTGAATGCTGCTGACCAATGGAGGTACAAGGCAGCCAATGCCCAGCCCCCTTCCAGCTGGAACACAACAGGATTTAACGACCTAACGTGGAATCTTGGAGCAGGCGGAATAGGCTATGGGGATGGAGATGATAATACAATTCTTACTTCTCCACTTTATTCGGTTTTTCTGAGAAAAACTTTCAGCATTGCCGATACCTCAAAAATCGCTGCAGCAACTCTAACGGTTGATTACGATGATGCTTTTGTAGCTTACCTAAATGGGGTTGAAATTGCAAGGGCCAATATCGGGGTTTCCGGAACTCCTCCACCCTTTGATGAGCTTGCCTTTAAAGAACACGAAGCTTTATTTTATCAGGGACAGATTCCTGAAAATTTTAAAATTGATATCGGCCTTTTAAAATCTCTCATTAAAAACGGAAATAATGTCCTTGCAATTGAGGTTCATAATGTAAACTTTGGTTCCTCAGATTTAACGGCCATTCCTTACCTCCATTTTGGCATGAAGGATAATTCATCTTTTTTCCCGTCTCCTCCTTCCTGGTTTGATGGTGGTAAATCCTCCCTGCATACAAATTTTGGATTATCAGGCAACGGTGAAACAGTTTTTCTTTCCAATTCTTCCCAAACTATTATCAGTCAGATCAGCTATCCTTACCTTCAGTTAGATAATTCATTTGGTTCAGCTCCCGATGCCTCTCCCACCCTGGCTTATTTCGGAACCCCCACCCCCGATTCAACCAATAACACCTCTGCTGGCCTTGGAGGCTATACAGCCGACCCTGTGCTTTCAACTCCTGCCGGATTTTATCCAAATCAACAAATGGTAACATTAACTTGTACCACTCCCGGTGCCTCCATCCGCTATACCATTGATGGAAGCAATCCGAAATATTCCTCACCCTTATATTCAGTTCCGGTTTTAATTGATTCCACCACAGTAATCAGGGCCAGGGCCTTCAGCGGAAACTTTTTGCCGAGTGAGATTGTTACCAATACCTACTTTATTAATGATTCATCCACCTTGCCTGTAATTTCACTTAGCACCAACCCTGCTAACCTTTTTGATTGGAATTCAGGAATTTATATGCTTGGCCCCAATGCCGATACCGTAGTACCTTTTTTCGGAGCTAATTTCTGGCAGGAATGGGAAATACCTGCACATATTGAATATTTCGATAAGCAGAAACAACAGGGTTTTGAACAGGGAGTGGGCCTTGTAGTACAAGGAAATTATTCCCGCTCTTTACCCCAAAAAAGCTTTAAAGTGGTGGCCAGGGGAAATTATGGGAATTCCTCCCTTGATTATCCGTTTTTTGCCGACCGGGAAATTTCGAGCTATAAACAGATAATT
Organism: Flavobacteriales bacterium; assembly: GCA_023250995.1. Lineage (GTDB taxonomy): Bacteria > Bacteroidota > Bacteroidia > Flavobacteriales_H > JAHEZO01 > JAHEZO01. The sequence goes on along the minus strand of JAHEZO010000087.1, from coordinate 7,287 downwards.
TTACGCAATGCCGGCAACGACTGGAATAACCTGAATTTACGGGATGCCGCCATGCATAAACTCTGTCAGAAAACTACTAACCTGGATGTACAGGATTATCAACCCTGCCTTGTTTTTATCAACGGAAAATACTGGGGAGTTTACGATATACGCGAAAAAATAAACAAAGATTACATCTCCGAAAATCACGGATTAAACCCCGACAGCATTGACCTGCTCCAATACAACGGGCTGGTGATGGATGGGAATTTCGAAAACTTTTCACAGTTCGCTGCCTTTGTTCTGAACAATAATTTAAGTGATTCAACAAATTATTCAACAATGAAAAATTGGCTCGACATAGAAAATTTTATCGACTATTTTGTGGTTGAAACCTACTCCGAAAATGGCGATTGGCTGGTAAACAACACCCGTTTCTGGAGAGAACAAAAGCCCGAAGCCAAATGGAGGCACATACTCTGGGATCTGGATTTTTTTGGCACTACCTGGTGGCCTTTTACTGCAAGTTCACTCGACACCAATTTAAATAAAACTTATTCCTTCCAATCCATTATGTTTAACAAACTTGTTCAAAATATAGAGTTCAGAAATAAATTCATTAACCGCTATGCCGATTTATTAAATACAATTTTTACTCCTTCTTATGCCAAAAATTTTATTTATGCCATGCACGATTCTTTATATCCCGAAATGAAACGCCATTTCGACCGTTGGGGAAATGGTTTTAATGAGCCGGGATTTGGATTGCCGGGGCAAGGCAGTTTTCTTGATTGGAATACCAACAATCTTAATCAGATGACCACCTTTTTAAATTACCGGCCCTCCACCGCCCGGAATCAAATTGAGAAAACAGCTTCTTTAAAAAAACAAGTGCCGGTTACATTTAATGTGTATCCTGCCGCTGCCGGAAATATTGAATTGAATACCATTGAACTGCAAAACTTGCCTTGGGCAGGAATTTATTTCGACAGCGTTCCAATTACTTTTAAAGCCATTCCAAAACCGGGCTATGAATTTGGTTTCTGGCAATCAAATAAATTAATACCCAACCCGAATTTTAATCAAAGCGTTACGTTAAATGCTGATACCAATGATGTATTTACTGCCTACTTTTATGGTTCTCCCGATACTAACCGAATTTGCATCAACGAAATAAATTATAAATCTGCCGTAAATTCTGATGGAGGTGACTGGGTAGAGCTGCATAATTATGGTACAGTGGATGTGGATATTTCGCAATGGAAATTTAAGGATGAGGGGATTTCCAATAGCTTTGTTTTTCCACCAAATACCAACCTTGCAAAAGGTGAACGCCTTGTTTTATGCCGCGATTCAGCAAAATTTAAAACAATATTTCCGGGGGTTAATAATTTTATTGGCAATTTCAATTTTGGATTAAGCTCAGCAGGGAGTAATCTCAGGTTGTTTGATAAATATGGCACACTTTATTTATCGGTGAATTATGGTTCTTCTTCACCATGGACCACCGAGCCAAACGGAACAGGGAAAACCCTGGAATTGCTGGACGAATCAGGAAATGCCAATTCCCCTTATAACTGGTTTGCAGGATGTACGGGAGGTTCTCCGGGAAAGGCTTTTGCTCCTTGTGCCACCGGTGACGAGCCCCTCATTAAAAGCCAAAGAATTGGAGCATTTAATTTAACCAACTTCCCAAATCCATTTAATAATTCAACTGCCATATCTTTTACTTTGGAAAAAGAAGAGTTCGTTCGGCTAATTGTGATTGATGTGTATGGCCGAAAAATAGTTTCGCTGCTGGAACATAAAATGACTGCCGGTAGACATCAGGTAAATTTTACCTCAGAAAATCTGAATCCGGGAATTTATTTTTATCAGATAAAAACCTCGGAAGCTACCCAAACAAAGACAATGAATATAATAAAATGAAAAGGTTAATTTGCTTACCCTTTGCGCTTATTTTCCAATGTAGTTTTATATATGGCCAGGCTTCGAATGATGCCGGTTTATGGGCAACTTTTAATCTGGATAAAAAATTAAGCAAAAGGTATTCATTATTTCTAACTGAGGAATACCGTTTAAGGGAAAATTTTTCCCAAACAAATCTCTTTTATACCGATTTAGGTGCTGAGGTAAGACCTGCTAAATTTATTAAAGTTTCACTTGCCTACCGTTCGATTCAAAAGAATATTTACGATAACCCTTACAGTTACCGCCACCGTTTGATGTGCGATATCACCCTGAAAAAAAAAATGGATGATTTTATCATCTCCTACCGCCACCGCTTTCAGGAAGAAGTAAGAAATGTTTATTCAAGCAAAAACGGCATAATGCCGGAATCCTATTCAAGGAATAAATTTGAAATAAAATATGAATCAGGAAAATCTGTTTCTCCATATGTTGCGGCCGAATTCCGATATCAGTTTCATAATCCCCGCTCGGTAGAATCGGATTATACCTGGCACCGCAACAGGTACTCATTTGGTTTTGATTACCGCAAAAGTGAAAAAACTACCCTCGGATTATATTATCTTATTCAGCAGGAATTTAATGTTTCTGCTCCCCAAAACCTGTATATTCTTGGTTTGGAATATTCCTTGTCAATTTAAAATTTATTTTTGTTACTTTTGAAAGTTGATGAAAGTAGTTAATACAAAAACCCTCAAACTTTCCTTTCAAAATCATTTGCTTACATGTGAAATTCTGAAGGATGTAGAAATTGAGGCGGTACATACGGAAGAAAATTACCTTGCTACCTTAGAAATTACCGGGGGTGAAAAGTTTTTGTGCCTTGTTATTCCCTCTCCGTTCTCCACCGTTTCGACCGAAGCACAAAAAGCTTCCATGACCCCCGAAAAATATGAAAACGTAGTTGCCCAGGCAATTATCATACATTCCCTTGCTCAAAGGATTGTTGCCAATTTTATGATTAAATTTTTTAAATACCCCTGCCCTTGCCGGTTGTTTGATGGAAAAGAAGAAGCAGTGAAATGGCTTTATGGGGAATGGGAGAAGGAGAATCGGGGGTGATTTTTTTTGGGGAGGATGTGAGAAATGCTGGCCTAATTATCACGGGAATTTTGAATGAAAATTATTATCTGACAAGCACCAGCTTTTCAGAGGCAATAACACCACCATTGTCATAAAAGAAAAAATAATAAATACCATCCGCTTCATTGGATAAATCAATTTCGAATGATGAATTTTGAATAATTAATGAAGAATGAAAAACCTCTTTGCCAAGAACATTTTTAATAGTAAATTGTGAATGACTTCCTTTATGTACATCACTCCGGAGTAAAAATTTTCCATTTGTAGGATTGGGGAAAACAGAAACAGGGGTTTTCTTGGTTTGGTTTTCCAGGCTTAATAAAACTTCGTTTTTGTCTATTCGGTAAATACTTAACCCGCAACCACCCTCCATCCCGCAAAAAACATAGGAGGAAGTTTCAAGAAAACCAGTGGAACCATATGGGCAAGTTGTGTCAATACCAGTCATGAAAATGGACCAGGTTAATCCTTGGTCTAGTGATCGGTAAACATCACCTGATGCGGCAAGTATCGCATTTCCAATGTGCGTAATTCCAAATACTGAACTTGAAGTTGAAATACCGCTTGTAACTTGTGACCATGATGAACCATCATCAGAAGATATAAACATGCCATAGGGTGGCACAGGACCCCACAAGAATCTTGTTCCTGCATAAAGGTTTGTTCCATCCGTTTCGAGGCAGCGTATATGTACTTGTGAGGGTAGCCCGGTATTTACTGCCGACCAACTTAACCCGGAATTTGACGAAATGAATACACCATGCGTTACTGTGCCAGCGAACAAAAGATTACCTTTTGCAACAATAGAATAAACGCTGTCACTATTAAGACCGGAATTAAGCGGTGTCCATGTTAATCCATTATCCGGTGACATCAACACCCCCCTTTTCATAGCTGCGGCATATACTGTGTCTGTCAAAAAAGCAAAAGAAAAAGTTTGTGCACTATCCTTTACAATTGCCCATGAATTCCCATTGTTATTAGAGAAATAAATTTTAGAACCTGAACCGGCAAATATCCCAGCTGAATTTTTTCCAAAACACAGAATTTCTTCACCTGCGGTAATACCTGCATTTGAAGGTGACCAAGTATCCCCATTATCAGTTGAAGAATATATATAAGCATCAACACCTCCGGAAAAAAGGACTCCGGACGATTCAATAAAACAGTGTGTTAATCCTGAAGGATTTCCTGTGCCGCTTTGTGTCCATTGACCAGAAGCGGACAAGGAACAAAAAAGTGTTGCAGAGCAAATAACTTTGTTAAGTAGTTTCAAAAGGTTTGATTTTTGACTATTCGTTTTACCACATTCCCTAATGCATTATTCTTTGCATATTGATTAATTTTCAGTCATTTTATATTTGAATGTACAATTTTTTTTACAGTAAATGGAACTCCATCACAATAAAAATAAAAAAAATAAATACCTAAATCAAAACCGTCCATTGGGAGAGTTAAATTATTTAGGAATTTTTTATAATCCCTTATTTTTCTTCCTGTGATATCTGTTATTATTAATTCATCATCGCAATTTGAAAAAATAGTTACGCTTTCGCTTGCTGGATTCGGAAAAATTTGAACCTCACTGTTTTTGCCAACTCCCAACTCTCCTTCCCCCACCTCACTCACCACAACCTGCCCCTCAAAAGTATTGCAGCAATTAGAATCACAGGCGATAAGTGTAACCGTAAAGGTACCTGCACTATCGTAAATATGTACGGGATTTTGCAAAGTATCACTTGTGCCATCACCAAAATACCAAAGCCAGTTGTTTGAAGTTGCTGTAGAGAGATTATTAAATTTTGCAGTGAGACCGGTATCAGAATAATTGAATTTTGCAACCGGTGGGGTTTCTTTGCAGGTGTCATCGCAGAGCATTACAGAGACATCATCTATGTAGTAATACGCTGCACCCGCTGTGGTATCATGATTTGTTAAGGAATCCGGAAAGAAATTACCAATGGTAATAAACTTCTCACTTCCATTTGCAATGAATTCACCTGAAATTAAAACCCAGTTAACCGTATCAGTTATGATATTATTTGGTGCATTTACGACCTGCGGTTGATATGGCAAATAAAAAAATGTTACATCATTATAAAGTAGGGTGTCAACAGAAAAATAGGCACCGATAACATCTATACCATCAAAAGCTTTATCAGCTTTTGACACATAAAAGTGGACGCAATATTTTTTACCACCAATTAAAGGCGATTTTAGTCTTGCCTCCAAGTATTCTCTCCCGTCATTGAAACCATAAAACGAAACCCCTATTCCTGCATAAGCAACCCCATTTTTTGCATTTTGAAAGCCAGTAGAATTATCGGGAACCCCAATATTAGGATTATTTGTGCATTTTGCAAAAAAATCTGAGCTACCGCCCGGACCACAACAGATATTGGGTTGAAACCAAGGAACGGCCAAATAGATTTGCCCATACCCATTAACACAAGTATCATATTGCTCAAAACTAAAGTTGGGCACTAAATTCTGTGCAGTACAATAATTAAAAACGAGGAAAAATATTACAAATTGAAGATTTTTCATTCTAAAAAAACAATCCCGGTAAAATTTGTCGCTATTGGTTTTATTTTATAATAATTATTTTATCGGAAAGGATCAGTTCCTCATCAACCCAAATTTCATAGAAATATACCCCATTTTTTAGAGAAGCATCACTTATTTTTAAATAATTTCTATCATTTTGGAAGGAAAACCATTTTATCCTTTGCCCAATTATGTCTGATATTATTAATACTCCATTTTGACCATTTTCCAAATTATAATCAATTTGCATATTCCCATCGTTCGGGTTAGGATAAAGTTTAGTTATAAAATTATTCTCAACACCCAGGATTTCTTTTCTTTTTAATTCAGAATTTGCCATTCTTGCTGTGCTGACAGGTGAAAAATCATCCTGTATCAATCCAAGGATTACCCGTGCCGAATATACTGCAATCCCGCCATCAATTGGGTTTTGAAATGCAATGGTTTCCAATTTGCTTTTATCAACTGAATCAATCTCCATTCCACCCAAAGCCCAAGTCCGGAGGTAAACATCGTTAACCAATTTTTGATTCATTTCCATAAAATTTGCAGGTACAATGCTGTCATTAATTTGTTTTGCCTGCACAATATTTCCATTGCCGATAAATTCCTCAACTAAGGTTAGCTTTCCTAAATCTGTTTGCATTATGCTGTCCTTAAAACTTTGCAAAACCGAATCTTCCGGTGTGCCCTGCTGAAGTAATGCCGGCTCGTTTAGTAAAGCATTAAAAGTTGATTTTTTTGCTAGGTATTGTTCCGAAGGTGCAAGGGTATTATATGGTGACTGGTTTTTTGCAATTGAAGCTAATTTTTTCTGTTTGCAAGTAAAAATAGTTCCACAAGGATTGGTACAGTTAAATGAGGCGTTTGTATTGCCCAAAGAAGGAACTACAGTATTAATTGGTTTAATATAATTTACTTTGTCTGGCCCAAAAGGATAAGTAAAATTCCGCACAAACCAGATTTTATTTATTGGTGCGTTAAATCCCCTTATGTCGGCTTCCTGAGAAAAATTACCAGAGTACACCCATTGGTCATCAATTGGCAGGTTGTAACTACCCTGGTTGCTAATATCGCATTGTTCAATGGTAATTCCTCTTTGGCAATTTACCATATAATTGCAGAGAAAATCGGCATCAATAATTGTGTTGTTGAAAAAACGCACACCTGTAGCCATTTGAGCGAGGTTGTTGTTTTTTACAATTGAATTGTTGCTGCTCTCCACCGAAATGCCAATGAGTTTGCTGTTAAAAATTCTATCGGGCAAGCACCAGCTTTTCAGAGGCAATAACACCACCATTGTCATAAAAGAAAAAATAATAAATACCATCCGCTTCATTTGATAAATCAATATTGAATGATGAATTTAGAATCCCGATGAGTCGGGACAAGTTACTGAATGATGAATGATAAACCTCTTCTCCAAGAAAATTAAAAATGATTATTTGTTGATTGTCACCTTGTGGCTGGTTGCTCTGAATTGTGAATTTTCCATTTGCCGGGTTGGGATAAATCCTAAATAAATTTTCATACTTTCCCAACTCTCCTTCCCCAACCTCACTCACCACAACCTGCCCCTCAAAAGTATTACAGCAATTAGAATCACAGGCGATAAGTGTAACCGTAAAGGTACCTGCACTATCGTAAATATGTACGGGATTTTGCAAAGTATCACTTGTGCCATCACCAAAATACCAAAGCCAGTTGTTT
>JAHEZO010000236.1 GCA_023250995.1 Flavobacteriales bacterium | reverse complement strand
GCTCACAAAAACAGGAATGTCAATGGGTGTTCTCGAGGGCAGGCGGGCAATGTTTAAATTGATATGGGCATCCTGTCCGGGTGAAACCTTAATTCCTGAAATGGTAATATCTTTTTTCATTTTATCAGGCGTTTACTTTATCCTTTTGTATTTTTCCTTTTCCGGCATTCCGCTCTAAGTATTCTATTACTTTTCCTGCAATATCAACTCTGGTTGCCATTTCAATTCCCTGTAATCCGGGAGAAGAATTTACCTCAAGGATTAGCGGCCCCCTCGAAGATTGAAGCATATCCACCCCTCCCACTCCCAGCCCCATGGTACGTGCGGCCTTGATGGCAGTACTTTTTTCCCTATTAGTTAACCTAATTACTTCAGCCTTGGCTCCCCGGTGCAAATTGGACCTGAATTCACCTTCCTTCGCCTGCCTCCTCATGGCCCCCACCACCTCACCATCTACAACAAAAGCCCTTATATCGGCACCTTTTGCTTCCGAAATAAATTCCTGAACAATGATTCTCGCTTTTAAATCATGAAATGTTTCAATGATTGCTGTGGCAGCATTTTTATTTTCGGCAAGCATTACACCAAGCCCTTGTGTTCCCTCCAGAAGTTTAATTATTAATGGAACTCCTCCAACCTGTTTTATTATATCATCAATGTCTTTTGAGTAATTTGTAAAAACGGTTTTGGGCATTCCCAATCCGGCCCTTGATAAAATCTGAAGACTTCGCAATTTATCTCTAGAACGCATGAGTGCCTGCGACTCTACGGCAGTAAAAACTTTCATCATTTCGAACTGGCGAACAACAGCTGCTCCGTAAAATGTATTGGAAGCACCAATCCGGGGAATTACCGCATCAACATCATTAAGAAAATGTCCCTGGTAAAAAATATTGGGATTCCTTTTTTCAATAATTATGTTGCATTTTAAGGGATCAACAATTTCAATTTGGTGGCCACGCTTTTTTGCGGCCTCCACAAGGCGGGAGGTTGAATAAAGTTTTGCGTTGCGCGATAAAATGGCAATTTTCATCTTAATTCAATTAATATTTTTTGATTTAAACGACAAGTCGGTTTTTGAAACATCCACTACAAATCCTCTTTTTAGCAATTTGCGGCCAAGGAGAATGGGAAATCGAAGGGTGCCCCTGTTGCTAAGTGAAAATTCAGTTTTTATTAATTTTCCAAAAATCAAAACGGGGGTGCGGATAATAAATCTTTTTTCTGTTTGCCCAAATGAATTTTTTACCGTCCGGTCCTCAAATTCTTTGAAAAAAAAATTTTTATTGTTGTAGGCAGGATGGGATGGATCAAGCAAAATAAAATGAAGGAAAGTTTCTCCGTTTTCATTTACAATCTCTATCTTGCTGCAATGTATGGAACAGCCGTAAGCCCCGGTATCAATTTTTGCATCTATCCCTATTAAACCAAGCTCCGGAAAATCCAGTTTTTCGGTCCTCCCAAGGAAAAGTTTTTTCTTTTTTTGATTCTTCAAATTCATTCTCACGGGCATGAATTATTTAATAAGGCAATATTAATTATCTTTTGGAACATCCCGAAAACTCCTGTTTTTGGAAAACTGCCCTGGTCAATATCTCGAAAAATTCTACTTTTGCCAACTTCATTTTTTTTAATTTACTAAATTTTAACTGATGAAATATTTATTCCCTTTCCTGTTTATTCCTTTTGCTTCATATGCACAATGGACTAACAATACTTCTGTAAATACACCCGTATGTATTGCCGGAGGGAACCAGGAAGATTCAAGAATTGTTTCAGATGGGACCGGTGGGGCCATCATGGTTTGGATGGATTCGAGGCCCTCAGGAAATACAGATATTTATGTTCAGCGTTTGGACTCGGCCGGAATTCCGAAATGGCAAACCAACGGAGTTCCCATTTGCACCGAATCTTCAAATCAATCCGTGCCCGTTTTAGTGGAGGATGGCAATGGAGGGGCTATTATTTCATGGAAAGATTTACGCAACGGGAACAGCGATATTTTTGCCCAACGGGTAAATAATTCTGGAGTGATTCAGTGGGCCTTAAACGGCATTGCAGTCGATACAAAAACCAAAGATCAGCTAGACCCTAAAATTGTAGAAGACGGTAACAACGGTGCTATCATAACCTGGCAGGATTCAGTAAGTGGTAATTGGGATATTTATGCCCAGAGAATTAATTCATCGGGCGTTAAACAATGGAGTGCCGGTGGAGTGGCTGTTTGCACTGCAGCAAATGAACAGAAAAACCCAAAGATTGCAACCAGCGGAACAGGTGAAACTATAATTGTTTGGCAGGATAAAAGAAATGGAAATGATTACAATATATATGCGCAAAAATTAAATTCTGGCGGAACCCCACAGTGGGCTTCAAACGGAGTTTCTGTATGCAACTCTTCGGATACACAGAATAATCCAAAGGTTAAAAATGACGGAACCGGGGGAGCCATCATCGGCTGGGCCGATAAAAGAAACGGAAATGATTATAATATTTATGCACAGCGGTTAAATTCATCGGGAGCAGCCCAATGGCAGGCCAATGGAATTCCCATTTCACTTGAAACCGGAAACCAATCTGCCATCGACATATCAACTCAAAATATAAACGGGGCCATTTTTACCTGGAAAGATTACAGAAATAATATTTATGCTGATATTTATGCACAGTACATTGATAATACCGGAATTCCCCAATGGGCTGTTAACGGTATCCCCGTAAGCACAAAATCTTTCGATCAGATTAACCCTAACATAATAACCGATTCAACAGCAGGGATTATTGTTTGGCAGGATTCGGGCAGCGGAACCTGGGATATTTATGCACAAAAAATCTTTTTGAACGGAACTTCCCTGTGGGGAACAAACGGAAAAGTAATTGGAAACGCTCCGAATATTAAATCTAGTCCGAAACAAATAAGCGATGGCAGGGGTGGGATAATTACCATTTGGCAGGATTTACGCGATACAGGGAAATTTGATATATATGCCCAGAATGTTCATTCTGACGGAACCCTTGGCGGATTAACAGGTGATAACAACCTAATTTCTGAAGATGAATTTGTACGAATATTTCCAAATCCAAATTGCGGAATTTTTGAGATATCACTGATTAATCAAGGTGAACTTCATGGTTTCGAAATAAATATTTTTAACGCTTTAGAAGAGATTGTTTTTCATAAAATTTCAAAAGGATTAAATAATATGGAGGTAAATATTTCAAATCATCCGCAAGGCATTTATTTTTATACTATTTCTGACTCACAGAACTTACTTCATTCGGGAAAGGTGGATATTTACTAATGTTAGGTTAATTGTAAAATGGCTAAAAAAAATTCACGCAGATTACTCAAATATTCGCAGAAAACTACATGGTTAAACTGTGTAATCTGAGGGAAAAACAAATACGTCAGTTTATTCCTAACATTACCCTAACTAAGGATACAAATGAGTTTTATTTCCTCATTAAATATTAATTTATTCTTAAATAACTCTGTGTTAATCTGTGCCATCTGTGGTGAATTTTTTTTTACAATGAAGGAAACCGAATATAAAAGAAAAGACTTGTAAAAATTTTCAACTTGCAGAATTAAATCCTACCTCAGCCTGTCGGCTGCCCTTACCAAATCATCATCTTTTTTTATCGCTCTAATTGCCAGATAATTCAAAATGATTGAAATAACCGGAAAAAGGCAAGGCAACTGGTAATTAACCAAACTGTCATTTGGCAAACCGGTAAGTAATTTTGCTCTGTCGGCATAATAAAAAACCACACCGATAAGTAAGGTTAAAAAAAGGAGATTCAATTTTCCAAGAATTATTTGAAGGCTCCTTTTTTTGTAAAAAAAAATAATTGATAATGAAAATAAAATTTCAAGGATAAGAAATGCCGCAATAATCAAGGTGCTTTCCTTTTGTTCCCCGTTGATTAAAAATATTCCCTGTGTGGTAAGTGAAAATTCTTCAGAATATCCTTTAATAAAAGCCAGAGGCCAACAAAACATAAGAGCCACTGTCAAACTGCATAAAAATAAATATATGCTCTGAATTCGCTGAATCATTTTTTATAAATTACAATTTCCTTTTTACAAAAATAACATATAAAACAGGATAAGGAATTTTCGCTTTAAAAAATTATATTTGCGGCTGATAAAAAAAATTGAATTGAAAAACCTTAAGCTAAATAATTTTTCCGGCCCATTTCAAATTTGGTTTGTTGTTTTTCTTTTTTTGTTTCTTTCTGCTTTTTCAGGAACCATTGTTTGTGCCCAATCTCCCCTGTTTACCATTGTTGAAAAAGGAAACTCAATCAAAGATTCATCCTATTATGATATTTGCAGGGTTGGAAACGATGAATTTTGGGCCATTGGCAAAAAAGGAATTATAACCAAATTCGGAAGTAATGGTGTTTGTGAAAAAGAATTTTATCCCAACTGCGGAATTGATTTGTTAAACATGGTGAAGATGGATGATGATAATTATCTTTTGTGTGGCGATAAAGGAATTATTTACCAATACAACAAAGCCGCCCGAAACTGGAAAATAATCAAGGTAAAGGGATATGAAAATTGCTGTTTTTACAGTATTTGTAATGTAAACAATAAAATTGCTTTTATCAGCGGTGGCCGTTCAAAAATTGCAAATTCACAAAGGGTAGTTCCCTTTGGTTTTATCCTCAAAACTGAAGATGGGGGAAGCACCTGGCAAAAAGTTTATAATTCCATCATTAATATGGTTTGGAGTGTAAAATTTAACCCTGAAAACAACAAAATTTTTGCCTTAATTTATTCACCCGTAAAATCCGGACTTCTGTCTTCAGATGACTATGGGAATTCATGGGAATTGGAAGGAAAAAAATTTAAGGGCTTATTTCATGATTTTAAAATTGAAGAGGAAAATATCCTTCTGGCTGGCGGAAAAAATGGCAGGTATAAAAAAAACGGAACGGTTATCGGAGCAAAAAGCTCTTATCACAACAAAGCCACGGGCATTTTCTGGGACATTGAAGCTGGAAAGTATCTTACGCTGGCCTCAGGGTCAAATGGCGATTTGCTGGTAAAAAATAATTCAGGGCCATGGCAATTACTTCAAACACCCCTTAACAACAACCTTTATGAAATCTGCCTGATTGATGAAAAATCTGCCTTTTTGGTTGGAAACAATAAAACAATTATCAGAGTGGATTTTTAGCAGCCATGCCAGTAAACCCCCTTGTTTACCAGGATTTCACCGTTTATGCCATCCCTGCATACCTTGCCGTAATTGCAATTGAATTGTTTATTGCCACCCGCGAAAATCTTAAAATTTACGAGTGGAAAGATTCCC
>JAHEZO010000235.1 GCA_023250995.1 Flavobacteriales bacterium | reverse complement strand
TGAAGGACAGGGATTTTATTATATCATGAATAATTTTCAGGAAGAAAGACTTCTGGCTGCAGTTACCGGAACCTTTATTGCCGAGTGGGCCCTTTCCAAAGCAATGCAATATTCTCAGGAAAGAAATGCATTCGGGAAACCCATTGGAAAATTTCAGGTAATCAGGCATAAGCTTGCTGAAATGGCGGTAACCGTGGAAGCTTGCCGGTCCATTTCTTACAGGGCAGTGGCTGAATTTATTGAAAAAGGAGGAAAGGCCGTTGGAATTATTACCATGGCCAAAGCTTTTACTTCGGAGGAATCAATTAAGGTAATTAATGAATCTCTTCAAATTCATGGGGGTTATGGTTATGTTGAAGATTACGGGATTGCCCGGGCACTGAGGGATGCCAGACTACTTACTGTGGGTGCAGGAACGACTCAGATTATGCATGAAATTATAAGCAAACTAGTGATTGATGAAGTTAAGTACGTTGATAAACTGAAAAGACAGGCGGTAAGCTAGTAAGCTTATTTTTTTCTTTTAGATAAATTCCCTTAGTGTTTTCCTTATTATTGAAATGCATTCAAGCAATTGCTCCTGATTAATAACTAACGGAGGAGCAAAACGGATAATGTCATTATGGGTTGGCTTTGCTAATAGTCCGTTTTCCATTAAGGCCAAACAAACATCCCATGCATTTTTCCCTTTTACATTTTTTATTACCATGGCACAAAAAAGTCCTTTGCCCCTAACCTGGGAAACCAGTCCATGAAATTCCTTCTGAATCCCATTTAGCTCCCGAATAAAAATTTTTCCGAGGTGAGAAGCATTTTCAGAAAGGTTTTCTTCTTCAACTACTTTTAGTGCTGCAATTGAAACTTTGCAGGCAACGGGATTGCCGCCATAGGTTGACCCGTGCTGCCCAGGCTTAATGCAAAGCATAATTTCATCATTGGATAAAACCGCTGAAACGGGATAAGTTCCCCCTGACAATGCTTTACCCAAAATCAAAATATCCGGATGAACATTTTCATGGTCGCAGGCTAATTTTTTTCCGGTTCGGCCAATACCGGTCTGAACCTCATCAGCTATAAAAAGGACATTGTTTTTTTTGCAAATTTCAAAACATGCCGAAAGATAACCTTCATTGGGTATAATAACTCCCGCCTCACCCTGAATGGGTTCAACAAGAAATCCCGCAACATTTTTATCTTTTACAGCATTTTCAAGAGCCACCAAATTATTATATGGAATTTGAATAATGCCGGGAGTATAGGGGCCAAAACCCCCTTTTGATTCAGGGTCATCAGAGCCCGAAACTATTGTAATAGTACGACCATGAAAATTTCCTTTACAAACAATAATTTTTGCCTCATTTTCAGGAATTCCCTTTTTAAGATAACCCCACTTGCGGCATAATTTCATTGCAGTTTCAACTCCTTCAGCCCCTGTATTCATTGGAAGCACTCTCTGATAACCAAAATATTTGGTTACAAATTCAGCATATTCTCCAAGGCAATCATTATAAAAAGCCCTCGAGGTAAGGGTAAGTTTACGGGCCTGTTCTACCAAGGCAGCAATAATTTTGGGATGACAATGGCCCTGGTTAACGGCAGAATAGGCAGAAAGAAAATCGAAGTAACGTTTACCTTCCATATCCCATAAAAAAACTCCTTCACCTCTTTCAATAACAGCAGGGATGGGATGGTAATTATGAGCCCCGAATTTATCTTCTAAATTAATTGTGGAAGAGGAGCTAAGGTTTTGAATCATTGAGTCAATCATGATGAATAAATTTTTACTGTACAAATATAATTATTTTCGCAGGAACCATGGGAAATAAAAAGCAAAATACCATTCTTTATAATGTTGAAATTACGGATATAGGGTCAGAGGGAAAATCCATTGCCAAAATCGCATGGCATCAATCTCATCTAACCAAAGAGGAAAATGAAAAAAAAGGCAAATTGATAATTTTTGTGAAAGGGGGGATTCCCGGTGATGTAGCCGACCTTGAAATATTCAGAAGAAAAAAAAATTTTGCAGAGGCAAAAATATTGAAAATTCACCGCTTTTCAAATCTTAGAAACAAGCCTTTTTGCAGTCATTTCGGTTCATGCGGGGGTTGCGTTTGGCAAAATTTAATTTATGAAAAACAGCTTTTTTATAAACAAAAACAGGTGCATGAAGCCCTTGAACACATTGGTGGAATTGATCTTTCATCCCAAAAAGAAAATAATGAAACTTTATTTTTTCCGATAATTCCTTCCGTAAACCAAACGTATTACCGAAACAAACTTGATTTTGCATTTTCAAATAAAAGATGGCTTACCCAAATGGAAATTCAAAATTCCGAAATAAGAATGGATAAACCGGCTTTGGGATTTCATATATCAGGACTGTTTGATAAAGTTTTAGATATTGAACATTGTTATTTGCAACCGGGGTTATCAAACGAAATCAGACTTTCAATTAAAGATTTTGCCCTTCAAAATAATTATTCATTTTTTGATTTCAGGAAGCAGGAGGGATTAATGAGAAATCTAATCATCCGCAATTCTGTATTTGGGGAGTTGATGGTGATTGTAATTTTTGGTGGGCCGGTAAAAGGTATCCCTGAGGTATCTGAAAAAAAAAATAATAAGGACCCAAATCAACTCAATAAATGGGTAGGATTTGAGGAGGGATATTCAGAGGCCGAGGGAGAGAAAATATTTAACCTTCTTTTATTTATTTCCGAAAAGTTTCCAACCATAACATCCTTGATGTACATTTTCAATTCTAAAAAAAATGACAGTATTTTCGATTTAAACTGCCATCTTTTTACAGGAAGAAATTTTATTTATGAAAAGCTGGATGACCTTTTATTTAAAATTAGTCCGAAATCATTTTTCCAGACAAACTCAAACCAGGCACTGGAACTTTACAAAATTGCTTTTGATTTTGCAGCAATTAAAAATTCAGATATAGTTTATGATCTTTATACAGGAACAGGTACAATTGCAAATTTTGTTGCACGGCAGGCCAAAAAAGTTATCGGAATAGAGACCATTCCGCAAGCCATTGAAGATGCCAAAGAAAATTCAAGAATAAACCAAATTACCAATACTGGATTTTTTTGCGGGGATATCAGAGACATTTTGAATGATGATTTTATAATTTCACATGGTAAGCCTGAAGTTATTATTACTGATCCACCAAGAGCAGGGATGGAAGAAAAAGTATTAAAAAAAATATTGGAAATTTCTCCCCAAAGAATTGTTTACATCAGTTGCAACCCCGCCACACAGGCAAGGGATGTGGCCATTTTGAAATCCCAATATAAATTAACAAAAACTCAACCGGTGGATATGTTTCCTCATACCCACCATGTTGAAAATGTGGTATTGCTGGAGAAAAGATAGAAAAGAAAATTAATTTTTTTTTATAACCCCTTCTTTGTGAAATTGAAAATTGAATTTATCCATTAAAGCCGCAAGTTCCTTCACTCCTGATTTCATATTAACCAACAAATTTTCATATAGCCTTAAGTTGTGAGTTTTTTCCTCCCTATTAAATCCAAATGGTGACATCCTTTCCCAGGCAATTAATTCCGGGCTTATTGATTTCTTGATAGGGAGATTTTCAAAATTTGCTGTATTTAAGGAATCGCGTGTCTGACTAAACAAACAGAAGGAGGAAAAACTATATATTACAAATGGAAAAAGAAATTTTGTTATCATTCCGAGGATGCAATTTTTTCTTTATTAAATTTTAATTTCCCAAAACCTTCCAAAAGGGATGTTACTATTGAAAGAACAATTGAAAACCACAATGCCGCCCAAAAACTTTTTACCACAAAACCTTCAACAATATAGCCGGCAAACAAAATGATAAATGCATTAACTGCTAACAGGAAAAGGCCAAGTGTGAAAATAGTAAAGGGAATGGTTAAAAAAATTAATAGGGGCTTCACAAAAGTATTTAAAAAGGAGAGAACCAGAGCAATTACAAGAGCCATGAAATAATTTTCTACCTCCACCCCGGGAATAAAGTATGCGGAAATAAAAACCGCCAAACTGGAAATAATAATTTTAAAAATAAAATTCATTTACCTGAAAAAATAATTACAAAAATACCAAGGCGGAACAATAAAAGAAAAAAAATTTTCGGATTGAAATTTTTTAAATACATTTGCCACCCTTAAAAAGCTTATTAATAAAATTAAAAGAAAATTTTATGAAAAAAGGAATTCATCCCGAAAGCTATCGTTTTGTTGTTTTCAAGGATATGTCGAATGATTATTCATTTTTGTGCAAATCCACCACTGAAAGTAAAGAAACAGTAACCTGGGAAGATGGTAAGGAATATCCCCTGGTAAAACTTGAAATATCACATACTTCACATCCGTTTTTTACGGGAAAACAAATGTTTGTTGACACGGCAGGAAGGGTGGATAAATTTAAAACCCGCTATAAAAAATTTGAGAAAAAGGATTAATTATTTTTATCCTGATATCAATGAAAACTCCTCGCAATTTTGGCCTGGAGTTTTTTTTTGGCCAAAGGTCAAAAGGAATTGATTTTATTTATTTTCGCTTCAGAAAAATTTTGAGATTTTCCAAATCATGAATTATATTCTTTTTGACGATTACTCCAGGATTGATTTACTGCCATTTACTTTCACCAGACCAGTTTGTGAAATCCGGTCGGGGATTTTAACCATACGTGAGAAATGGGAAAAATTTTTAACATCCAAAACATCAACCATTACCGAAAAATATTTAAGCCAAAAATTTCCAATAATTTTTGAAGAGGATAATTTCTTTATTAATGGCAAAATTTGTCCCGACCAAAACCTGATTTTAAAAATTGGTGAACTAAAATCCGGGCAGAAATTAATGCAGGAAAATACACTCATTGCATTTAGGTTGAAAGGAAAAAATAATGAGTCATTAAACTTTGAAAATTTTAACCAACAAATTTCATTCTTTGAAAAAATAAAATATTCATATAACTTTTTATCAATCAATTTTATATGGGATATATTTAAACTAAATGATGAATTAATAACCAGAGACTATTTTTTATTAACTAAGGAAAGAAAATCGGCAAAAATAAGTGAGTCAAATTCCATCCTTGGAAACGAAATTTTTGTGGAGGAGGGAGCCAGTGCCGAATGCGCCATTATTAATACCAAAACCGGCCCTGTTTATTTGGGGAAGAATTCCGTAATAATGGAGGGCTCAATGATAAGGGGCCCTTTTGCTCTTTGCGAGGAATCAACATTAAAAATGGGAGCCAAAATTTACGGCCCCACCACAGTTGGTCCCTACTCAAAAATAGGAGGTGAAATAAATAAATTTGTAATATTCGGTTATTC
>JAHEZO010000086.1 GCA_023250995.1 Flavobacteriales bacterium | reverse complement strand
TTGATCCGCCACACGCGGAGGATTTTGCAGCCATAGTGGGTTAACTATGGCGAAAAATCCAACGAAGTTGCAGCCAAAAAGACCCATAAGAATGAAATGAAATAAATTTTAAACACGCTCTTAATATGCATTTGCCCTGTAGGAAAAGCCAAAAAGTATTGATATATTTGTATAATTGTCAATAAACTCAAGGCGTTCGGGCCGGAGAAGAAAATTAAATTTAATTGCCATCGAATAAAAATGATTTTTTGTAAAAGAGGATTGTGTTTTTTTGGTTTATTTATTTTGATTGCTTTCACCATGGCCCAAAATCCTGTGGCGAATTTTTCGGCCAATAAACTTTCGGGTTGCCCTCCACTCACCGTTCAGTTTAACAACACTTCTCAGAATTCAGTTTCTTATTCATGGTCTTTTGGTGATGGCAACACTTCCTCCCTTGCCAATCCTTCCAATGTATTTATTAATTCAGGAAATTATGTGGTGATGCTGGTGGCATATAATTCAGGAGGAATTACCGACACCCTTTTTTCTTCAGATACCATTGTTGTTCTTCCTTCTCCGAAGGCCGGTTTTTCGGCCAGCGATACCACTTTTTGCAACCCGGGAATCCCCATAAATTTTACCGACTTGTCCACCAACGCAAATTCCTGGCTCTGGGATTTTGGAAATGGGGGAATATCTCAGGTTAAAAATCCGGCCTTCATTTATTCCGTGCCGGGTTCTTACAGCGTAACCTTATTGGCCGGAAATGATAACGGATGCACCGATAATCTTGCTAAAACAGGATACATTATCATAAATAAACCTGTGGTTGTTCTTACCGTTGATTCCTTGCTCTCCTGCAATCAAAATCATAGTTTTTTGTTCGATGGCCAGGGTTCCCAAAATGTTTCCCAGTTTCAATGGGGTTTTGGGGATGGCGGAACCAGTGCTCTGCCTGCCCCTTCTCACCTGTATTCAAGCCCCGGAACATATTCGGTTTCATTAAATGTAAGCAACTTTTTTGGTTGCTCAGCCACCGGGAATTTAACCGTTACCGTTGGGAAACCGGTATTAAATGTAACTTCTTCTACCGATACAGGATGTGTACAGGCAAATATTTCATTTTCCTGTAATTCACCCGGACTTGCCTCCTGGCAATGGAATTTTGGCGATGGGGGAACCTCTGTGGTAAACAATCCGACCTATTCCTATTCCTCCACGGGAATTTTTGATGTTTCCCTCTCAGCGGTTTCTTCCATCGGCTGTATCTCGGATACCTTTTTAAATAACTTCATTACCATTCAGGATAATTCCAATGCGGGTTTTACCCTTAATCCCACTTCAGGTTGCGGACCTTTAACCGTTCAATTTACCAACACTTCTGCGAATTCAACCAAATGGCTTTGGGAATTCGGGGATGGAAGCACCGATTCCATTAAAAATCCTTCCCACGTTTTTACTCTGGGGGGGAATTATACAGTAAAATTAACCTGTTCCGGACCTAATGTTTGCACTTCTGTTTTTTCAATTGTCAATGCCGTTGCAGTTTTAGGTCCCAATGCAAACTTCGTTTCCGATCTTCAGGGTGGATGCCCCCCGCTAACGGTGAATTTTTCTGACCTCTCTGCAAATGCAACCCAATGGAAATGGGATTTTGGCGATGGAACCACCTCCTCACTTCAAAGTCCATCTCACCTTTACGATACCTCCGGAATCTTTAATGTAAGGCTGATTGCCTTAAATAACAATGGATGCTCCGATACCATTTTAATAAATAATTATATTCAGATAGTATCTGTTAACCCTGAATATGAAACCCCCGATCCCATTTCAGGATGCATTCCGCTTACCGTAAATTTTAATGATAACACTCCGGGGGCCATTGCCTGGCACTGGAATTTTGGCGATGGAGATTCATCCACACTTTCGAATCCGATTCACCAATACTCGCAAAATGGTCTGGATACTGTTTCCTTAATTGTTGACCTGGCTTTCGGATGCTCGAAAAAAATACCCATATATAATGTTTTTGATGTTAAAGGGAATTTCCCGGGTTTTACCGGGGTTGTTACCAGTTGCAACCCCCTCACTGCACAATTTACCGACACCTCAACTAATGCATTAACCTGGCTTTGGGATTTTGGGGATGGCACTTCGGATACGGTGCCGAATCCGCTTCACGTTTATAGTTCAAATGATTATTATTCGGTGGCACTTACCATTACCACCCCTGATGGCTGCGAAATAAAAACCATTTCATATAATTTTCTGGCCTTTCCTGAATTTGCCGCAGTTGTTTGCCCCTCAAAAATTGATTCAGATACAACCATAATTTTTTTTACTGCGGCTTTGATTGGAAACTTAGATTCAATATATTGGGATTTTGGGTTAGGAATACACGCCACCACCGATACTTTCACTGTTGATTACCCCGGCCCCGGCCCATATCAGGTTACCCTTTCCCTTTACTCTGGTGGCTGCACAAAAGAGATTGTTTTAAGCACCGATGATTCCTGCGTTGTAAACAATACCCCAGTTTTGTTTTTCCCTGAACCTGATACTTCCGTTTCATACCAGGGCTGCAATCCTATTTTAGTAAATTTTTATAACCCCTATCCCGAAATATTTACCGATTTTTTCTGGAATTTTGGTGATGGAACAACCTCAAATTTGTATAGTCCGAGCCACGTTTATTTATATCCGGGAGTTTATGATGTAACCTTAATTGCATCTTCAAACGACACCTCAGCCATTATTAGTTTTGTTAATTTGGCCACCCAGCCGCCCTCTTATGAATATTTTTTTAATCCCGACACCACATTTGAGCCCGCATTTGTTAAATCCTTTGGCACCTCGGCAAATTTTTCTTATGCGGTTTTTGGAAATTGCGATAGTCTGAAATATTTTTTTTACGATAATTCCCCTTCTTCATATCAGTGGACCTGGGATTTCGGGGACCTTGATTCTGCTTTTGTACCCAACCCCATACATTCCTATCCTTTGAAAGATTTCCAGTATTTAATCAGTGAGAAAATTGTGGATACCAACAATTGCTCAAATGTGGCCATTAATAGCATTAACATAACCATTCAGGAACCATATTATATTTATCAAAATAATGTTTGCACAGGTGATTCTGTAGCTTTTAATTCCAATCTTTTCGGATTTTCAGGTTATGCATGGAATTTTGGCGATGGAACAACCGACAGTTCCATCCTTCCTTTTCATGTGTATGATTCAGTTGGAGTTTTTGTTGTTTCTATTACCACCATTGATTCGGTTGGTTGTTTGAGAACGGATACACTGCCCAATCCAATGGTGGTGAGCAAAACACCTACGGCTGCATTTTCTTTAAGTAATGATTTCGGTTGTAATAAATTATCCGCAACCCTTAGCAATCAATCCAGCGGCAACACCTCCCTCCAATGGAATTTTGGGGATGGTTCTTTTTCCACCGACACCGCCCCATCGCACACCTGGAACAGCCCTGGAATTTACATCGTTACACTTCAGGCCCAGAATAGTACATGCATGAATCTTATCAGTGATACAGTTTTTGTAGACAGCGTAAAGGCGGATTTTTCTTTTCAGCAATCTTCTCTTTGTTTTCCAATATTAGCAACTTTCACAGATACCAGCACAAATGCTGTTTCATGGCTATGGAGTTTTGGTGACGGGGGCTCAGATACTTTACAAAATCCTACTCATAATTACGATACCATTCCTGCCAACGGAGTTAAATTAGTTGTTACCAACCCCAACGGATGTAAAGATTCAATCATCAAACCCGGAATAAATTTTGGTTACACAAATATCCAGGAATCAGCCGGCAGCGGTTGCGTACCATTAACCATAACCTTTAATGCCGTTTCTCCTTCGGCCATCTCCTGGCAATGGGATTTTGGAGACGGGAATTTTTCCACCCAGCAAAGTCCGGTACACACTTTTACAGATTCGGGTACTTACAATATAATTCTAATTGTTCAAACCTCAAACAACTGCCCCGATACCCAAACCACCACCGTTTTTGCCAAATTAGTTCAGGCCGATTTTTATAATCCCTCCCCTCCGGGTTGCGAGCCGCATCTGGTTCTTTTCACCGATTCATCTGTAAATGCAGTGGCCTGGCAATGGGATTTGGGCGACAGCACATTTTCTTCTATCTCCTCTCCTGGGCATATTTATTCACAGGGGAATTTTACTGTTTCACTCGTTGTTACTGATATTTTCGGTTGCAAAGACACCGTAATAAAAAACAATTACATAAATGTTCCCGGGCCCAATGCCGATTATTCAACACTGGATACCGGATGTACCCAAAGCCCAATTCAGTTTAATAATTTATCTGAGGAGGAAATAAGCTGGAACTGGAATTTTGGTGACGGAAATAATTCTTCAGTCGAAAGTCCGGTTCATTCCTTTGATTTACCCGGGTCATATTTTGTAACCCTCGAAGTTTTTGATTCCCTTGGATGCCAGTCTTCCTTTACCGGACCTCCCATGGCCATTTTCCAATCTCCGCCTTTTCCCGGAGTAGTGGTTTCTGAAAAGGAAGGATGCATGCCTCTTTTTATTTTGGCCAATGATACCATTTCTTCACCTTCCGATGTTGAGTTCCTTTGGAATTTTGGTGATGGTTCCACCTCCACCGATATTAACCCCGACCATTCCTATTCAACCAGCGGATCCTTTCCACTTACAATGGAAATTACTTCCTTAGCCAACGGATGCAAAGTTCTTTCTGATACCTCCATTATCCTGGTTCACCCTTTGCCATTACCCGAATGCACTGTTAATCCTAAAGAAGAAGACACGCGCAACCCTAACTTTTCTTTTAGTGTAAATTCTGCCGTAAAATACATTTGGAATTTTGGTGATGGAGATTCCTCTTTTATTCAGTCGCCTGTTCACATTTTTTCAGATACCGGAACTCACAAGGTGACAGTTGCGGTTTTTAATGAGTTTAATTGTTCTCAAAACTGTTCGGTCGAATTCAATTTAAGGCCATACTATGAAATTACTGTTCCAAATGCCTTTACCCCATCTCCTGATGCCCCCAATGGAGGAATGTATTCCCTTGAGGATTTTTCAAACAATGTATTTTTTCCGGTAACAAGATTTGTTACTTCTTTCCACATGCTAATTTTTAACCGTTGGGGTGAGTTGGTTTTTGAATCAACCGATATAAATATTGGATGGGATGGCTATTACCGGGGTAAGATAAGCGAACAGGATGTGTATGCCTGGAAAATGGAAGTTGAATTTGATTTTCGTGAAACAAGAAAGCTTGCCGGCAACGTAACCCTAGTAAGATGACCAATTTTTTTTCAAAAAAAGTATTATTTATCGAAATTACTGTCCCTTGTTCTGTCCTTTTTTTTCTCCGCCCTTGCCAAAAAATTAAATGTTCATTTTTTTTTCTTCTGTATATTTTATTTTTTTCGGTGGAGGCGTTTTCCCAATATGAAGGTATTAAAATTAACAAGAGGCTATTATTAAAAGAGGCCAATGAAAAACTGGAACGCGGTGATTATTCAGAGGCACTTAAAGATTATTATAGTCTTTATTCTGTGGATAGCATTTCGGGTTTGTTAAATTTTAAAATTGGAGTATGCGTTTATAGTTTGGGAGGAAATGATATTGCTGCCACCCCATATTTTAAAAAGGCCGTTGATGACGGTTATAAAGAAGCCTTGTTTTGGTATGGCAAGTGTCTTCATTTGCAGATGAAGTTTGATGAGGCACTTGAGAATTATAAGCTTTTTAAAAACTCACCAAATGCTTCCGAAAGCCAGTTATTGGAAACCGACAGGTATATTCGTTTTTCGGAAACAGCAAAAACTATTACACAAGACACCGTAACAACATTCATTGAACCACTGGGCCCTCCCATAAACTCAAATTATCCGGAATATGTACCACTAATTGCTGCCGACCAATCCTTTTTAATTTTTACTTCTCAAAGACCTTTAAAGGAGGAGGAGGAAAGGTTAACAAACGGAAAATATTCAGAAGATGTATTCATTTCCTTCTTAAAAGATGGAAAATACGGGGTGCCTGAAAGAATGGAATACGGAATAAATACTTTGGGAAACGATGCGGGGGCAGGTATATCGGCCGATGGAAACACACTTATAATTTTCAGGTCCGATTCGGGAAGCAAAAACGGGAATCTCTTTAAAACCCTACGGCAGGGAAATGGCTGGACCAAACCGGAAATTCTTTCAGCAGAAATCAATTCCCCATTTCTTGAAACAAGTGCTTGCCCGGGTGCCGATGGCTCAGTATTGTATTTTTCGAGCAACCGGCCGGGAGGTTTCGGGGGACTGGATATTTATAAAACCATATTGATGGGAAATGGGGAATGGAGTTTACCTCTTAACCTTGGGCCAGAAATTAACACAATATATGATGATGATTCCCCTTTCATCCATCCTGATGGGAAAACTCTTTACTTTTCTTCCAAAGGCCATTTAAACATGGGAGGCTTTGATGTTTTTTCGTCACAACTTTCAGAGAAAAACTCCTGGTCGGAAGCAGTTAACCTGGGCTACCCTCTTAACTCGGTAAATAATGATATGTTTTTTATCCTTTCGGCAGATGGAAAAACAGGCTTTTATTCTACCGACAGGGGTCAGGGAACAGGCCAGGATATTTACAAAATGAGACTGACAGGTCAGGAAAAAAAACTCATAATTATTAAGGGAAAAGTGATGGAAGATGATTCCTTAGGATTGCCCCTTGCTTCCACCATTACTTTGCTGAATGAAGATTTCAGAAACACCACGGGAATTTTTCATTCCAATTCAGCTTCAGGGAAATTTTTGATTGCTGCCGAGGCGGGAAAAAAGTATTTTTTACTCGTGAATGCCTCCTCCGAGTATGATTTTTTTACAGGACAAATTGATTTGTCGGGCAATGAAATTCAAGGGGAGATTTACAGGGAAATAAAAGTTAAAAAAACAAAAAAGTGAAATTCGGCTTTTTAAATATTTCTTTATTGTTGAGTTTTCATATTTTTATTTCTTCCCTGGCCTGCGGTTGGGTAAAATGCCAGGATATGCAATTTTCTCAAAGTTATGCCGCTCCTTTATATTTAAACCCTGCACTCACCGGCAATACAAAACAAATGAGGTTTGCCTCTGTTTACCGGAATCAATGGGCTTCAATTCCGGGTTATGTAAGTTATGCTTTTTCCTACGATCATAATTTAAGAATGAGAAACAGCGGAGTTGGCCTTTTTTTTAATAACGACAAGGCGGCCAAAGGGGCTCTTTCACTTACAGGAATTAATGCTTTGTATTCTTACAAAATTCTTGTAACAAGATTTAAAGGAATAAATTTCGGATTGAGGGGGGGGTATGTAAACCGGAAGCTGGATAAAAATAAATTGTTATTTGGAGATCAGATAATAAGAAATTCCTCTTCAACCATTGAAACTTTTCCTGTAGAACAATTTGGTTATTTTGATGCGGCAGCCGGGGTTGTAAGCTATTCGCCCGGTTACTGGCTCGGGGTTTCGGCCGACCACCTTAACCGGCCTGAACAATCTTTTTTATCTTCAGGCAATCATTTGCCTGTTAAATTTACCGTTCATGGCGGAGCACATTTTTTCGAAACGGTAAAACCAACAGACCAATCCCTGGTATCACGCCTTACACTCACCGGTATTTATAAAGCAGAAAAAAAATGGGACCAGTTAGATTTAGGAATGTATTTCAGGTACTCTCCGCTTATGTATGGAATCTGGTACCGGGGCATTCCTGTTTTCAAAAAGTACAAGGAAGGGTACCGGAACAATGATGCAGTGGCACTCATGCTCGGAATTAATACCAGCAATATTATTTTTGCTTACAGTTACGATATTACCATTTCAAAACTTTCAGAAAACACCGGAGGATCACATGAAATTTCTTTTATTTACGAATATGTGGCACCCAAATTCAGCAAAAATATGAATAGAAAAAAGGAAATTCCATGCACCAAATTGATTGGGGTGGAATTTTGATATTATTTCCTAATTTTGTAAATCAAAAATTGATTGAACAAGATTCAAAAGGGGGCATGATTATCTCCAAACTATGAAAAATTTATTAAATCGAATTACTACGCATCCCGACATTTGCCATGGCAAACCCGTTGTAAGAAGCATGCGTTATCCTGTTGAAATGATTCTGGATTTACTTTCTGCAGGGATGACTTCCAAGGAAATAATTAAGGATTATCCCGCCCTAAATTTATCCGACATTAAAGCTTGCCTTCAATTTGCATCCCGGATTACAAGCGTAAAAGCAATTCACAAAATAGTTGCATGAAATTTTTTGTTGATGCACAATTGCCTTACCAACTTTGTTTATTGCTAAATAATAAAGGGCATGATGCCATTCATACAAATAATTTACCCAACAAAGAGAGGACTTCAGACAATGAAATACGCGCCATTGTAAAAAAGGAAAAAAGAATATTAATTACAAAAGATTCTGATTTTGAAAATTCGTTTTATCTTAAGGGATCTCCTAAAAAATTATTAATAATCACCACTGGCAATATCAAAAACAATCGACTTTACACTCATATAATAAACAATATTGAAAAAATTGCTGATATGTTTAAATTATTTGATTTAATCGAAGTTGATAATACTGGTATTATCGGCCATGAGTAAAAGTTAAAAAAATTACCATACCATTTCAGAAAAACAAAAAAAATCTCATGAAGTACGCACCCATTCCTTTCAAACTTTTTTCTGATAACAGAAAGAGATTTTCAAAATTTCTCCGGCCCGGCTCAATAGCCGTTTTTAATTCAAATGATATAATGCCAACCAATGCTGATGGAAGCATGACTTTCAGGCAAAACAGCGACTTGTTTTATTTATCCGGAGTGGATCAGGAGGATAGTATTCTGGTTGTCTTTCCCGACTCGTGGGAGGAAAAGCATAAAGAAGTTTTGTTTCTTAAGGAAACCAATGAAAAAATTGCAATCTGGGAAGGGGCCAAACTCACAAAGGAAAAAGCAGTGGAAGTTTCGGGAGTGAAAACCGTTTACTGGCTGAGTGAATTTGAAAGAATTTTTAAAACTCTGGTTTGTGAAGCTAAAACCATTTATTTAAATTCAAACGAACATTTAAGGGCGGTGGTTGAAGTTGAAACCCGCGACAGCCGTTTTATTCAATGGTGTAAGAGAAATTACCCACTCCACGTTTATGAAAGGTCGGCTCCCATAATGCACGAACTCCGTTCGCTGAAATCTGAAACCGAAATTCAATTGATTCGCCAGGCATGTGCTATTACCGAAAAGGGGTTGCGAAGAATTCTCAAATTTATTAAACCGGGTGTAATGGAATATGAAATTGAGGCTGAACTTACCCACGAATTTTTGTATAACCGCTCGAGGGGACACGCTTATTCACCGATAATTGCCTCCGGAAAAAACGCTTGCGTATTGCACTATATTGATAATGATAAAAAATGCGAAAAGGGAGATGTAATTTTGATGGATTTTGGAGCTGAATATGCAAATTATGCCTCTGATTTAACAAGGTGTGCCCCTGTTGGCGGTAGGTTTACCATTCGTCAGAAGGCCGTTTATAATGCGGTTTTGAGAGTAATGAAGGGTGCAACCAAAATGCTCGTACCCGGAACTATTCTTAAAGATTACCACAAAGAAGTAGGAAAATTGATGGAGAAAGAATTAGTTGGTTTGGGCCTTTTGAAAATGTCTGATTTAAAAAAGGAAAGCCCTGAAACTGAATTGGAAAAAAAGTTGTACCGGAAATATTTTATGCACGGCACGTCCCACTTTCTTGGACTGGATGTTCACGATGTTGGTTTATGGAATAAACCGATAAAAGAAGGTATGGTTTTTACCTGCGAGCCGGGTATTTACATCATTGAAGAAAAACTTGGAATACGCCTGGAAAATGATATCCTGATAACCAAAAAAGGCCCCGTAAATTTAATGGAAAACATTCCTGTGGAGGCCGGGGAGATTGAGGAGCTGATGAATTAAAAGGTAGTGGGGAAAGTTTTTTTTGATTTGCATTACACCTGTGCGCTCAATCCAAAAAAGGTAACCTGATCAGTCAGTGGAACAAAAGTAAAATTCAGTTTGTCGCAGCTCTTTTTGGCAATATCCATAAGGCCAAGTCCGGCCCCGCCTTTAACGGTAATGCTTCCCTCCACCAGGGTTTTTGTATGCATCTCAGTGAGCTCATTCCTGGTTGCCAGGTTAATTTTATTCAGGTTCTCTTTGAGGGGCTCGGAGTCTTTTGCTTCTATGAGGTTCCCCGCATTAATAATATAACGGTCATCCTTTTTCCCTATCATCATAATTCCCGATTGCATCCCATTTATTGAAAGGCAGTGTTTGCTGATGTTCTGAAGCATTTCCACCAAAACCATATAAACTCTTTTTTTGGTAATAAAACCATCCTCAGTTTTTTCCATATTGTCTTTTATCATTTTTAAAACGGGCATGATGGAATCTTCGGAAAAATCTCCTTTGTAAATCAACAGAATATTTTCATCATTAATTTTTTTTCTCAGCCCCTTCACCGTGTTTAGCGTTTGTTTATGTTCGGGGTCGGTTGCTTCGGGGCCGCTATGCAATTTTACCTGAAGGTAAAAATTGGAATATTTTTCATTAATGTTTTCAAAGTCAAATTCCAGTTTATGGCCCGATTTGCGCGCCATTTCAATGAGTCCAAGTCCCGCACCCCCTTTATCTGAAAGCCCTTCGTTGGCAAGAATGTTCATATGCAGGGCTTTCAGGTCCTCCGCTCCAAGGCTGTTCACCTTTTCGATGGTTGACTTGAGCATTTCAATATTTATATTTTCAATTACGTTGGCGGAGGTGATGTAATAGGTGTTGCCAATGTTGCGGGTAAAAAAAACGCCTATTTTATTTTCCATCAGCTTTTTCAAATCAATGTTATCGCCATGGCGGACAATGTTTTGAAAACTTTCAGCAATCAGGAAGGAAATTTTCTTTTTGGATTTTTTTAATTCATCTACATTTTCAATATGATATTCGCTCAGCGAAATGAGTTTCTCCGTCATATCATCGCTGAACTCGCCCTGATAAGCCAGGCTCAGGTTATCTGTTTGGAGAAGTTTATAAAAACCGTAAAGGGTGGAAACGTCCATTTTTTAATTTCAAAAAATCACCGTAATTTTTTTGATGAAGCAATATTAATCAAAATTTTTACACAGGATTTATAAGGTAATTACCAAATAATGAAAAAGAAACCTTTGAAAAACCAACGGGCCTTTTTAAAAATTAATTTGGCCCGTAGAACCTTTTTTCATTAAGCCAATAAGTATTTAACTGGAAATATCCATAATTTTACCCGGTTAATGTTTTGAAACATTTCCTTTTTTATCCCGGACGGGCAATATGAAAATTTTTTATCATATCGGAAAGTATTTGTTATTGCTAAGGAAAATATTCCGCAATCCGCCCAGGTATTCAATTTACTGGAAACAAACGTTGAAAGAAATGATTTCCCTGGGTTTGGGTTCGCTTGGGATTATTTGCATTGTTTCTTTTTTTATGGGAGCGGTAATCACCATTCAGTCGGGAGCCAATATGCAGGATGCCTGGATTCCGCTTTATGCCATTGGTTACACGGTTCGCCAATCGGTAATTCTAGAATTTGCCTCCACGGTTATGGCACTTATCCTTGCCGGGAAAGTGGGATCCAACATTGCATCCGAAATGGGAACCATGCGAACTACCGAGCAAATTGACGCACTTGAAATTATGGGAATAAATGCAGCCTCCTTTCTGATTTTGCCCAAAATTCTTGGG
Source organism: Flavobacteriales bacterium (assembly GCA_023250995.1). GTDB lineage: Bacteria > Bacteroidota > Bacteroidia > Flavobacteriales_H > JAHEZO01 > JAHEZO01. Next base: position 2,256 of record JAHEZO010000086.1, on the reverse strand, counting down.
TTGGTACTCATGATGCCGTTCATTGTAATTGTAAGTATGTTTGTTAGCATGGTAGGAGGGTGGCTGGCCTGCATTGCCACCGGGATTGTTAGTGGTTACGAATATTTGTATGGCTTGCAATACGGGTTCGATAGTTTTGGAGTAACCTATTCCCTTATCAAATCGCTTTTTTTTGCTTTTGCAATTACTTCGATTCCTGCTTATCACGGATTTTATGTTGATGTAAAAGGGGGCGCACTGGAGGTTGGAGCTGCCAGCACAAGAGCTGTTGTTTTTACCAGCATAATGATTTTAATTCTCAATTATGTTATTACCCAATTGCTTTTGATATAATGATTGAAATCAAAAACATATCTAAATCATTCGGTGAAAAACAAGTTTTGAAAGACATTTCAATCCTTTTTGAGAGGGGAAAGACAAATCTGATAATCGGGGCCAGCGGCTCAGGAAAAACAACTATTGCCAAATGTATTGTGGGCTTGCAGCAACCCGACCAGGGGGAAGTAATTTATGACGGAGCGGTTTTTTCTTCACTTGGTTTTGAAGGCAAAACGGAGGTTAGAAAACAACTCGGTTTCCTTTTTCAGGGAAGCGCTCTTTTTGATTCTATGACCGTAGAGGAAAATGTTGTTTTTCCGCTCCTTATGTTTTCGAAAATGAGCAAAAGCGAAATGCGCGATAGGGCAAACGATTGCTTAAAAAGAGTAAACCTGGATAATGTCGGAAAACTTTTTCCTTCTGAGTTAAGCGGGGGGATGAAAAAACGGGTGGGCATTGCCAGGGCCATTTCCAATAATCCAAAATATCTTTTTTGTGATGAGCCCAACTCAGGGTTAGACCCCCAAACAGCCATGGTTATTGACCATCTTATTAAAGATATTACTGAAGAATATAATACCACTACCATAGTTATAACCCACGACATGAATTCGGTAATGGAAATTGGCGATATGGTTTCTTTTATTTTTAAGGGCCAGCTCTGGTGGCAGGGAAGCAGCTCAACTATTCTGGGTGCGGATAACATAGAACTCGAGGATTTTATTTTTGCATCAAAATTCATCCGTGCTGCGGTAAAGGGAAAATAATTATTTTATTATTTAATCTGTGAAAATCCGGGTAATCTGTGGTTGTTTTTTACTAGTTATTAGTTGGGATGGATGGGCTTTTAAGGGCTACAAAATGCCAACTGATTCATTGCAAAAATCAAAAATATTATTTCAAGATACAAAAGGAATTTTTAGTTTTTTTTGGGGTTACAACAGGGCTTTTTTTTCACCTTCTGATATCCACTTTAAAGGGCCCGATTATGATTTTACTTTATTCAACATAAAGGCAAAAGACCGCCCGGCTCCCTTTTCTTTCGATACCTATGTAAACCCAAAATGGATGTGGGTTCCGCAATATAATTACCGCTTTGGCTATTTCCTCACTTCAAAATGGAACATTTCTTTGGGCATGGATCATATGAAATACGTAATGGTAAATAATCAGGAAGCCCTGATTTCAGGAACAGTTTCTCAAAAGGCATCTTTGAATTATCAGGGAAATTATATTGGAGATTCCGTTTTAGTAACACCCGAATTTCTTTTGTTTGAACATACCAACGGATTCAACCTTCTTGATGCAGGAGCAAATTTTTGCCAACAGGTTTTTAATATTTTGGGTGGTAAAATTAATTTCTCGCTAAATGCGGGCGGAGGAGTTGGAGCCTTAATACCTAAAACGGATGTGCGTGTTTTTGGGAAAGGTCTGGATAATAGGTTTCATCTGGCCGGGTACTCGTTTTCGGCTATTGCCGGCTCACGTTTAAGCTTTTGTAAAAGATTTTTTATTTCTGCAGAAACAAAAGGCGGATATGTTAATTTACCCTCAGTTCTCATTCATAATGATTCGCCCGAGAGGGCCAACCATTCACTTTGGTTTTGGGAATATTATGTGGTTGGGGGAATTTATTTCAGAATTGGGAAAAAAAACTAAATGGCCTCCTTTCCAAGTAATACCAACGGATTTTCCCCCGACATTCTTCTTTAGGAATAAATATTTTCAACCTTCAGATTCCTGTTGGGCCGGCATCAATAATCTTGAAAGTTTCGAATTTCAATATGGAGTTGTAAATATCATAAAATAATTTTTTGACACAATCAAATTTCGGAGACTGAGCATGGGCCTGACCAAACGGGATAGATGAGTGGCATTGTGCGTGAGGAATCGTTTGGTCTTGAATTTTTGTTTCTTTTGTTTCAAGACAAAAGAAAA
>JAHEZO010000085.1 GCA_023250995.1 Flavobacteriales bacterium | reverse complement strand
ATCTTCAATCATCGCATGAGAATAAGTGCTTCTTAAAAATTTGCAGCAAAGGGCATCTTTAATTTTTATATCATCAGCAAAATCGGCTCTCCCACAAACTTTTTTCTCTGCTTCAATAAGAGGGATGCCTTTTCTAACTCTCCAGTTTATGGTTGGTACCGGGCTGCTCTCTTTTTCCAATTTCAATGACCGAAATTTATTTTCAATAACGAATTCTTCAGCCGCATCAATTATTTTTTTGTAACCGGTACAACGGCATAAATTTCCCGATAGTCCTTCTCTGATTATATTTTTAATATTTTCTTTTCCGGGTTCTTTTTTCAAAAAAAACTCCTGGTCATTTATCATTGAGAAAGTGGTTAAAATCATCCCCGGGGTACAGAATCCGCACTGAATAGCTCCTTTTTCAACAAATTTCTTTTGAAGCAAATGGAGGTTTCCATTTTGTGAAATCCCCTCGATGGTTGTGATTTGTGCTCCCTCCATTCGGATGGCAGGTGTAATGCAACTCAGCACCGGTTTCCCGTTGGCCAATACCGTACAGGCACCGCAGTTCCCTTGTGAGCATCCGATTTTTGTCCCCGTCAATCCTGCTTTTTCCCGAATCACAGTTGAAAGCATTTCCTGACCTTTTACCGGAAACTCAAAATTCTTTTTATTAATTATGAGATTAAGAATTTTCATTTTTATTCACTGTACATTTCTTCTATTTCATTTTTAAATTTTTCAATTATTATTTTCCGTTTTATTTTTAATGTGGGCGTAAGTTCTCCAGAAAAAACCGACCATTCCGAGGATAAAAGTTTAAATTTTTTTACTTGTTCAACTTTGTTAATTCCAACATTTAATTCCCTGATTATTTCTTCGAAAAGAGAAATTACTTTTTTGTTTTTTACCAATTCGGAATTAGGGGTTTCTCCCACCTCGTTTTTTGCGCACCACGCGTTTAAATTAACAAAGGAGGGAACAATTAAAGCGGAAACAAATTTTCGGTATTCACCTATAACCATCATTTGTTCAATCATGGGATGAGACTTAAATAAATTTTCTATGGTTTGAGGTGCAACATATTTTCCTCCTGAGGTTTTAAAAAGTTCCTTTTTTCGGTCGGTTATTTTAAGAAATTTTCCTTCTGTTAATTCTCCAATATCTCCGGTATGAAACCAGCCGTTATTTTCAATAACCTCGCTGGTAAGGTCCTCCCGTTTGTAATATCCTTTCATTATCAATGAACCTCTTACCAGAATTTCCCCGTCAGGGGCAATTTTAACTTCCACCCCGGGAAGAGAAGGACCAACTGTTCCGATTCTTCTTTCTTTTTTGTCAAACCGGTTGGTACAAACAACAGGTGAAGTTTCGGTAAGGCCGTATCCTTCAAGAACTGTAATTCCGGCTGCAGTAAATATTCGGGCAAGTTTTGGCTGTAATGCGGCTGCCCCTGAGACTATAAAACTGAGTTCACCTCCCAGTGCCTCAATCCATTTTGAGAATACCAGCTTTTGCATCAGGTACAATTGAATATCATACCACATTCCCTTATTTTTAGTTATTTCATATTGCTCGCCAATTTTTAAGGAATGAAAAAAAATTTTACGTTTAAACCCTTTCAACCCCTGGCCTTTTTCTACTATCTTTTCAAATATTTTTTCAAGAACTCTGGGAACAGTAGAAAAATAATTTGGCTTTATTTCTTTTATGTTTTCTCCAATGGTATCAATGCTCTCAGCATAAGAAATGCTAACCGAAGCGGCCATGTATGTGTAGGAAACGGTGCGTTCAAAACTATGGCAGAGGGGCAAAAAACTAAGAGCCCTTGCGCCTGCCTGAAGGGGTAATACTCCGAGGACTGATTTGATATTCCCTACGAGATTTTTGTGGGTTAACATTACCCCCTTCGGATTTCCGGTAGTTCCCGAAGTGTAAATAATGGTGGCTGTATCGTTTTCGTTAATGGAGGCTTTGGCCGAATTGATTTTTTCAAGATAAAAGGCGGAAGGATTTTCAAGGATGGTTTTCCAGTGGGGAATTTCGGAGAGCAGCTCAAAAGAAAAAATTTTTTCGAGAGAGGGAATCCGTCTTTGAAGATTTTTTACTCTGGTGTAAAGGTCTGCTCCTGAAACAAAGCATATTTTTATTTCAGCATCATTGAAAATAAACTCGTATTCACTGTCCGTTATGGTAGGATAAACAGGTACATTGATTGCACCTATTTGCTGCATTCCCAAATCTGTAAAATTCCACTCCGGACGATTATTTGAGATTATCGCAATTTTATCTCCATTTTTTACTCCCAGTTTCAGCAGACCGGCACTCATTTCATTTACCTTTGAAAAAAAATCTTCTGAGGAATAGTTTATCCATTGTTTTTTTCCTTCCGTAAATTCTTTTGAGGATAAGGAAACCTGGAGTGGAAAATTTTCCCTCTGGGCTCCCGGAAGATCAAATAAAAATTTAAAATCGGTCATTTTATTATGGCACTGATAAATTTAAAATCTTCTGATTTTGAAGAATCAATCATTTGAAACAAAATCATTTCTGTGGATGAGATGAAGGCCCCGCTTTGCCTCATTCGTTCAATGGCAAGATTCCTGTTTTCAAAAGTCCGGGAAGCAATGGCATCAGCCACAACATGAACATCAAAGCCATTTTCAAGGGCATCCAGTGCGGTTTTTAATACACAAATATGGGCTTCAATTCCGGCCAGAATTAGTGACTTTATTTTCAGTTCATTTAATTGGTTTGAGATCCCTTCACATAAAAAACAACTGAACGAATTTTTTTCAAACATTTGAATGCCGGGCGGAAGGAAAATTTCTTTGCAGGTTTTTTTTAGCCCTTTTGGATATTGTTCCGAAATTATTACCGGTACATTAAAAATTTGTGCTCCTTTGATTAATTTATTTGTATTCGAAATTAATTTTTCGTGATTTGGAATTACAGGAACTAATCCTTCCTGGATATCGATAATGAGAAGGGCGGCAGATTCTTTTTTGATTTTCCCTTCTTTCATTATTTTGGATTTGGGGATGAGTTAAAAATCAATTGGAAACTGAAATTCTATTGGTATTGACAAAAATGGGAAGGAAGCCAAATTGAAAAAATGAGAAAAATCATGTTTTGGGCTGATAAGAGTCATTCTGAAAAACTGCCTGTGAGGTTATTTTTGTCATTCTTTTCAGATTAAAAATAACTATATATTTCATTTAATTTTCGATTTTAAATTTTAATGACAATTAAGGTAACTGATAACAGAAAAATTTGTGATATCCAAAATGAGTTTAACGAAAAGTTTCCTTTTCTAAAACTTGAATTTTTTGCATTAATTTCAGAGAAAGGTGAAAAGGGAGAAAAAATTCGTCAGATTGAGATTTCAAGAAAATTGGGAGAAGCCGGCAGAGGAATAAAAAAGGGAGAAATTAAAATTCATCCTAAATTAACAGTTTGTGAACTTGAATCAGCTTTTAGGGAAAAATTCGGAATTTTGGTTCAGGTTTTCAGGAAATCGGGAAAAATGTGGCTCCAGTCAACCGTTACCGATAGCTGGACCTTAAAAGAACAGAACGAACATGGAGAGGCCCTGAGTAATTTTAAATCTTAATTTTTTTTATTTAATATAATTCAAATTTAACCCAATTCTAACCCCCCGTTTTCTATGAAAAAAATTATAGTTCCAACTGATTTTTCAGATTGTGCGGCCAACGCTTTAAAAGCGGCTGCTGAAATTGCACGAAAAGATGGATCTGAAATTCATCTTGTTCATGTTTATGACCAACCTGTGTATGGATTTGCAGAAGCCAATGTAGACATTGTAAAAAACCGCAAGGTAATAAATCACCTGGAGGAAAAGTTTCAAAAGCTAAAAAGTCAGGATTTCCTTAAAAAATTGAAAATTAAAATCCACCTTTTTACAGATAAAAAGATTTGGGAAGTGATTAACAGCAAAAGATTTTCAGATGCAGGATTAATTGTAATGGGATCTCACGGGAGCAGTGGCTGGCGTGAATATTTTATCGGATCAAATACTGAAAAAGTTGTACGTTATGCTAATTTACCTGTGCTTGTGGTTAAAGAGGCACTTAAGAACTTTGAAATAAAAAATATGGTTTTTGCTTCAAATTTTTCTACTGAAGCAGATACTTCCTTTCAAAAGATTCAGAATATTTCCGGATTGTTAAACACACGTATTCATTTGTTAAAAGTAATTACCCCCGGAAATTTTGAACCCACCCGTTTAAGTGTGGATAAGATGAAAAAATTTTCGAAAGGTTTCCAATCGAATGATTTTTCGATTAATGTATTTAATGACAACACGGTGGAAGAAGGAATTCTGAATTTCTGCAACTCCATTTCCGCTAATCTCATTGCCATGGAAACCCATGGCCGGACAGGTATTGCCCACCTGATTAACGGTAGCATTACGGAAGATCTTGTAAACCACATTTCCCTTCCTGTTCTTAGTGTGAGGATGTGAAAATATATTTCCAGGTGAAAAAATAAAGTGAAATGAAAAAAAATGCTTCCTGTGACGGATGCCCGAATAAAAATTGTTTTATTGGCCATATTCAATCACCTGAATGGAAATTAAAATTAAGTAATTCGAAGCATCTTTTTATTCAGAAACCCGGACAGCATATTTTTCTTGAAGGAAATCCGGTGTTTGGGATTTACTTTATACTGGAAGGAAAAGTAAAAGTGACTATTTCAGGAAAAGGAAATAAGGAACAGATAGTTCGCCTGGCAAAAGACGGGGATGTGTTGGGTCACCGTGGGTTGGGTGGTGATTTTTATCCGATTAATGCCATAGCTATGGAAGAAACTGTCCTATGCTTTGTTGAAAACAGTTTATTATATTCCGCTTTTATCGCCAACTCCGAATTTACTTTTGAAATGATGTTGTTTTATTCGGGAGAATTGAGAAAGGCGGAGCAGCGCATGCGTTACCTTGCCCAGATGAACGTTAGGGAAAAAACTGCCGATGCTCTTCTTTTTATTAGGGACTCTTTTGGCATAAATGATGAAACCAAAGAATTAAATGTGGAAATAAACCGCGAAGAAATTGCGGGTATTGCCGGAACCTCTGTGGGACAAATTATTCACAATCTGAGCGATTTGGAAAAGCAAAAAATTATTGATAAAACAGGGAAAAAAATACAAATTTCGGATGAGAAAAAACTCAGGGAGATAGTTTCAGCATTTTATCCTTAATACAGTTTTAATTTTTTACAAATGACCAACTTCATAAATTTTTATGAGGCTGGTCATTTTTTTTGAATTTGAGCCATCATATTTTTGGGCAAATATGTTACGAAAAATGTGGAATTCATTAAAAAAATAAATAATATTAATCCAATTTAAAAAAAAACCAAATGAAAACAAAAAAGATTAAAGCAATTGCTGTTTCGCTGATTACGACTTTTGCCGTGGCAAATTTTTTTGTAATAAGCTGTAAAAAAGAAACAGGCCCCGAAGGTGCTGCCGGTCCTGCAGGAACCAATGGCTTAAATGGTACAAACGGTACCAACGGAACCAACGGAACAAACTCCTCCGTGGTAAGCATGGCAGATCAAACGGCCTATAATGCTGCGGATGGAATTATTGGCGGGAGGCTTTATGATTATTTTGTAAATGAATTAAAAGATGAAGCGGCTTCAAATATGGTTACCGACACTGCAATTTTAAATAAACCTAACTTCTACAGATGTAAATCTTGCCATGGTTGGGATTTATTGGGAAGGAGAGGAAACCTCGCACAAAAGGCAATCACCGCAAGTTATCCTGAAGTTGCAAATAATAATTTATATGATTATGCGCACATGCATAATATAAGGGAAATATTTGATGCGGTTAAAAACACCGGTGGAAATTATGTTCAATACCACAAAACCGGGTCAGGCATAGGTGTTACCGCAACCGCTACCATGCCCGATTATGGAACAATTCTTACTGATAACCAGATTTGGCAACTGGTAAAGTTCCTAAAAAAAGAAGCTATGAATGTTGCGGATTTTTATGACATGGATGTTGTAAAACCCTATCCACAGGCAGCCAATGATGAATCAGCAACGGAATTTACCAATATTGGCAAGAGCGGAAACGTTACTAACGGTAAGGCATTTATTTCATCTATCTGCGGAGGTTGTCATGGAACGGATGGAACTGAAATTAATATTTATTGCCAGGGAGACTGGCTGGGAAACACTTTCAGAGATGATCCATTTGAGGTTCAGCATAAAGTGAAATTCGGAATGCCAAAGGACTATGATCATTTAAATACAAGTTGCACAGGTCAAAATAACAATGCCATGCCACCGGTTTCGGGAATTAAGGAAAGCGATATTCGCGACATATTATCTGCAGGTCAAGATACCATAGCTTATCCCAGTTATTGAATACTGATTTTTTTACTCCAAAATAGTTGGTTGTTTTGAAAAGTGCCTTCATAATCATGAGGGCACTTTTTTTATGGAATTATGAAACTGGAAAATAAAATCTAAAAAAATTGGAAAAATAACTTTCAACAAAATGATAATGCTCATTTTTTTGGCCGGAACCTCCCCGTTATTTTGTAACCGGAAACAATAATAAAAATTTCACCCCAAAAAACTAAACAACATGAAAACAAAAATCTACATTCTTTTTTCTGCGTCACTCATTTTTATTGTTGCAACCAGCGGCATCCTGAGTGATGACGGAAAAGCCGGAAAAACAAAAAGCCCCGGAGAATCTTCATGCATGGGTTGTCATAGCGGAAATCCTGAAAACTCCGGTGGCGGATCAATTTCAATGACAGGGATTCCTTCTTCAGGATATGTTCCCGGTTCAACTTACCATCTCCAGATTACCGTAAAACAATCTGGGAAAGCCCTTTTTGGTTTTGGCGCTGAAGCTCTTAAGAATGCAGATACCACCAATGCGGGAATATTTGTGGTTACAGATGCCTTGAAAACACAGCTGAAAAGCGCTACCGTAGCAACTAAAAGCCGGGCTAATATGGTTCATATGTTAAATGGCGGAGCAAGTCAGGATTCTGCTGTTTTCAGTTTCGATTGGCAGGCACCATCGGCTGATAGCGGAATTGTAACATTTTATTATGCCGGAATTGCGGCCGATCAAAGCGGATCTACCAGCGGTGATTATGTTTATTATGCTTCCACTTCTGCCTCTCCGAATGGAATTTCTGAGACCGGCCTCCCGGAAATATCTTTTTCTGTTTTCCCAAATCCAGGAAAGGAATTTTTTAACGTGAAATTTTATAATGAGTCTGATGGTACAGTGAATTTTAAACTGAATAATATAGAAGGGCAAACGGTTTATACTTTTTTCTCGAAGAAGTTTTCTGCCGGAAATTTTAATGAAAACATTTCTCTACCCGAATCTATTTCAGCAGGGAATTATTTTTTAATTCTTGAAAAGGGAGGAAGCAGGACCGTAAAAAAGGTAACCGTAATAAAGTAAAAATTTAACCACATGTTTTTTTTCCGATAATTGAACTAACAGGTAAAAATTTAGAACATGATTATGAAAAAATATCCTTTCCCACTGATTTTCGCAGGCCTTGTTTTTCTTTCCTCCTGTGATAAAAATTATGTAGAGCCAAAACCTCCGGGGCCATCAGGACCAACGGGAACAATTACAACACCCATTAGTTTTGGAACAGATGTTTTTCCGGCTTTGTCGGGATGTATTGCTTCCGGTTGCCATGGAGTTGGTGAAAACTCTCCTGACTTATCTTCAAAAAGTGTGGCGTATAATTCTTTGATTTCAGGAACTTCACAAGCCGGACCACCTGATGGCCCTTATGTGGATACAACCAGTGCAGGTGGCAATGCTGCCAAAAGCGTTTTTTATAAAAGGATTACTGCCACAGACGGTACAAAAATGCCCCCTTCGGGTTCGGCTTTATCTGCCGACTATACCGGCAAAGTTTTAAAATGGATTAAAGAAGGAGCAAAAAACAATTAATGAATATTTAACTTTAGAAAAAACATAAAATTATGAACAGCAAAATAATTCGAAATGGGATGGTTCTTTTAATTTTCTTTTTTCTTTATAGAATTTCTTTTTCGCAGGAAAGTGATACGACTGCAGCCGGGGTGCCGGAGGAAAAACCTGCCAAAGATAAAAGGCCGGTGAAAGATGCCTTCGGAAGTAACTGGATAATTAACAATCAAACAATGGTTGTTCCCACACCTCATACAATGGAATTTGATATCAATCACCGTTTTGGAGAGTTAAAAAACGGAATAAAAGACATGTACGGTTTGTATGCCCCTTCAAATATCCGGTTGGGATTAAGCTTTACCCCAATCAAAAATCTCCAGATAGGTGCCGGAATGACCAAAGCCCAAATGATGTATGATTTTAACCTGAAATGGAATCCCCTTCAGCAAACACGTTCCGGAAGTTTCCCTGTTTTTATTACTTATCTGGGAAACATGGTAATTGAAGGCTCCGAAAATACGGTAAACTGGACTATTAAGGATTTGAGCGGCAATGACAGTATTGTAAATAAGAGATACCCGAAATACACCGACCGGATTTCTTATTTAAATGAAATTATCATTGGAAGAAAAATTACAAAACAATTTTCATTACAGGTGGCCGGGTCATATATGCATTATAATTTAATTGACACTGTAGGAAACAATAAATTGTTGCATGATAATATGTCGGTTACAGCAGCGGGAAGGGTAAAGTTTTATGGTGAAATGGCAGCGGTTTTTGAGTATACCCATCCTTTAACTCCGGCCACAAATGTCAAACCAAATTTTGCTCTTGGCTTTGAGGCCACCACCAGTGCCCATGCATTTCAATTATTTATTTCTCCTTTTACAAACATTATAAAGCAAAGGGATGTTATGTATAATTCCAAGGACCCGAAATTCATCAGTGATTATGCCATTGGATTTAACGTAACAAGGTTGTGGAATTTTTAAATTTTTGAAAACCTGCCTTCAATTTTTTTTTAAATATTATGGAAACTGAAGAAAATAAACCCGAAAAGGAAAACTCCGAAAGAAGGAATTTCTTAAAATCAGGCCTGGCCGTTGCGGGGCTTGCCCTGGCCGGTGCCGGATTGGGGAAAGCCTTTTCGAATAAAGAGGGCGGAGCAACAGGAGAAAAAGTAAAATTGCTTACCACTGATGGAAAATTAGTTGAGGTGGACAGTGCAAATATCAAAATGGATTCTCACCATTGTGGCAATTCAAATAATGCAGAGGCGAGGAAAGGCATTCCGGGAAAAAAATTTGTAATGGTTATTGACCTTTCGCGTTGCAAACATGCTTTAAAATGCCAGGATTCCTGTCAGAAACATCACAATCTTGAAGAAAAAGGAAAATATCTTAAAGTTTTTAAAATGCAGGACAGTGAACTTACCTCACCCTATTGGATGCCCAAACCCTGCCTGCATTGCGATCATCCTCCATGCGTAAAAGTATGCCCGGTTGACGCAACATTTAAGCGAGATGATGGAATTGTTTTGATTGATAATGAAAGATGCATTGGTTGCAGGTTTTGCATGGCAGCCTGCCCATACTCTTCCCGAACCTTTAATTGGGAGGAGCCAAAAATGCCTACTGAAATTGCGGGCATTTGTTATTCTCCCGAGACGAGTGTTCCAAGAAGAAAGGGAACTGTTGAAAAATGTGATTTCTGTCCGGACATGCTTAAAGTTGGGAAACTTCCGCATTGTGTTTCGGCCTGCCCAAACGGAGTATTTTATTTTGGCGATTTAAATGAAGATACTGTAACCAACGGAGATGAAACACTAAGGTTTAGCACCCTGATGAAAGACAAAGCCGGTTACAGGTATCTGGAGGGATTGGGGACCGAGCCCAGCCTTTATTATCTCCCTGCGGCAAGCCGATTATTTCCTTTTAAAGACGCAGAAAAAAAGGAAGAAAATCCCCCGGAAAACCATTAAATGCATTTTAAAGTAAAAGTCAAATGGAAAATTCGATAAGGGGGCATGAAGCCCAGCGTATTATAAAGGAGTTAAACGTTGAACTTCTGCCAAAAAAATTCGGTGCATTAGGGAAAACCTGGGTAGTGTTGCTATTAATTGTAATAGCAAACGGATTATTTTTTTATTGTCAGCAACTCCGGCAGGGCTTATGCATTACAGGTTTAGGAGATTACGTTTCCTGGGGAATTTACATTTCAAATTTTGTTTTTTTTGTGGCTGCCAGCCTGGTGGGTTCTCTAATTACCGCAATTTTATATTTGCTTAATGTGAAATGGAGGGCACCCCTAACCCGAATTTCTGAAGTTATTGCAGTGGCAGCTATAATGTTTGCCGGCTTAATTATTATTGTTGATATGGGCCGCCCAGATAGAATTCACCATTTGTTTATGTACGGCCGCATTCAATCTCCAATACTCTGGGATATCATAGTTATCACAACCTATATGACCATTAGCATTCTTCTTTTATATTTCCCCTTGCTGCCCGGAATCGCATTTTGCAGGGATAATTTAACTAACATCCCAAAATGGCAAAAAAAAATGTATCGTGTTTTGTCTCTCGGCTGGAGAGGAACAAAAGATCAGTTTGCGATAATAAAAAAATCGGTTACTATTCTTTCGGTACTCATTATCCCGGTTGCATTGAGCATTCATACCGTTACTTCGTGGTTGTTTGCAACCACGTTCAGGCCGGGGTGGGATAGTACAAATTTTGGAGCTTATTTCGTTTCAGGGGCATTTATGCTTGGGGCCGCTGCCGTGGTGGCAGGCATGTTTGTTTTCTGGAAATTTTACGAAGGGTACAATAAATATATTACAGAAAATCATTTTGACCGGATGGGCAAACTTTTGGTTCTCCTCTCATTGGTTTACCTCTATTTTACAATTAACGAATACCTTGTTCCCGGTTATAAAATGAAACAAATTGAAGCCGACCACCTTCAGTCTTTGTTTGTTGGACATTACGCCCCCATGTTTTGGGCGGTACAGATTTTTGGAATGATAATTCCAATCATTGCATTATTATTTAAAAGATTCAGGAAACCTGCACCTATGTTTGTAATCGCCCTCATGGTAATTGTGGCGGCCTGGTTTAAAAGGTTCCTCATTGTTATTCCAACCATGCTTCACCCATTTTTGCCCATGCAGGAGGTTCCTGTGGAAATGCAGCATTACATGCCCACTTTTCCCGAGTTATCAATAACTCTTTCATCTCTGGCAGCAGCCTTATTGGTGATTACAATTTTTGTGAGGTATTTTCCTATTTTATCAATATGGGAAATTGCCGAGGAAAAAGGAATTGAAACGGAGGAGATGGAAGTGAAGGGGGAATAGAGGAATAGGGTATAGGGTATGGGGTATTGGGTGTTGGGTATTGGGTGAAAAAAGAAGGGAAAAAGTAAAAATGGAAAATGGAAGAGGGAAGAGGGAAGAGGGAAAATGGAAAATGGAAGATGGAAGATGGAAGATGGAAGATGGAAAATGAGCTAATGAATATTTTTTTCTTTACAGCCGCTATAAAATCAAAAGAAAAAGGCTGGGGTTGGATTTAAAAAATCAAATAAAATGAAAACAAATTTCTTTTCAAAATCTATATTGATTTTTATTATTTCATTTTTCTCTGCATTAGGATTTGTTTTTGGCAATAATGGGGAGGAGGGAAATGCACCGGTGAAAAAAGAAGAATCCGAAAAAATTCCCGTAAAAATGTCGCTTCGTTATTTTAGGCTTGCCAATGGAAATGAAAGTATTAAGGTTAGTGCATGGTATAAGGAGGGTAAGAAAAATGTTTACATTAACAATGCCGTAATAAATTTATTTTTTGGCGGGGTTTCAGAGGAAGGAAATATTGGATCCGGAAGAACCGATGAAAAGGGGGAGGCTGTAATTAACCTTTTTCAAAAGTATTTACAAATAGCCAAAGGAAAAAATGATTTGGATTTTATAGCACACATGGATGGATTTGGTAGTTATAGTGAAGGGGAAGAAGAAATTTCCATAAAAAAGGCTGAAATTAAATTAACCGTTTCTGAAACTGACAGCAGTGTAAAAGCAGTATTATTCCAGGTATTTGGTAAAGACAGTCTGGTGCCGGTACCGGAAACGGAAGTAAAAATGGGAATAAGGAGAATGTTCAGCATTTTGCCCTTGGGAGACCCTTTAAGTACAGATGAAAAAGGTTCTGTTGCATCAGTTGTTCCATGTGATATCCCGGGGGACAAAGAAGGAATCCTTTATGTTATTGCGAAGATTGAAGATCATGATGAGTTTGGAACAATTGAAAGCGAAATTCCAGTAAAATGGGGGGTTCCCGTGAAAGTGGTGGTTAATCATAACCGGACTTTGTGGGCATCCGGAAGAAATGCGCCTATTCCTCTGGTAGCAGCTTCTGTGGCAATTGTTTTTGGAATTTGGGGAGTTTTATTGTATCTGATATTTCAATTGTTTAAAATTAAAAAACTAAGCAAAAGGGAAAGTTAATTTTTTTTTCAAAAGGATTTAAATTTAATTTAACAATCAGGTTTAATCATTATTAAAAAGGAGGCCATTATGAAATCAAAAGGAAAAAACAAAATCATTGCCATTGCAATTTTTGGCACGTTGGTTACAGGATTCATCACTATGTCGTTTATTAAAATTCAACAGGATGATAGAAAGCCATGGGTAGTTCCCGATGCATCCAAAAAAGTTAAAAACCCGGTAAAATCTGATGCCGAATCTATGGCTGCGGGCAAGACTACTTATAATAAACACTGTAAATCGTGCCATGGTACAAAAGGCATGGGAGATGGTCCAAAATCAAAAGAGTTAAAAACTCCCTGCGGTGATTTTACCACCAAGGAATTTCAGGACCAAACGGATGGAGAAATTTTTTACAAAGCCAAAGAAGGCAGGGAGGATATGCCATCTTTTAAAAAGAAAATTACTGATGACGAGGAAATCTGGCAAGTTGTGAATTTTGTCCGATCTCTGGGAGAGTCAAAAAAAAATTAGGAGACGGGGTATTAAAGACCTCGGTTGGGGATAATAAAATTGTTCCAAAGGAGGGAGAAAAGGAGAAACCCCCTGTTGGAGCAGCCTCTTTTTCAACAGAAATAATTGAAACCAACAGAACGGATAGCTTAAAAATCAATATTGAACTTTTGTTCCGGGAAATCATTCGGCTTGAAGAAAAGGAAAAGGATTTAAAAGAGGAAATTGATGGGCTAAAAAAATTGATAACAGGTTTGAAAAAATAATCAGGCTTTTTTTACACCAAACTAAGATAAAAGTTGGCGATGGCAGAATTAGGCAATCAAAGGCATTGGAATAGAAATATTTCTAATTATTTTATCAAATTTCTTGAGGGCATTAAGGAAAAAATCCCGATCGGATTTAAATTCTCCTGTCATGTTTGGGATTAATTTTTTATAATATTCAATTCCATCCATTAAATTTATTTTATACCCGCTGAAGTATTTATTTTGTTTTTCCGAAATTCTTCCGGATGCTTTTCTGATTTCATTTTTCAGATAATTTTAATACAATTCAAGCTCATTTATAAACATGTTAGGGCGATTCAGGGAATTTAAAATATTTTTTCTCCCGTAAATATGACCAACCATGTCTGATAATGAAAATACCCCGGAAAAATAAGCAAGATTTGGCCCGGGGCACAAGGCCACTGCATTCAGATTATGTTTTTCTTTTATATGGTTTTTTAATCGGGCAGAGGCCCCTAAACCTTCACACAAACATTCTTTTGATACAATATCATTCAATTCGGTTTCAAATATTTCAGGCGGGAGGTTTTTTTCTTTAAGTTGATTAATTTTCAAATTTTGAAATTCACGTGATGCGGTGCAAATGGGTTCTTTAGTGAACTCTGTATTATAAGCTAAAAATTTTTTATAACAGGGGCTTCCTGGTCGTCCTTTTTCAATCCTTTCTTTTCTTTGGTATTCTGAACTGGTTTTTCTGAAGTTGTGAAAAGGAATTCCCAGAGGTGATGCTTTGCTCAGAAAAAATTCTTCCTTTTTAGGGGTTTCTAATTTTTTTAGGGTGTTATCATCCACGTTGGTGGCTTCAGGGACAAGAAGAAAAGGGCTTCCCCAACCGGTTCCGTCCAAGGCATAATAATTCAAC
>JAHEZO010000234.1 GCA_023250995.1 Flavobacteriales bacterium | reverse complement strand
AAGCCCTTACAGAAGTTCCAATTGCCACTGTACGCATTCCCACACCTGTTGCAAATTGGCCCAAGGCAATTCCTTTTGCAATAGAACCACTTCCCCAAATCCGGTTGTAAATAAGATTGTAATTTATTGAACTATCGCCCATAAAAAGTAAGCTATCCCCGGGAATAATGCTCGTAATTCTGTTGGTTCGGATTTTACCCGTAACGCTTAAACTGTCAAATGATGTTTTTCCGTTAACATTTATTCCGCTTGCATTTATGGTTCCCCCGATTTTAACATCCCCGCTTACACTTACACTACCATCCACACTCAATTTCTCTGTGGGAGTTTTGGTTCCAATACCCACTCTTGTATTATTATCAGCACTCATAACCACATTGTAAGTTCCGGCAGGGTCGCTTTGTATTCGCAGTGTACTTACTCTGCTTGCAATATCGCTTTCGGTGCTGCCGCTATCGCTCCCAAGAGCAAGGTTGTGATTTACGTTAAGTTGTTTTACTGCAACTAGGGTATCACTGCTTACGGAGTTGGTGGCGGTAAATTGATTGGTTACAGTCATGGTATCAATTTGCATATTAGTGGCTGTCATCATTTTTTCCATGTAAACCGGCTCTCTGTAACGAACCGGGGAATCAAAACGGACATATTCACCCCAGTTTGCAGTTCTAATGGTATCGGCAGTAATGGTACGGGTTGAAAAATTATCACTGATGGTTAAGTTGCCGGTGCTTATAGCAGCAGCCTGAAAATTTCCTGCAGTGGTTAGATTTGAACTCCCAAAACTAAGCGTGCCGCTGGTAGCGGTTATTTGGTCAATGCCACCATCAATAATAATGCTCTGGCTGATGGGTGGTGTTCCGCCATTGTTATTATTTCCACTTGATGCTCCAGTTACCTTAATGCTTCCGCTAACTTCGAGCGGAAAAGAAGGGTTTACAGTTCCTATTCCTACATTGCCACCACTATAAGAAATATTTCCGCTCCCCGATGAATCATTTTGCCATTGGCTTGGCTGCATTGCTGAAACCTGATTTTGAATTCCGGTTATCTCTGATTGGTGGTTGCTAAGAATTGAATCGTGGTTGTTAATTGCCAATTGCAAATTGCCTATTGAATTTTGCTGATTGCTTAATGAAGATTGAACATTGTTCATTTTGTTTTCCAGTGTATCCACATCCGTTTGCACATTGACCATTGCAGTTTGCAAATTGCCTATTGCCAATTGCTGATTGTTTATACTTGTTTGCATGGTTGTAATATTCGAAGCACTTATGGTTCCCGTGGTAGTTAAGTTCCCAGCGCCAAAAGAAATACTTCCTATGTTCGAAGTGATGGAGTTTGACGAAATGGAAATATACCCGACTTTAAAAATTCCATTAGTAACAGTTACATTTTTATTGAAGGTTGCGTTGCCTACAACTGAGAGTGTAGTTCCCACGGTGAGAGCATCTTTTACTACTGCCTGCCAGGTGTTCAGGATACTGTCAACCGTGGCGTGTTTTGTAACCTTCAGGTTGCCGTACAAATCAAAACCGGTTGTGGTGAAACTGCTCCTTAAAACTTTGTTCACCTTAATATTCAGAGGGAAATTGTTTAGCGTTCCTAAAAATTCTCCATTGGCTAAGGTGTTTCCTCCCGAGGCAAATTTCTGTCCGCTTTGAGCGTAAACTTCAGTATTAAAGCATACCGGAACGGCCATTGCCACTGTAAGGAGAGTTGCAAAAAACAATGGAGAGATATCCCCCCCCCCCTTATTGATTTTACTGCGTACTACGAAGCTCATTTGAATGAGCGTAGTGGTAAGAGTGGTTTTGCCTGTTTTGTGCATGGGAAAAATGATTTTAATTAAATTCTTTCAAAAGTGGAGGTAAAGCAAATTAAAGAAAGTTTTTTGGTGATTGCAAATAAAATTTTAATAAAAAAAATATTAACCACAGAGAAAAAGAGAACACAAAGAAGCACGGAGAAAATTAATCTTTGTGAAAATCTGTGCCCTCTGTGGTAAAACCTTTTTTTAATTCTATCTGACGTTTTTCTAAATAAAAAATGATGAAAACCAAAACATAATTTCCAAGGCCAAAGAAAAATATTATTTCTATTTTCGCTATTCGTTCAGGAGAAATTTTTTTAAATGAAATTCATTAAAAAAGTACTTGTTGCCAACAGGGGAGAAATTGCCATCAGGGTAATGAAAACCTGCAATGAAATGGGAATTTCAACCGTGGCTGTTTTTTCTGATTCCGACAAAAATTCGCTGCACGTTAAAAGAGCAGATGAGGCAGTGCATATTGGAAATTCTCCTCCGGCAGATTCCTATCTTAATATTGAAAAAATAATCTCCGCTGCCAAACAAACAGGAGCGGATGCCATTCATCCAGGTTATGGATTTTTATCAGAAAATGCTGCATTCGCCAGGAGATGTGAAGAAGAAAAAATTATTTTTATTGGTCCTTCCTCCGATTCCATTGCCAAAATGGGATCAAAGGCTGGCGCCAAAGAAATAATGAAAAAAAACGGAGTTCCGGTGGTGCCGGGTTATGAGGGAGAAGAACAATCCTTAAAAAAACTAATTTCTGAGGCAGTTAAAATCGGTTTCCCTGTTTTGCTTAAGGCAAGTGCCGGTGGCGGTGGTAAAGGAATGCGTATAGTCAGGAAGCAGGAAGATTTGGAAGCCTCCATTGAAACCGCAAAAAGAGAGGCAAAATCATCCTTTGGGGATGACCGGCTCATTCTTGAAAAATATTTTGATTCTTGCAGGCATGTTGAAATTCAGATTTTTGGGGATAAAAAAGGAAATGTGGTTCACCTTTTTGAACGGGAGTGCACCATACAGCGCAGGCACCAGAAAATAATTGAAGAAAGTCCTTCACCGGTTTTAACTCCCGGAATAAGAGAAAAAATGGCGGAAGCCGCTTTGAAAGCCGCATCAGCCATCCATTATCACAATGCCGGTACCGTAGAATTTATTTTATCCTCCTCCGCTGAAGAATTTTATTTTCTTGAAGTAAATACCCGCCTGCAGGTTGAACATCCGGTAACCGAAATGGTAACCGGGCTGGATCTTGTGAAAATTCAGATTGAAATTGCAGAAGGAAAAACAATTCCCGAAGTATTAAGTATCGATGAGGGAAAAAATAATTCCCGCAAAGGCAGTCCTGTGCAATATGATTTTGAAAAGCGAAAAGAACAAAAGTATTGGGTCTATTCTCTTGAGGTGCGGCTCTATGCCGAAAACCATATGGATAATTTTTTACCGCAAACAGGTAAAATTTTATGTTGGAAGCCGGTTGAAACCGAGGGAGTGAGATATGATTCGGGAATAGAAACCGGGACAGTCGTTGATATTTTTTATGATCCTCTACTTGCAAAAATTATTGCCGGGGGAAAAAACCGGACCGAAGGAATAAGGAAAATGATTTTTGCTTTAAAGAATTCCGTTTGCCTGGGAGTAACCACCAATAAAGAATATCTTATTTCCATTCTTGAAAATGAAGATTTTATTGGCGGAAATTACAACACCCATTTTGTTGAAACCCATAAAATAAAATCAGCCCGGGTAATACCCGATCCGGTTTTTTTAATTTCCTCTTTCCTTTTCAACTGGCATGAAAGAGAAAAGAAAAGGATTCTTTTGCGAAACATTGAGTCGGGATGGAGAAATAATTTTTATAAGAACCAGGAGGAAAAATATTTAATCGGAGATAAAGAATTTACTCTTTGTTACCGCAATTCGGGGAATAATTATTTCACGGTATCCTGTCTTGAAAAAACATTTTCGGTATGTTTCATTTCTTCTGAAAGTAACTGCGTAAAATTTAATCTTAACGGAATGATTATTACCGCTATGGTTTTTACCGCCAAAGGGGGAACCGGGAATTCAGAGGTAAATGATATTTTTATTCACCTGCCGGCTTCCGGACAGTTAAAACTCAAACATATCTCCAATTTTCCGGAGAAGAAATCAGAGGAAATTTCGGGAAATTATAAATCACCCATGCCGGGTGAAGTAATAAAAATTTCAGTGGTGCCTGGGGATGAGGTGAAAAAGGGAGATCCGCTCCTTGTGATTTTATCCATGAAAATGGAGAACACTATTTTAGCCCATGAAGATGGTGTGGTGGAAGAAATTTTTGTTTCCGAAAAATCTTTTGTTCAATCCGATTCTTTAATGCTCAAAATGAAATAGTGTAAATTACTGAATAAAATGAGAATTATTTTAAATTTTCTTATTTTCTTTTAATCCATTTGCGTGCTTTGCAGCTTTGCGTGAAATTTTAACTTTTTGTGCAACTTTTGTTAAATGCTTTTTGCCCGCTGCACCAAAAAAAATCTAACCTCTTGAAGAAATATTGCCTCCGGAAAAAAGATAAAAATTTAAGTGGAGTGATTAAACTTCCCTCCTCTAAAAGTGAAAGCAACCGGGCATTGATCATTCAGGCCCTTTGCCCCGGTAATTTCGAAATAGAAAATATTTCGGAAGCCGATGATACAGCTACTTTAAGAAAAATTTTAAAACTTCAAAACAAAGTTTCTTCACAAAAAAACGGCAAACCCGGTCCGCCAAAAATTTTTAACGTTGGGGCCGGGGGAACCACGATGAGATTTTTAACCGCCTTTTTAGCTGTTCAGGAAGGAAAAGAATTTATCCTAACAGGGAGCCCGAGAATGAAAGAGAGGCCCATTAAAATTCTTGTGGATGCCTTAATAAAATTGGGGGCCGACATAAAATACCTCGAAAAGCCGGGGTTCCCTCCGATAAAAATTATTGGCAAAGCACTTAGGGGCGGAAATATTCTTATTGATGGAAGCATTAGCAGCCAATTTATTTCGGCAATCCTTATGATTGCTCCCGTTTTAAAAAAGGGGCTCACCTTAAATTTTGCTGGGGAATTAACTTCGGGGCCTTACCTCCACATGACCTTAAAGATAATGAGTCACTTCGGAATAAAACACAAATCAAAACCTGATTCAATTTCAATTTTCCCTCAGAAATACAAGCCGAAAAATTTTACGGTTGAGTCCGATTGGAGTGCTGCATCCTATTGGTACGAAATGGCTTCCTTTTCTGAAAAAACCGACCTGACCTTGCTGCATTTAAAACGGAAAAGCCTGCAAGGTGATTCCATGGTTGCAGAAATGTTTAAACCTTTCGGAGTAAAAACAACTTTTATCAAAAACGGAATACAATTAAAAAAAACTAAAGGCAATTCAAAAACAAAAAGCATCCATTTTGATTTTTTAAAATGCCCCGATCTTGCACAAACTTTTGCCGTGGCCTGTGCGGGTTTAGGCATAGAAGCCAGGTTAACAGGATTAAAAACACTGCGGATAAAGGAAACCGACCGGATTAACGCACTTCAAAAAGAATTT